>CAZPQE010000445.1:0-5722 GCA_964588615.1 uncultured Clostridia bacterium | reverse complement strand
CCGGATGTCGAAGCGGCGAGGGCGCAAAACACCTGACCCTGACCATAGTCTCAGGCGTCGAAGGCGACGCGCTCAAACAGGCCGCCCTCGAATACCAGAAGCAGAAGGGCGTTCATATCGAGATAGCCCAGTTTCCTTACTCCAACCTTTTCGAGAAAGAGTTGATCGATCTCAGTTCCTCGACCGGGGCTTACGACCTGATAATGATCGACGACCCCTGGTTTCCGCGATTCGCCTCCTCCGGCCTGCTCGCCCACCTCGGCCCGCTTTATCAAAAGCGCGGCATCGCAGGGCCGGATGAGGACTTCGTCGCCGCTTCTCTGGCTCTGTGCCGCGACCCTTACGAGACCGGTTCACTTTACGCCCTGCCTTATGTGGGAAACTCGCAGTTGTTTTTTTATCGCAGAGACCTTTTTGAAAAGCACGCGCTCAAAGAACCAACCACCTGGGATAATGTGCTGCAGGCGGCAAGGACGATCAGCGAGCGAGAGCAGGCCGGGTCGCCGGCAGGTACCAGGGTGTTCGGGTATGTGATGCGGGCGGCGCAGGGCAATGCGGTGGTGGCCGATTTTCTTCCGATCTTCTGGGCATTCGGCGCCGAGATGTTCGACCAGCAGGGCAGGCCCGCCGTCAATAGCGCGGAGGCGCTGGCCGCGCTCGATTTCATGCTCGAACTCGGCAAGCACGCGCCGCCGGGTTATGTGAGTTTTAACGCAGATGAAGTATCAGCCCATCTGCTTCAGGGAACTGCCGCTATGAGCATCAACTGGCCAGCATGGATAAGCGCGTTTTCCGACCCGCAGAAATCGAAAGTCATCGGAAAGATTGGCATCACCACGATGCCTGCCGCCCGAAAGCCGGGGCAGGCCGAGATAGGCAACTGGCTGATAGCGATCCCCGCAGGCGCGCGCAACAAAGACGCGGCATTCGATTTTCTGCTGTGGGCGACGAGCGCAGAACAGATGAAAAAATCCGCCGCGCTGGGCAATCCTCCGACGAGGAGATCAGTCTTCAGGGATGTGGAGTTGATGGCTAAGTTTCCTTCCTACACGGCGCAGTTGAGGTCTCTCGAGGCGAGCCGCCCGCGCCCGCGCACCCGGCTGTGGAACGAGATAGAAAACACATTCGGCATCTTTTTGTCCAGAGCCAACAGCGGCGCGCTCTCTCCACAGGAGGCCCTCGATCAGGCCAACGATGAGATTGGAAAGATTCTGGAGCGGAACAAACGGTGAAACCAGGCAAGGTTCTTTTCTCGTTTTACGGCAGAGCCTCGGTCGCACGCCTGTCTCAGGAATTGAGCCTTATGTAAGTCAGCAATCCTTTGGCGGCCAGTTTGCCTTTCGAGTCGTACACATCGCAGTCGGCGACCACTATCCTCCGGCCATCGCGTATGAGCCGGGCTTCGGCGGTGATGCGGCCTTCGTTTATGGGAGCCAGATAGTTGACCTTCATCTCGACTGTGGTGAAGCGGTCGTCGGGGCCTGAGACTCCGACTATGGCGAATGCTACTGCCGTGTCGATGAGCGTGGCTATGGCCCCTCCGTGCATGATGCCCTGAAGCTGGAGGAGTTTCTGAGTTACCTCGACGCTCAGTCGGGCTGATCCCGGTTCGATGGTGTCGAGTTCGATGCCGAGAAGTTGAGGGAAATGATTGACGCTGAATTTTTCGCGTATGGCTCGTTCTTTCTCCGGGGTGATTTCCATGTTCTGCTATTTGTGCTTTCCTTTTTGAGTTGACTTGCCTTTCGTCTTGCCGCCCTTTGCGGCGGTTGATTTTCTTTTCGGGGGCGACCATTGATAGAGGCTCAGATCGCAACAACCGCGCACGTTGAATTCTATGCCTTCAGCTTCGAGCATCCAGCGTTGCAACTCCGGCTCCTGCAAAATGACCCGGCCCGTCGATATCCCTCCGCGAGAGTTTATCACCCTGTGCCAGGGAATGTTGCGCCCGTCCTGCGGAGTCGCATGCATAGCCCAGCCGACCAGTCGCGGGCTGTAGCGATCATCCAGAAGGTGAGCAATCTGGCCGTAGGTCATCACGCGACCGCGCGGGATGCGAAGCACGAGCCGGTAAATCCGCTCGAACACCCTCTCGTATCCATCGCGCGAATGTGTCTCTTTATTCGAGGCGCGGGCCATAATCAACCATAGAGAGCGGGAGGCTCCACGCCCGCGAGTCTGAGGTAAGTGAACAACTGGCCTCGATGATGGATTTCGTGCTCGATGAGCCCGCGAAGCAGAGCCAGGCGCGACATCTGGCGACCGAAGGCTTCGATCTTCTCCTTCAACTGTTCAAGCGTGAGTTTGGACACTTCTTCCGCAAGGCGGTCGTGTTGGGCATCGAACAGGGCGACTATCTCGGCGACTGAAGCCTGTTCAAGGCCGAGTTTAACTTTCTGCATCGAGCCTGCAAGAGCACTGCGCGCGATTGCGGCTTCGGCTTCCGGTATGTGAGTGACCAGTTGTCGCAGAGTGAACATGCCTTCGCCGGGTTTCCAGTCCAGGCGGTCATCGGGCGCGGCCTCAAGCGCGCGCGCAGTCTGTTTGTGAATTCGGTTCCAGTCTCTCACCAGTCGTTCGGTTTCGGGGCTGCTCATCGCCTACTCCTTCCAGTTGAGGTAATCAAATGCGGATGATCGCAAGCGAGCATTATGCGATTGTTTGCTTCAGCCCGCAACCTAAGAGATGTCAGACGGTAGTGCCTCAGTTATGGGAGGAGGAAGTACGACCGTCGGCCAGCCTGTCGTAGAAACCCCAACGCACTCAACAGGCTGCCAGCCTGTTGTACCTCCCGAAGCTGAGGTATTACTCAGACAGACGCGGCAGTGGAAATTCTCCTCAGATGTGTAAATGAGACCCGGGCCTGTTACCAACTTTTTTTGTCAACGGGGTAGCGCAAAAATGCGTAGTTAAATGGCGCATAGCAGAGTGAGTCCTGTCGAATTGATTTTCCATTGTGAGCCTATCCCAGCTTTGGGGGATAGCAGAAATCGCCAGATAACACATTTTGTCATCAGAGGCTAACGTAAATTGTCAACAAAAGCGCAGCCGGGGCATGTGAAAACTGAAAGTGTTTTCTCAGGTCGCCGGACGTAATTGAAAACCCGAAAGGGTCAATCTGTAACGGGAGCCCGTGAATGATTTTGATGGCACATCTGTTGCTCAACTCAACTGCGGTTCTAGCAGTTCGACAGTTTGAAAAGAAACCTCTTCTGCTCAGAGCAACTGCGGGATGCAGAACTAAGTGCGGAAAATGGAAGGGAGGATGGGGGCCCTGCCTTCCATTTGACGCAAACCAAACGCTTCAACACTGAGAGAAGCGACAGACAAGACGACACATAAGTTCAGATGTGAAGGCATAAGGGGGCATGGCTTTACATCAGAACTTAAACGGGCCGCTGATAAAAATCAGCGGCTTTATTTTTTTGCTTCCTTGACACTCCTCCCGACCGGCTATATCCTCAACCCTCAGTCGCCCGCTATCGAACGTCATCTCTTCAGGAAGGAAAAAAGAATATGCCCAAGCGAGTAATGAGCTTTGCCAACGAGCAGCAGGTCAAGTTCGTCGATCTCCGTTTCACTGATCTGCCTGGAGCCTGGCATCACGTCACAGTGCCGTTGAATCAGTTCAGCGAAAACAGCTTCGAATCAGGCATCGGATTCGACGCATCGAGCCTGCGCGGATGGGCTTCGATCAACGAAAGCGACATGCTGTTGATCCCCGACTCGCGCCGGTTCTGGATCGATCCGTTTTTCGAGGAGCCTACGCTGTGTTTGTTTGCAAACGCAGTCGATCCGCTGACGGGCGAGGGCTACGGAATGGACCCGCGCTCGGCAGCCCAGCGCG
This sequence comes from uncultured Clostridia bacterium, assembly GCA_964588615.1. Classification (GTDB taxonomy): domain Bacteria; phylum Acidobacteriota; class Blastocatellia; order UBA7656; family UBA7656; genus UBA7656. Next base: position 1,875 of record CAZPQE010000445.1, on the reverse strand, counting down.
CGGAGAGCTATCTGAAATTCACAGGAATCGCCGACACCTGCTACTTCGGTCCTGAAGCCGAGTTCTTCATCTTCGACAACGTCAGCTATCACAACGAGGTCTACAGCGCGGGCTACAGCTTCGACTCCTCAGAGGGTATATGGAATTCCGGGCGCAGCGAAAACAACCTCGGCTACAGAGTACGTCACAAGGAAGGCTATGTTCCTCTGCCTCCCGTAGATTCGCTTCACGACCTGCGCTCCGATATCGTGCAGAACCTCCAGCAGGTCGGCATCGAGCCTGAGATGCATCATCACGAAGTGGCATCGGGCGGCCAGTGCGAAATCGATTTCCGGTTCTCGACTCTTCTGGGCACAGCCGACAACGTGATGCTCTTCAAATACGTGGTAAAAAACACAGCGTATTATTTCGGCAAGGCGGCGACCTTCATGCCCAAGCCGCTGTATGGAGACAACGGCAGCGGGATGCACTGTCACCAGAGTTTGTGGAAAGGCGAAAAGGCGCTCTTTGCCGGAGACCGGTACGCCGGAATGAGCGAAACGGCGCTCCACTACGCCGGGGGCATTCTCAAACATGCGGCTGCGCTCGCGGCCTTCGCTGCGCCAACCACCAACAGTTATCGTCGCCTGGTTCCCGGATATGAAGCGCCCGTTAATCTCGCTTACTCGCGGCGCAATCGTTCGGCGGCCATCCGCATTCCGATGTACTCGCAGTCGGCGGCGGCCAAGCGCCTTGAGATACGATTCCCCGATCCGTCGTGCAATCCCTACCTCGCATTCGCAGCGATGATGATGGCCGGACTCGACGGCATTCAGAATCGAATCGATCCGGGCGAACCGTTGGATAAAGATATCTACGATCTCTCGCCCGAAGAGTTGAAGAACGTCCCTACCCTTCCCGGCTCGCTCGACCGCGCGCTGGAGTCGCTCGAAGCCGATCATGATTTTCTGCTCAAGGGAGACGTGTTCACCGAAGAACTCATCGAGCGATGGATAACTTACAAACGCACCAAAGAGGTCGATCCGGTGCGCATGCGCCCTACGCCTCTTGAATTCCAGATGTACTTCGACGCTTGAACTCATGTCTCTTTCTTCTGCCCGATTCAATCGAGTCGGGTAGATTTCTCCCATCATCGAATTACGGGTTGAGATCATTCGGGTGTGAGTTAGAATGGATGCGCACAGATTCGAGTCGAGGTAGCAAGTTTATGAAGCACAAGATCAGAGCCGCAACCATTAGTCTCATCGTTTTGATCCTCTCTGCTTTGACGGCGCAGGCTCAGGAGGCAAAGCCCGCAGCCGAATTCAGGGGAGTAGCGATCAATCAGATCAACTGGCTCAAGCAGACAGCCGATGCAACGGTCACAGTCGAGATAACCAATCCTGGTCCCGCGCTCAAACTCAAGGATGTTGACTACAGGCTCAAATTCAATGACGAGCAGGTGGCCGAAGGAAAGAGCGATAAAGAATTCGATCTCTCTGCCGCTTCGAAAACTTCAATCGAACTTCCACTGACCATAAACCTTCGCGCGCTTCCTTCTGCGGCCTGGAACGCGGTCACTGACTCGATGACCCTTCATTATGAAATCGACACCGGATTCACGGTCGCCCTGTTTTCGATCAACAGCGGGAAGATCAAAACCACATTCACCGGCGATGTGCCGATGTCGAAAATCATTTCCGCTCTTTCCTACAAGATCAAACAAGCCCTGACAGGCAAGCCCTGAAACACAAGTGAGTGAACAGTCTTCAATTTCATCCCTTCTTCTCGAAAAGATCGAAGAGCAGACAGATCGAATCCAACATCTGATCGCGCTCGCGCCTCGTGACAAGCTCCGATGGCGGCCCGAAGAAATTTCTCTTCCGCTCGGAGAAC
>CAZPQE010000444.1:0-5733 GCA_964588615.1 uncultured Clostridia bacterium | reverse complement strand
GAAGAAGGCGAAGACCTCGCTCTCATCCGCTCCGCCACCGATCACATAGAGGCTGCGCAGAAGTTCACTCAGAACGCCAAAGTGAGCATGCGCAATCGCGCCACGGGACAGACCGAGCAGTTCGAAATCAACGCTGTAGCTACCTGGACTCCGGGCGACGTGATGGCCTTCGAGAAACGCTCGACGGTCAACCACCGGGGCAATACGGAAAAGCTTCAGAAGATCGTCTCCACCCGCGAGTACTCTTACATGATGCCGCACATTTTGTTCGGCAACGAAGACTGGCTGCGTCAGCACCGCGAGTATGTCAAGACTCTGCTTCGCTGCATCGCGCGATCGAACGAAAAGATCAAGACCGACCCGAATTACTTCCGCGACCGCGTAGCCGTGCTCAACGCTCTGGTGTTCAACCTCCAGGGGATGGGGCCGAATTTCTGGAGTACTTACTTCAACGTGAAAACCGAAAACGGAGTCCCGCTCGGAGGCTCGCGCGTCAACAACATCGCTGAAGTGCGTCACCTGTTTGGCATCGACAGCAACGAGCCATTCGAGCGAAGCATATTCGCCATCACCTATACGGATCACGCAAAGCGATTGCAGCGACTGCTGCCTGACCGGTTGTCGAATTACGCTTCGGCCTCGCAGGTCGTCGATCTGAGTTTCATCCGCGACATAACCGACGAGAGAAGCACGACGGGAATCTACGCCGAGAAATTCGATCCCGGCCAGTCTTCTTCAAGCACGGAAAACAAAGTTGTCGAATCCACCTTCCAGATCACCTTCGACACCGGCTCGGCCAGGATCAAGCCTTCTGAGATTGCCACACTTCAGCAGATTCGCAGCCTGCTCATCCGAGCCACCAGCACGCGGGTGATAGTCGAAGGCCACACCGACAACGTGGGCGATACGGGTTCGAATCTCGCCCTCTCAAAAGGGCGCGCGCAATCCGTCTGGGACTGGCTCAGGGCCAGCGACCCGACAGGAATCAACATCAGCGACGGACGACTCCTCGCCATAGAAGGCTACGGCCCCTATCGCCCGCTTCCGGGCAATCAGAACCGCACCGAGCAGGAGAAGGCCGCCAATCGAAGAGTCGTGATTATCTTGAAATAGCCCTTACTCCTTTGTCACTTGTCCTTCGTCATTTGTTTCCGACAAAGGACAAAGGACGAAGGACGAAGGACGAAGGACAACTATGGCAGAAACCCGTGCCGCGCAGGAGTCGAAGCCTTTCGCCGATGTTTTCCGGGTTTATGGAGACATCGGCGCTTTTACGCGCTCGAACCTCATAATTATCTGGATAGCGATTGCGATGGCCTTCTGGTTACTAAATCACATCAAGGAGCTTCCGCTACCGCAGCAGGTGTGGGACGCGCTCATAAAGATGTACAGCCAACCGGGATCATCGGGGCTTGTCTACAACGTCTATGTCACGCTCAAGCTCAACGTAGTGGGGCTGCTCTATTCGGCTGCCATCTCGCTGGCGGTGGCCTACCTGAGCGTCATCCCGCTCTTTCAACCGTTCAACAAAATGGTTCAATGGCTGCGCTACATTCCTATAGTCGGGTTCAATCTGGTCTTCTTGTCGCTGTTTGCCATCGGGTGGCCGATGAAGGTGGCGATGCTCACTACCGGAATGTCCTTCTTTCTGGTGACGAGCATGACCGGAGTTATAGCGGCGATTCCCCGAATGAAGTACGAGCTTGCGCGGGTGCTGGGCTTTGGGGACAGGCAGGTGTTCTACAGCGTCGTCGTCCGCCCGACTCTTCCGCAGATGATCGATATGATCGCGCAGAACGCCGCCATAGGGTGGGTGATGATAACCGCGATAGAAACTTTCAACCGCACCGAAGGCGGCATCGGCGCGCAGATATACGCCTACAACTCGACCAACAACCTTGCGGCAGTTTACGCCTACCTTATAATCATCGGCGTCATAGCCGTCATCGAAGACTGGCTATTCCTGCTGATAAAGCGGCTGTTGTTCCCCTACAGCCTCATCGCGGAAAGAGCGTAATATGAGCGAACAGGAAACCAGAGAACAGGAGACGCACGGAGACCTGCTTGCGCTCGAAGGAGTCTGCAAGAACTTTCCGATGAACGACGGCACGAGCTTCGCCGCGTTGAAGAACCTCGATCTCAGGATCGAAGACATCCCCGACCGGCCTCAGATAGTGAGCCTGCTCGGCCCCTCCGGGTCAGGCAAGACTACTGCGCTGAGGATCATCGCCGGGCTGGATCGTCCCACACGCGGGTCGGTGATAATAACCAACGGCGTCGCTCATCAGATGCGGCCCGTGCGGGTGGGCGATGTGGGTGTGGTCTTTCAGAAGTATCCGCTCTTCGAAGACCTCAACGTCTTAAACAACCTCGTCGTGCCTGCTGTGCGCGCGGGAATGGATTCGAAGGAAGCCAGTGAAAAGGCATTGCATTATCTGGATGAATTCGATCTCGTAAAGCAGGGACTTTCATGGCCCGTCCAGCTATCGGGCGGTCAGCGTCAGCGAGTGGCCATACTTCAGCAGTTGATGAGAGACCGTCATTTCATCATACTCGACGAGCCGTTTTCGGGTCTCGATCCGGTCAACATCATCAACGTGATAAATCTCATCAACCGCATAGCTCATCAGCACACGCTCAACACCTTCATCGTCATCACTCATGACGTGACATCGGCGCTGACCATATCGGATCATGTTTATCTGCTCGGCAGAGATAGAGACGAGCAGGGAAACCCCATTCCGGGAGCGCGAGTGATGAGGGAGTACGACTTGATCGCCGAGGGACTGGCTTACCGGGAGGACATCGAAGACATTCCGAGGTTTGCCGAAATTCGCAAAGAGATTAAAATCGTCGAGTTCCCCAGGCTGTAAGGTCGAAATGGCAACGGCGAAAAAATGCAGAGAGCGATGGGATTCATCATTTGAGGTTGCAAAATTCGTCATCGATTCGATGGGGAGCGATTTTTCCGCTCTCGAAGAAGCGATGATGAATGCCTCGCGAGGGCAGTCGAACATCATCTGCCACGAACTCTAGGTCACCTAAGACCATGCCCTGTCGATGATCTTCATGACTCATCAGGGTTGAGCCGGACGCGACTATGGCTGAAGAAGAAATCAATTACGTCAAGGAAGTGATGAAGAGCAACCCCAATATGATTTATATCGGGGTTATGGCTTTTCTGATGATGGTCGTAAATTTCTGGGGCTTCCTGCCGCTGCTTGTCGCCGGCGAAATAGGCGCGCTGTTCATCGCTCAGAACTCGCGCGTGCAGCGGATAATCCGCGCCCGCAAAAACAAAGACCAGGCGCTCGAAGCCCAGGACACTGAAAAAGCCATCGTGATGTCTCTTCCCGCCAACTACCAGAACGATTTTCATTCCGTCCGCCGATTGTGCGAAGAGATCGAGAAGCGTTCGAGCGAGATGAACGATCCGGGCGGAAACGCTATGCTGGCCGGAGTGATCGAAAGGCTCTCATCATTCCGATTCGAGTACGCCCGCATGCTGCGCGCTCATCACATGCTCTCGACGCGCAATTACCGCAACCTCCAGAACATGCTCTCGAACGAAATCTCGCGCGCTGAAAAATCGGTCGAAAAAGAAGAATCGGCCCAGGTCAAACACGCGCTCACCCAGAACCTCAGCATCCTCAAAAAGCGGCTGGCGAGGATTCAGAAACTTGATGAACTGGTTCGCCTGCTCGAAGCGCGTTTGCAGGTCGTGAGAAATTCCCTCAGCCTGATTCAGGACGAGGTGTACACCTTCACCAACGTCGCAGGCATCTCCGATCTGGTCAACAACCTGCTCGACAACCTCACGATCAGCGACGAATTCCGCACCGCTTATGAAGATGTGCTCATCGCTGACGCCAGCGAATCAGGGATGGCCGCGCTCGAAGCCTCGCAGTCGGAAGCCCGATCTTTCGGCCAGCAGTACGAACCGACGGCCGAGGAAGAACCTCGTCGGCCTCCGCACGAGCGCCTGCGGCGCGTGAAATGAAGGCAAAAGGCAAAAGGAAAAAGGCAAAACGAAAAGGCAAGGAGAAGAGTCCCATGTCGAGCAAGCAACCACCCAGACCCAAGAGCACTGAAGAGATACTCCGCGAAATGGAAGCCATGTCGAAAGGCGTCGGCTCGACGACCGAGACGGCTGAAGTAGAGCCTTCTTCGAAAAAAGAAGGCGGTGGCGCGTTCAAATCGCTGCTCGGCTTTTTCGTCAAGGTAGTGCCTGAAGAAGAGTCGCAGCCCGCGCCGCCTCCTCCGCGTCAATCCGCGCCGCCTCCGCTGCAACAACGCTCGGCTCCTCCGCAGCGCACAGGGCCGCGCGTGGCTGATCTTGTGGCCGGAGAGCCTGCTCCGAAATTCAAGGCTCCTGCTGTCGAAGCGGGCGATCCGTCTGAGAGACCGTTCGAGCAGATTTATAAGGAAGCCGGGATCGCCGGTTCACCCTGCACGGTTGATGAACTGGCCACGTTGATGGAAAACCCTGCGGTGGTCAATCAGCCGATGAGCGTCAAGATCATCGCCGTGAGTCTCGCGTTGTCGTCGAAGGGCATAGGCGCAGATGTGCCAATAGCCGACGCCGCGCGCCGTGACCGCGCGCTGGACGCTTATCAGCAGATGCTCGACGAAAAAGCGCAAGAGACCGAGGGGCGCAACCTGTCGAAGATTCAGCAGGTCACCATTGAGGTCGAAGAATACCTCAAACGGCGACAGGCGGAGATAGAATCCCTGCGCGCGGAGATTTCGGAATCGAAGCGACAGTCGATGGATTTTTCCATTCGCCGCGAGGTCGAAGAAAAGCGCCTTGCCAATCTGATAAGCCCGTTCCTCGAAGGAAAGCCCAACCCCGTCACTGTCGGCAACAAAGCAGACGAACCGGGCGGCGCGGGTCAGTGATGAGCGAAGTCATCGACAGCTTCGATGGGGAATTCGCCTTCCTGTCAAATTTTTATCCTTCACATGTAGCTCACGAAGGTGCGGAGTATCCGACCCTGGAGCATGCCTTTCAAGCCGCAAAGACAATGGATAAGGCGGAGCGCGAGCGCGTCCGCGCGTCTGCGACTCCGGGGCTGGCGAAGCGGATGGGCCGAAGGGTCGCGCTTCGCAGCGATTGGGAGAAGATAAGAATCGAGGTGATGCGAAAGTTGCTCGTGGAGAAATTCAAAGATGAAAGATTGCGCGGCTCTGCTTGCGACCAAACGGGCGAGGCTCGTCGAAGGCAACACGTGGCATGACAACTTCTGGAGCGATTGTCGCTGTGATCGCTGCCGGAAAAGAAGCGGAGCGAACATGCTTGGAAACCTTTTGATGGAAGTCCGCGAGATGTTAGGACGATAAACTCACATATCGCTATCCGATCAGCGCAAGACCGCAGTGACCCCGATTCAGGCAGCGCAAATTTCTGTTTTCTTCAAACTTTAATGCTTTTGGACGATCTAACTGAATTTCAGGTTGAGTCTGGCCTTCAATTTGGAATTCAGTGCGACCAGGAATTCATTCTTGTCCGGCAAACCCGGATTGTTGCGCATGGCCTGGTGGACTTCGTCCACTGTCGTCGAAACGAAACGCCGGCGCTCAAATACAAGACGCGCACCCTGTGGCGCAAGATCGTAGAGAGCGAAGCGCAAAGCATGTTCAGGCGTATAACCTTCATGCTTGAATCCATACGCTTGACTAGATTCTGATAGATGTAGTCCTGAAACACCCAATAGCCTTTCGTTCCCCAAGCTT
>CAZPQE010000443.1:0-5753 GCA_964588615.1 uncultured Clostridia bacterium | reverse complement strand
GCGGGCTGATCGGCGATCAGCGATTCAAGTATCACGCCATCGGCCCGACGATCCGAATGCAACAGCAGATGCGCGCCGTCGCTGTATGAAGAGACGAAGTGCGCTGTCCCAGCTTCTTCGCTCACGCGATTGGCAAAGTGACGACGGATCGCCGTGACTTCATTCAACGATGCCGCATCGCCTGTCAAAACGGAGAGCAGCCAGCCTATGGCTTCCATCGAGAGCGATTGAAGTCCCGCTTCGGCGATGAGCTTTCGCGCGCGGGCAGTGTCTTTATCGCCCATTCGATTGCGGACATAAAGCGCGTAAGCGACGAGCGCGCGTCGCGTCTCAAGGCTGTAGTAAGAGGGTATGCGGCTCTCGATGCTGCGCAGGTAATTGCGCGAGCGGTCTATCATCTCCTGCGGAACCTCGAATCGTTTTTCTTTGGCTCGCTGCAATGAGTGCGCGACGTGGATGCTCACATAAGGCCACGACTCATCGCCTCGACGCCAGAATGCGAATCCCCCGTCGTCGTTTTGAAGAGTCTGCAATCGCTTGATGTCGCGTTTGACCGCGCCGATTATTTCTTCAGGCTTGGGCAATCCTTTGGCATCGAACGCCGCGAGCACATCGCGGAGAGCGGCTACGGCCAGCACTCGCGATGAAAGTTGCTCTGCGCACTCGAAGCGATAAGATGTGAGGTAAAGCACGGCATCGGTCAGCGCCTGAAGCTGAGTCGAAGAGGTAGTGATTTCGAGGCCGCCGAACTGACGCACAACGTCTGACGGAGCTTTGACCGGCTGAGAGATCGCGCCCTGATCTATTTCGCCGTAGACAGCGAAGGCTTCGGTCGTGGCGGGAGTCCAGACGGGAAGCTCGACTTCAGCGGCGTCGGCCCACTTGCCCGACACGGCGGCGATTTGAAAACGGGCCGTGCCTGCGCGAATGGTCGTCGTGGGGAATCGAACTTCGATGCGGTCGTTGGCAGGAACAGTGACACGACGGCCCGCGCCTTCGATGAGTTGAGCGTTGGAAGCGCGCACGGCGACATCGACCTGCATTGGAGAGTCGGTTTGATTCTGCACGACGATGGGCAGTTCGAATTTATCGCCGAAGTTGAGGAATCGCGGCGCGGACGGGCGAACCATCAGAGGCAAACGAGCGGTGATAGTCGATTCGCCTCCGCCGAATTGTTTTCCTCCCGCGACGGCTACGGCCATCACTCGATAGCGGGTGAGATTGTCAGGCAGTTTGACCTGCACTCTCGCGCGACCCGATGCGTCAGTAGGCACTGCGGGCGCAAACACGGCCAGCGCGTTGAAGTCCGCGCGGACGCGAATCGGTTCGGCAGGCTCCGCCGCGCCTCCATCTTTCATAGCTTTTCTGGCCATCGGCATCGCTGCTGCGGGCGGCGCGGCCATTGGCATTGCCCGAGTAGATTCAGCCACAGCATCCATATTTCTGTTCATCTGCCCCAACTTCCCTATCAAATCTTCCGCGCTTGCAAGCAGCACATCTTTTCTCAGGTGATAATCTGCGGTGTCTGCGCCGCGCTGAGTGTAAAACGTCCACAGCGGATCGCCTATGCGATAACCCGTGAGTCCGAGTATCGCTTCATCGACGACCACGACGGCGACTTCGCTTCCCGCGACCGGCTCGCCGCGCGCGTCTTTCACTTCCAGATCGACCGTAGTCTCGCCGCCCGGCTCAAGGGCTTTATCTTTCGGCGTCGCCTGCACCGCCAGCTTTCTTGCAAGCGGAGGCACTGAGAGATTCAACTCGCCTTTGGCAAACGCGGGACGTTTGGGCAATCGCTCGACAGGTTTGCCCTCATCATCGGTTCGCGCCGTCGCGCCCACAAGATCGATCTGAACATGCACGTTCGGAATGTGCGATTCATCGATCTTCACCCTGATGGTGTGCGAAGGACTGTCGATTCGAAATCGCTCAGTCTTCACAATGCCCGAACGGCGAAGCGTCAGCACGCCTTCAGCCGGATAAAACGGAGCCTGAACCAGTATCTCAGCCGTGTCTCCGGGCTGATAGTCTTTGCGATCAGGGATCATAGGGATTTCTTCCTGCTCGACGTTGCGACGCGGAACCATTTTTCCGCCGGCGACCCACACCGTCAGTTCGCTTTGATTCTCGCGCTCGCGGTCATCGATCACCGCAGCCGTGATTCGATACATCCCGCCTTCTTTCGTTTCGAATCGGCACTCAGCGGCATCAGCCGCAGATTTCACCGTGCATTCCTGCGGGTTTATTTCCTTCTGCTTCCACTCGCCTCGCTCCTGAACCCAGTCCAGAAGCACAGCGCGCAGGCGAACCTCGCGCCCCGTCACCGCTTTGCCATCGATGTCGGTGACGATTGATTCGATCAGTATCGGCTCGCCTTTTTGAACGAAGGTGCGCGGGCTGCGAATGCCCACATAAAGCTCAGACGGATGCACGAGCATGCTCGTCGTTGCGTTCCACGCCTGACGGTTCACATCCATCACGCTGGCTTCGGCTGAAACGGTGTAAGGCCGGGGAGGATCGACTGAGATGAAATCGATCTTGAGATGATGCTTGCCCGAAGGGTCGGTCTTTCCTGTGAAAGACTGAACGGAGCTTGAGCCGGTCGAGCCGCGCTCTATCCACCAGGGAACCCACGTGCCGAAAGTGAATTCGTCTCGATTGGGCGGAGTGAAATTCGTCGCAGTCGATGTTACAGTCCACGTCACATCGGCGTTTGCCAGTCCCCCGCCCGCGTAGTATGAAGCCGCGACGGTCGCAGTCGCCGCGCCTCCGATCATGTGCGGGCCTTCGCTCGACTGCGCGCTTACCTCGAACTCAGGCCGCCGGAATTCCTGAACCTGCAACTGATGGCCGAAGTCTCGCCCCTCGACTCTCCCGGTTCCGCCCTGCGCCTGAAATTGCAGATAAGCATGACCGAGATTCATCGCCGAAGGCAGCTTGAATCGGGTGTCGAATCCTCCGAGAGGGTTGATCGCGGCTGTGCCTTTTACTACATCGTTGCCGCGCGAGTCTTTGAGCGTCCAGGCAATCGAAGTGGCCGCGCCCGCGAGCGCGCCGGTGTCGCCTTCCTTGCCGCCGCCTATGACGCGAAGCCAGCCCTTGAGGTGAACTTCTTCGCCGGGACGATACATTTTGCGGTCATCGAAGACGAACCAGCGAAGCCAGTCAACTGCCTCGCGTTTGACCCAGCCGCCCTGCTCGTTCCACCAGTAAGTGTTTTCAGGAAGCAGAGCCGAGTCCTTGCCCCTGCGCGCCACGAGCAGGCTTGCGCCGCGCCCGGATTGCGCCCTCAACGTCATTCGCGCAAGCCCGTCCGCGCCCGTTACGGCGTTTATTCCGGCGGGCAGAATCGAGAGTTGAACATTATCGAGAGGCTTCCCGTCTTTGAGCGAAGTGGCCCAGCCGAGCAGTTCCGCGTTATCGACGAAAGCGTCGAGTCCTATTTGAGTGGCCTGCGCCCAGGCCATCACCGTCTGTCGCTCCCAGCGATTCTTAGTCGGAATTGTGGATTCGACGATGATGAACACATGCCCGAACCCGTCATCGAGCGCGGGCGCAAGATCGATTCGCGTCTCGACCATCTCATCAGGCTGCGCCGCAACCTGCACGGTCGTCGAAACGATGAGTCGACCGGGAGGTGCCGGCGCGGCAGCTTCGTTCTGGTTTTGCATGAAAGTCAGAAACTGTTTCCAGTCATCGGGGCCGACGCGATAGAGTCGCACTTTCAGAGCATTGTGATTTATGCTGAAGACCGAAAAGCGCGGTTGAGCCGCAGGGTCGAGCACGACGAAGTTGCTGCCGGAGGAAACGAGCGCGGCGGGCGCTGATTTGACGTTGAAGGTGAGCGGCACGTTTGCGCCGAGCGTCTGACCGAACTGATCTTTGATCGCGGCGTCGAGCGTGACGCGATAGATGGCGCGGCCTTTTTTGATTCCGTTGATGACCAGAGTGTTTCCGTAGACGGAAGTTTTCATCGACTGCATCTCAGGCTCCACTTTGATCTGAGACTTATCGAAAGCTTCGGCATCAAGCGGATTGGTGAAGTTGATCGTCCACTGATCGAAAGGCGAGCAGTTCTGCTGCCAGCCGCAGCGATGCTCGGTGACGCGAAGCGGGCCGAAGGTGCGAAACGAAAACGACTGCGCCGCGCGGGTCTTCACCGGGCCTTCGGCAGAAGGCGTGCCCGGCCCGACCGAGACATCGACTCCGGCGTCTGCGGGCAGTTGATCTATCGGGCGAAAGGCAAACCAGCGGCCCTTCTGCGCGTTTGCGACGAGGCGATTGACTGTCGCGTCGGATTGAATTTCCTGTTCGGTTGCGAGTCTTGTTTTCCACTCTCGCCCCTGCGCGCGCACGCGAACGGTTTCAAGCACGGCTTCCTTATCGATTGATTGATCGAACTCGACGAACATAATAGGATCGCGTCGCGTCGGCCCTCCGGCTGGGTGAGATGATTTCACTGTGGGCGGAGGAGTGGCAAACTTCCAGCTACGCGCTGCGGCAAGAGAGGCTCCTGTGGCCGATTTCGTGCCAGCGGGAATTTCGACGCGGTATTCGGTCGCCATCGGAAAGCGCGGGTCGGGTTCGAAGAGAAGGGTTCTGGTTCCGACCCATCGCCACTGGCCCGCAGGTTGAGGGGCAAGGCGGACGGGCACGCCCGCAGCTATGGTGTCAGCGTGCGAAGTTACAGCGACCATCGGCTGAGAGAAAGTGACGCTGAGTTGCGGAGCGATAGGCACATCGCCTTCGGGCAGGTAGCGCACTACTTCGAGCGGGCCGGTTGCCGTGTCGGGCGCGGTTTTGACTTCGGGGGGAGGAAAAGATGCCTGAATGGTTTTGCCCGTTCGCGGCGGAGGGAGCGAGCGGTCGCGCAGGGCGAACTGCTGATCGTCCGACGGATCGGATTTGATGGGCTGCAACCGCGCGATGACTGATTGAGCGTCGCTGTCGGAGAGTTGAGAAGCGGGAGCGATGGGCAGAGCCTGAGTTTTGCCCGACGCGGGCGTTCCTTCGCTGAGTTTGAACTGAAGTCCTGTTTTCATATCACCCTGTCGAGGTCTTCTTACCTGACCGCTTGCGTCGCGCCAGGCGGCGAAGGGGAGGAAGACGGCGAGAAATTGAACGATTATCATTACTGCGCACAGCGCGCCTTTGAGTGGGTTTCGCATAAGCACATCCTTGATCGATTCAGTAGTCTGATGAGAACACTACATCCTGTCAGGGGCAGCAATCAATCATTAACCGACATGAATTGAATCGGCGGCAGAGAGCGGGCTTGCAGGGATTCTTGAAAGCCTTCCGCCTGGCTTACGAGAGACACCACGGCAAAGGCTCCTCGCGCTGGTTTACACTTTCGACACCTCAGTCCTCTGAAACCCCATCGATCATACTCATCCTGACGCTCTATGCCTGCGCTGCGCATCGATCACAAGGTCGAGTTCTATCATCTGTAAGCCGGGCCGTGACTCCTGTCACTCGTGCCGGATCGAGTGCATCCGCGCGCTCGCGCGCTCGCATCACAGCATCGTGCGAGCAGGGCGATCTGAGGGCCCCGGCAGCGCGGCTCGCCTGGCTGCCCTGTGAAATTGAGAGCAGAGGAGTCATTGATGTGGTTTTCAACAACGCTCTGAAAAAATGAAAAGCAGGCGATGACTTCTGCGCAACGGACTCCAGACTCCAGACTCTGGACTCCAGACTTTTTTCTGAGGAGCCGAAGATGTACAACCGTCGGCCAGCCTGTTGACACCCTGAAA
>CAZPQE010000442.1:0-5758 GCA_964588615.1 uncultured Clostridia bacterium | reverse complement strand
CTCGTATCTGTCAGCCTCTTTTCAGGAGCGGCTCAAACCCGCGATGTCCGAACCACCGCCGACGCGAAGAACAAGAACGAATTCATTTTCGCAGTAGGCGAACGATTGAATTATGAAGTGTCGTGGGAGAGCTTCGTCGTCGCGGGCGAACTCACGCTCGAAGTCCATGAGCGACGCCAGTTCGACGGGATAGATGGATTCCGGGTCAGCGCGCTCGCCGAGTCGGTAGGACTCGTCAAGCTGCTCGGCTACAAGGTGAACGACGTTTATCAATCCTACATCGATGCCTCTACGCTTCATCCTTTCCGCGCCGAGAAACGCGCCCGCCATGGCAAGAGGAACGAGCAATATTCAGTCACGCTCGATCACGCCAAATGCACCGCGAAGCTTTCTGACGGAAGGACTCTTGAGATACCCGCTGACACCTACGATCTGGTCGGACTCTTGTGCGCTGTTCGGGCGATGGATTTGAGCGTAGGCAGAGCGCGCAACTTCACTCTGCTCGAAGACGGAAAACTCTACCCGTTGCAGATAACGGTCGAGGCCCGCGAGAAGATCGAGACCCGCGCCGACAAATATGATGTCGTGAGAGTGACTACCAAAGCGTTGAGCGCGCGTGGCGCGAAAGACCCCTACAAACTGCGAATATTTTTGACGACCGACCAGCGCCGTCTTCCCGTGCTTATAACCGCGTCTCCCGCGTGGGGTGAAGTGAGGGTGGAGTTGACAGGGATGAGCGGGGTGAAGAAATAAACCTTATGCATTGAAGATCGGAGCGACTGCGGAAGCGCCTATCACATCGCGGCCTCCGTTTGCATTTTTCCCGCGCCCGAACCAGCGCGCGCCGCAGCCGCTCATTCCGGGTCCTCTCCGGGGCTGCTCGCCAGTAGCCCCTCCCGGAATTTTCTCATTCCTTTCTTTTTTCTTCTGCTCTCATGCTCTTTGCCAGCATCGCTATCACCAGCGCAAGAACCGCCAGGCCGTAGACGAGGGCCAGGGCTGATATGAGCCACCATTGCCATTCGGATTCCATTATGATTGCGGAAAACAATCGCTACTCCCCGTCTGTCTTTTCCCGTTTCGGGCGGCGTGACACCAGGCATGGACTTTGGCCCTGCCCTTGCGCCACGACGCCGTAACGGATGCGCGTGTTAGACCGAACGACTCTCATCGTTCTTGGATTCGAGCCATCAGCCTCGCCTTTTGAGTTCGGCTGCGCTCGCCTCTGAGTAAAAGCAACGTGCGTTCCACTACGGGGAGAAAGCAGCGCGCGAGGATTTGCAGTGACTTATCCTCGCATCGAGAGCCGGGCGCGCAATAATTCGATTGCTTGTGTCAGAAGTATGCTGCGGCGGCAGGTCGAATACTTCCAGAGATCAGGCGCTCTTTCTCGCCACGCCGATTATGTGCGCGCTCGCTCCAATGAGCGACGGCTCGTTTTCAATCGAGCGGATGGCTTTGAGCAGTATTTCGCGCCGCGCCGCATCGCTCCACTGATCGTCCAGATCCGCAAATGTCCAGAAAGGCCCTTCCACAGGCAGGTTTCTTTCCCACGCAAGATTCGCTTCTTCGATCTCGGTTTTGATTTCGTCGGGGTGATGAAAGAAAGCGGTTGTGAAATAGTGCGGTCGGTTGTTCGGATTGCGATGCTGGCCTTCGCGCAGATCGCCCTCGACTATGCTTTGAAATTCAGGATCATCGAGAAAGCCCCGCGCAATGCCATCGAATGTGGATGCGAAGCGCGAAATGACCGCGCAGAGAATCACTCCGCCCGCTCGCACGACGCGTCGCGCTTCCCTCAGCGCGCGGATGCGGTCGTTTCGTTCGGTGAGGTGATAGAGCGGCCCCAAAATGAGCGCGGCATCGAAGCTCTCTGCTTCGAATTCAAGCCTTCGCGCATCTCCAATCTCGCAACTCGCTAATGGACGATCCGACTGATCGGAAGCGCGCCGCGCCTGCTCGACGTGCAGAGTCAGGGCGTCAACCAGATGAACTTCATAACCCAGCCCTGCGAGCCAGCAGGAATACGCCTCCGGCCCTCCGCCGATATCGACGATCTTTGCGGGAGCAGAGCCCGTGCCGTAGTGAGTGATCATCTCCTGCGGCATCTTCGATATCATTCAACTTCCTCCAACAACGGACAAATGACCAATGACAAAGGATAAACTAAAAATACCGGTAATGCCCGATGATCTTCCACGAAAAGAGAATGTCTTCCAATCGCGCGCCCAAACCGATGTTGTGAACGAATTTCAAGCGGTCGCCATCGGCGCGGATGTCGGTGATTACTCCGATGTGAAGCACTCCGCCGCCCAGGTCCCAGGCTACCAAATCTCCGGGCCTGTAATCCTTCGGATCGTCGGTTACGGCCAGAGCTTTACCTTTGCGTTTGAAGAAAGTCATCAGGTTGGGAACTCTTCGATGATCGATGTTGGTGTCGGGACGCGCAAGCCCCCACTTGTTCGGATAGACGGAGAAGTTCGCGGCCATGTCTTCGTGGACTTCTTTTTGAAGATCGACTCCGGTTTTGCGAAAAGCGCGGATGACCACATCGGTGCAGACACCCCGCTCGCGCGGCACGTCGCCGCCGGGATAAGCGATCTTCACATAAGCCGGATCGTAGTAGAGGGTGTAGTCGGTCTGCTCAAGGGCCGCATCGATCACCTGTCGGATTTTAGGCGAGGCGACCTCGACCTTTTCTGCTTCAACCGTTGCTGCGCGACCTGCTCCCGCCTGAGTGGATTTGCAGGCCAGCAGTGATGCAAGCGCGACTGCGAGCAGGACAATGTGAATTGATTTTCTTGTGATCATAAATCACTCCATAATTCCGAGGCGTTGCTTCAGTCAGCCGTTGAGATGCCGCATGAGGATTCATTGTCAAAATATTATGACCATCGCGCCTTCAGGAATCTGATCGAACAACTGTTTGATGTCATAGATGTGCATAACGACGCAACCCCATGATAGATGACGCGGGCCGTCGTTGCTCCACTCTTTGATCCATCCGTGAAAACCGATCCCTCCGCCGAGCCGCGTGCTTTCGAGCGTCGGCGCGCGTCTCGCCCAGGCGGCGCTTATCTTCGCTTCCTGTTCCGCCGTGATGATTCCTTCGGCTCTGCCACGAGCGGCATCGAATCTGTTCGGGTAGTTTATCTTGATCCAGTACCCGCCGTAATACTTTCCATAATCTCCGCTGATCTCGCCGCGATGTTTTCCGATGACGAAATACATCCCCTTAGGTGTGCCGTTGTCACCCTCGACGCGCTTGGTTTTTTCGCTCTGGCCCAGGCTCACGTCATACTCGCCCTGTAGTTTGCCTTTTCGGTAGAGCCTCATCTTGTAGCTGCTCTGCTCGACCAGAATCAACGTGGACTCAAGCGAGGGAACAGGCAGTTTGCGCTTGCTGCGGATGAACTCGGTCGGCGCGGCGTAATGCTCCCTGACCCAGCGCCCGTCTTTGCCGTCGGATGAAGGCCAGTAAGTGGGCGGGAGAGAATCGTCCCATCTGATTTCCAGATGGAGATGGGCATTGAAGAGTTTATCCGGGTCCTGGCCGATGGTGGCTATCGACTGGCGACGGCGCACCTCATCGCCCTGTTGAACTTTTATCTCTCGAAGATGAGCATAGAGCGAGCGAACCTTTCGCTTCTCATGATTTTCATAAAACGAGTGATCGATGATGATGACGTTGCCCCAAAGCCTGCCGCAATTCTGAGCGAAGCTGACGCGGCCATTGGCCACTGCGTAGACCGGCTGGCCGAGATCGGTATTGCCTCCGCCCGCGCCGTTCCAGTCTTCGCCGGTGTGAATGCCCATGCTGTAGACTTCCGCAAAATGAGTGGCGACATACCAGCCGTCGTGACTGCGACCAGTCGCCAGATCGGTGTATGCGCCCTTGCCGTCAGCATCGCCAAAGGGAAAATCGAATCCATCGGCGACAGACAGGTCTGAGTCGATGTAGCCTTCGAATGTGTTTACGGCTGTTCGCGCCGTCGACTCAGGCGTTGCTCCATTCGACCCTGCTCCCGATGAGCAGCCCTGCGACGACAGCAGCAATGTGAAAAGCGAGAGCAATGGGAGAAGGCGACCGCGACTATGCAGTTTCCCTGAAATACAAACTCCGACAGGTATGTTTCGCATTCCTCGCTATACTTTCGATTCGCCGACCCAATGCAGGTAGTGATATGCCTCGCCTGCACCCGGCACATTTTTGACTACGAATCCCTTGCGCTCAAGCGTCTGTCTCAGCTTGGGGTTTGGTTTTGCGCAGCTTACTGCATGCACTATCCATTCGACCTGATGAAGCCCTCGCTTTGCTGCGATTCTCTCCGCCAGCGTCCACAGAGTCAGAAGTACACCTTCGCCGCCGCCTTCGATTTGAGCAAGTTCAACGACGAGTGCTTCACTCCTGATTTTGAACTGTCCGAGCAACTCGGCTGATCCTGCTCTGAAAGTGAGCGGCTCGTCGCAGAAGACAAGCCCGTCAATTTCATCATCAGGAAGAGCGAGTATCTCTTCCGGCGTGAGACCTTCGATTGTTATCCGGCTTGATTGAGACATGATCGTGGTGTTTGATTCTCATTCTCGTCTTTATGCTGACGCAGCTTTGAAGATCAGTTCAGGCTATTGTCTCAAACCTGCACTTGCGATGATTGAGAATTCCAAGCTCAGAGAGTTCATTTCGCACAGCCGCAAGACAATCCCCGACATCATCCCTGACTGCGATGATGGCTGTTTTGTCATCCGTTTTCAATGCGGCATAAGCTCCGTTTTCGGAAAGCGCGAAGTTGATGTATATGCCTGTTCTGTTTTTTCCTGTCGTGAAATTGGTTGAATGAAAGGGGTCGTTTATACGCTTATGCAAAGCCTGCCTTGTGAGAACCTGCTCGATAAATTTTGGCCGCGCTGCGCCGCGCAGGTTTTCGTGTTTGTATTTTTCGATAGACTTGTGTCGCCGCGAGATGTATGGGAACAGTTCGAATTTGTAAGGCCATTGCAGAGGCAGAATGACGAAATCCTTCTTTCTCTCTTCCTCTATTTTTTTGAGAGGCAACTCTGAATTCGGCGGGGTGAGGAGGATGCCCTGAAACGCGACTTCGAAGCGCGGCAGATGTTTGCTCATTTCCTGTTTGAGAAGGTCTCTGAAGGTTTTGATTTGATCGACTCCGTGAGATGCATCTTTTTTGCTCCTGCCTTTCAGTTCGATGATAGTGAGTGTGCAGGTTTGGCGATCAGCATATAACACGAGATAATCCGGTCTCCACATTTTCGCCTGCCTGATGAGAGGATCCTTTTTGCGGTCGATGTTGAAAAGGACGCAAAGGCTTTTTCTTTCGGGGTCTGCGCCGATACGAAAAAGCATCCCGCTTTCGTCTCCGGCGCGGTCCCTCTCGACGCAGAAGACGAGCAGATTCTCCAGAAGACGGAAGGCTTCCCAATTCAAAATGTCAGGTTTGCTTTTTAGAATGTCCCACGGGTTCTTGCTTTTCTTAGCCATGAGGAACAGTTTCTTTTTCTTCGGAGTCGCGGATGTACAACCGTCGGCCAGCCTGTTGACACCCTGAAAACATGAAAAGTTGGAGAGGCAGCAGTCTGGCAGCCTACTGTACCTTTTCTTCGGAGATTTCAAAAAACTTTTGCTGAAGGTCGGCTGAAACGTCGCTGAGCGATCCCCATCGAACGCCGAAATTTTCGAAGTCGTCTTTGAGCGAGCAAAGCTTGTGGCCCTTTTCCTTGTGATCCTGCATTTCATACGCGC
>CAZPQE010000441.1:0-5764 GCA_964588615.1 uncultured Clostridia bacterium | reverse complement strand
ACAGATAAAGCCAGGCTCCTGGTCAATATCGAGTCTCACTTTCAATCACACCCGTTTTCAAAGGCTGATTTCATCAGGCAGAAGAGTCATTGCCGCTGGGTTCAGAAAGAAACATCGGTTGATTTCTCTCGGAGGCTCAGAATTCGCGCCTTTCACAGACTTTCGAGAGTATGACAAATACCAGATGGTCGAGCCTTCCAAACTCGTCATCCGCTGCCGCCAGCAATCAGACCTTGCTGTTTGCCGTTCCAGCCAGAGCAAAGAGCCTGACCCTTGAGTTCTGACCGCGCGTTCGTCAGCGAATCACGATATCTCGCCGCCGAGACTCGCTTTCAAATCCTCGTAGAGAAGTCTGTGAAAGAGATGTTCTCCCGCCTCGCGTCGAACTGAAAGCCTTCCGGCCACATACCCGCGCGACGCGAGACCTCGCTGAACCGAATGGCATATCGCCACGTCTTCATCCTGAATGCGCTGGCCCACACGAATGCTCTCGATGTTATGTTCGTGCGCTCGGTCGGAGATATCCGCGAAGTAAAAATCGAAAATCACTTCTGTTTGATCAACCCCGCGAGGGCAGACCAGATTCGTGTCCATCACTCCTTCGTACCTGTTGATCATCAGGTTGGGATATATCCAGTAGTAAAGCGCGCGCTCGCCCCCGCGCACTGCGCCCGTCTCCGCCTCGGCTCCGTCGCTTAACACAGGGCTTGATTGCAGACAGAATCGCTCGCCGTTTTCGATGGTGTAACGGCTGTAGTCGAGGACGCTGTCGAGACCTTTGTGAAGATGAGGCACGTGATAACCGCCGTCGAGATAATTATCGACGAACACTTTCCAGTTGCAGTTCAACGTGTAGTGACGCCTCTCCATCCAGTGAAGATTCTCCAGTCTCAGTTGCCTCACCTGACTGATGAGACTCACGCCGAGAAAATCATGGAGTGAGACTCCATCGCGTTCGAGCTTGACGAACACCCAGTTTTCCCATTCGGCTGTCTCGATTTGCACAAGCCCGTTTGCCGCGCGGTCGAACTGGCAGACACCGGCAAAGTCGGGCGTGCCTTTCAATTCTCCTTCGAGCGAGTATGTCCAGCCGTGATAAGGACAGCGAAGGTTGTTAGCTCTGCCTTCGCATTCGGTCATAACGGCAGCGGCATGGTGGCGGCAGACGTTGAAGAATCCGCGCAGGATTCCATCACTTCCTCTGACGACGAGAACAGGCTCTCCGGCGAGATCACAAGTGATGTACTGACCCGGCTCTCGAAGCTGATCCGCGCGCCCCGCCATTTGCCACGAGCCAGCAAAGACCGCTCGACGTTCCAAATCCGCGACGCGCGGATCGGTGTACCACTGAGCAGGGATAGTCCACGCCCCGTCCAGCGGCGCGCTGGCGTCGTAGCTCTCGATTATTTCTTTGATGGAAGATTTCATGGTCTCACTCCCTGATCGAGTTTTCTTATGCTCATGATGAAAGACCGGCCACGCGCGATTGAAGCTCTGCCGTTATCTCAGCCGGGTCGCGGTCTCGGTCGAAGCGGACAGGCTCGCCGAATATGATCTTCACCGTTCCCGAACGAGAAAAATATTTTCGACCCTGCTTCAATTCGAACAAGCCTTCGATCTTTATCGGCACGACCGGTATATCAAGATTCGACGCGAGCAATCCCGTTCCGCTCATAAACCGATTCATCTGCCCGTCCTCAGTCGTCCGGCCTTCGGGAAATATCAGAACGCTCGATCCGCCGTCAACCGTTTCGCCCGCGTAAGCGAAGCTGCGACGAAATCCGCTCCGCTGCGGCAGAGGAAATACATTGAACAACGCGACCACTATCAGATATTGAACCCTGAGCCAGAGACGCGCGAACCAGTTCATCGATGCGGGCGGGCGTCGCCAGTCGCGCAATCGCTCGCCTTCCATAGCTATGGCCAATCGATGACGAAACCTGCGCGGAAGCGCGGCGAGAATCAATCCGTGATCGACCATCGAGACGTGATTCGAAACCAATAGCACAGGCCCGCGCTCATCTTTCAATCTCTCCGCGCCTTCCACCCTCGGCCAGCACATCAGTCGAGTCACAGGCAAAATCAAAAGATAATAAACCGTCAATCGAATCCATCGCGCGATAGCTCGCCGCGACCACGCCGGATAAGGATACTCTACAGATGTTTGCGCGCCCTCGCGAATCATCTTTTCGATATCGCCTATAGTAGTCGCTGCTGTGAAAGCTCCTTCGTCGATGTCGATTTGAAACCGATCTTCTATCGCGCTCATCAACTCGACGCGGCCAAGCGAGTCGAGTTTCAGATCCGCCGCGAGACTCGCCCCGGAGTCGATGCGCGCGGGAGCAGAGCCGCTCGCCTCGGCGATCATTTCAGCAAGCGGGGACGCATCGCGCGGTTTCTTTTCCGCTGCGCGATCCGTGATTGCTTCGGCGACTTTGCGCTTGATGATTTTATGCGTCGTCGCCGTGCGCGGAAAATCTTCTTCCTTCCAGACCGTCCAGCGACGAATGCGTTGAAATTCGGCCAGTCCCTCGTTTGCTCGACCGATTACCCCGGCAGGATCGGCGCGCTCGTCTCTGAGTATGAAAACGGCCAAAGGCTCGGGGCCACGCGGGCCTTCGACTCCGATGACGCACGCTTCCCTCACCTCCGGTTGATGATTCAACGCCGCTTCCAAATCTTCAGGATAAATGTTGAGACCGGCGGCGGTGACTATGCAATCTTTTTTGCGACCGCGAAAGTAGAGATTGCCCTCCTCGTCACGCTCGCCCACGTCGCCCGTCCGCAGCCACCCTTCTTCATCCGTGAGAGGCTTCACCCCTCCACTCCAGTAACCGGGCGAGACTCCCGCCCCGCGAACCATTATCTCGCCGCTTTCATCTATGCGGACTTCCTGACCCGGAATCGTCTTTCCTATCGAGCCGCGACTCAGCTTGAAAGGATGATTGACCGTGATGATCGAAGCCGTCTCCGTCATGCCATAGCCCTGCACCACTCCATAGCCCAATCTTCGCCAGAAGCTCTCCGTTTCCTGATCGAGAGTCGCGCCGCCTGAAACCATAGCCCAGAACTTCCATCCGAACAATTGATGCACGCGGCGAAAATCCCACCAGCGACGAAGAAAATGATGACCTTCGGCTTCCTCCAGTTTTTTATGAAACTCAGACTCGCGGCCTGCTGTCTTGTAGTCGCGCTCTATTTTTTCCTTGAGAGAATCTATCTGACGGGGGACAGCGACGATGACTGATACGCGCTCGCGGCGCGCGAGCGAGATAATATCGGAAGGGTTGAGCGAATCGAGAAAGAAGACTTCGCCGCCGATAAGCTGCGGGACGAATATGCCCATGAACTGACCGAATACGTGAGAGAGCGGGACGAGATTTAGAAACCGGATGGGATGAAATGGACGCTCCCACCGGAGATATTTTTGAATCTCGCGCTCGATGGGTTCGATGTTGGCCACTATGTTTCGATGCGATATGCAAACGCCTTTAGGCTCTGCCGTAGTCCCCGATGTGAAGATGATTTCGGCGATGTCATCGGTCGCTATGTTTTCGACTTCGACTGACGAATCGCTGTGATGAGAGACGAGCGAAGCGAGATCATCAAGATCGATTACGGGAACCTGGTCGAAGTCACTCGCATCGACATCGCCTTTCAATAAAAGCCGAGCCGTGACCTGAGCGTGAACTCTTAGGGCGAAAGCGGGCGGGCTGTGACGGTCGAGAGGGACGACTATCGCGCCGCGCAGCAGGCAGCCGAAAAAGGCGGCTATCCACTCCGCAGAGTTTTCGCCCCACATCAGCACGCGGTCGCCTTTACCGATATCGCGTTGACGGAGTTCGCGGGCGAATTGAAAAGCTACGGTTCGAAGTTTGCCGTAAGACCAGCGTGTTGATCTCAGGCTATGATGATGGACGAAGGCCGTATCACGGCTTCTTCGCAAGCAGTCATCGAGAAAAGTGAGCAGGTGAGCGCGCATAATTTTTCGTTCACAGCGAGAGCCGGTCTGATGCGCGCGAGTATTGTAGCGCAACGAATGGGTTTGCGTCATTTGGTTACTGGTTGATCGCCATAGCCTTCATTTGTAAGGGCGATTGACGCGAATAAGTTGTCCGGCAAGCGTTGCGCAGGGTTCGATGGCAGCGTTGATACGTATGGCCTGACCAGCAAAATCAGGATCGAAAGTGCAAACGATAATTCCTGAATGTTCGAGATGATCATTATGCAGTCGAATGAAGTGTCGTCGATTCAGCGTCAGAACAGCCCGATCGTCAGCGCAGGCAAAAGCCAGCACTTCTTCATCGCTCAACTTCAGGTTGGCTTTCCCGGCTTCCTGTATGGTCAGCACATCGTGGCCCAATCGACGAAGCTCTTCGACTACGGGCAGAGGGAAATTTTCATTCGCATAAATCCGCGCCATAAGTCAGGCCGCTTCGTTTTCTCGGATCTGTTGTTCGATTTCTTCGCGATGAGATCGCACATAGGCCCAGGCGTTGGCCAGGTCTTCGGCTCGCAGTGTCGGATAAGCTTTGAGCAAATCCGATTCGCTGGTTCCCAATCGTCTGGCCTGCTCAAGCACCCATACGGGAATGCGAGTGCGGACTATGCAAGGCTCGCCGCCGCAAACTCCTGTGGCGCTTTCGATGCCGGGAAAAGCGTCTCCCAAATCGCGCACGATCCATTGCAGCAGTTGAGCCTTTTCTGCCCGCGTCATCGTCGACAGAAGTTTTTCA
This sequence comes from uncultured Clostridia bacterium, assembly GCA_964588615.1. GTDB lineage: Bacteria > Acidobacteriota > Blastocatellia > UBA7656 > UBA7656 > UBA7656. The sequence continues at coordinate 1,028 of CAZPQE010000441.1, read as the reverse complement.
GCTTCCTGAATCGTGTCCATAGCATTTCTCTCACCCAGATGAATTGCGCAGTCTCATTATCCGCAGACGGGAATGCGCGTGCAACAAGGCGGCGTAGCCGCGGGAAAAACGGAAGCAATAACCCGGAGCGTCCGAGACGCTCCGCACATCAAAGCGGCATAGCCGCAATCATAGCCGACTCGAAGTCTTACCAATTATTAACACGATGCATATCTGCGCGTTTCAATCCCCCGCCGATGCGGGCGCAACGTCTTCTCGTCTCCACGCCGACCACGCGCTGCTGATCTTTTCGCGCATAGCTTCGCTCAGTTCGTAAAGCGACGGGAGCGCGATGAGCGTCAGTATCGTCGAAGTGATCAATCCGCCGACGAGCGCGATAGCCATCGGTTGCTGCAACTCCGCCCCCGCGCCCCAACCGACGGCTATCGGCAACACGCCAAGCCCCGCAGCGGCAGCAGTCATCAACACCGGCCTCATTCGCGTGCGCGCGCCTTCATATAACGCATCGCGCAAGCTGCCCCCCTCGGCTCGCAGTTGATTGACGTACTCGACCATTATCAATCCCTTCTGCACCGAAAGCCCGAAATGCGCGAGCAGCCCTATGATCGATGACACGTTGAGAGTCGCGCCCGTCACCCACAACGCGATGAACCCGCCTGCCAACGCAAGCGGGATCGTTGCAATCACCATCAGCGATTGAGTGATCGAACGAAACGCAAGATAGAGCAGCACGAAAACCATCAACGCCGAAATCACGAACGCGCCCGCAAGTTCCCGCGAAAGCTCCTGCTGTCGTTCGTATCCGCCGCCATAGCTGATGAAGTAACCCGCGGGCAGTTTCAAACTGCTCAATCCTTTTTCAATGTCCGCGACCACCGATCCCGTGTCGCGCCCTTCGACGTTGAGCGATACCTGAATGCGCCGCACCTGATCCTCTCTCCTTATCGTCGCAGGACCGCGCTCCACTCTTACATCGGCTATGTCGCCGAGCGGCACTTTCTGACCCGCAGCGGTGTCGATCATAAGGC
>CAZPQE010000440.1:0-5805 GCA_964588615.1 uncultured Clostridia bacterium | reverse complement strand
GCGATCAGATCGCCGCCGCTTTCCGCGCTCGTCTCTGACGTAACCCGCTCGAATAACCGGTTGAATGCGGCCACATCGAGGTAGTCGCGGATTTGCTCCGTTTGATCGAGAGCCATCTCTTCGAGTCGCTTGCGATCGAGGGAGAGAAGTCCGTGACGGAAAGCGGGCACGAAGTCGGTCTTTTCGGCTCGCCATTGCACTTTTGAGGGGATAATGTTTTGCATAGCTCGACGCATGACAACTCGCGTCCATCCGCGATGGAGTTTTTGTTGAGGCGGCAGCGCGAGACAAAACTCCACCAGTCTTCGATCCCAGAAGGGATATCGCTGCTCGATGGAAAAGGCTGCCGCCGCGCTATCGAATATTTCAAGGGCGAGCGGAAGGCTCGCCTGAGTGAGCGACAGTAAATGCCCTTCTCTTTCGGTGCAGACGCGCCTGGGGCTCAGGTTTCTCCATCGGAGGAAACGTTCCTCGAAACCGATTCGACGAGCGAAATCAGGATTCAACAAAGAAAGCGGCGAAATCTCCGAAGCCATATCGCGGGACGCAAAAGGACGCCGGCGGATTTTCTTCCACGCCCGTCTTGCGACTCTCAGAGGTCTCGATTCTGAAAATATTTTCCGCAGCCTGAAATGCCAAGCGTAACTTCGAAGAATTTCCCATGCGCTCATCTCGAAGTTCGAGGCCATGCCCCTGGCTTCCATAGCCAGAGTCATCCACCGCCCTGCGCTGGCCAGTTCGTTCAGGTATTCGAACCCGTAGGAAACAGTCGTGTCGCCATCGAACCCGTCGAGCAGAACCCGTATGCCGCGATCTCTTGCAGCGGAAAACAGCGCCCAGTGAAGAAACAGGTTAGGGCCGAACACCGCTTTGCCCTGACATTGGAGAACGCGCTCGATATCGGTAAGCGGCCCGACCTGGTCTCCTCTGACGAAGTGCGGCTCAAAATTTCCTCTCTCAAGCACCGCGTCGATGTAGTCGCGCTCGTCGCATTGCGCAACGCGGTCGAATACGGCAGAGAAGGTGGGCAGGCTTTCGTCGCCGTTTTGCCGCAGGAGGCGTTGGGCCGTGCAGGCGATAGATGATGAATCGAGTCCGCCGCTGAGCATCGAGCCGACAGGCCAGGCGGAGCGCAAGCGACATCTTACGGCCTCGGTGAACAACTCACGAAAAGCCTCTGCATATTCCTCATCCGAATCGAGCCTGATCTCGCGCTCAGTGTTCAATTCCCAGTACCGGTGCAGTCGTATTCCATTTTCGTCTGCGACCAGAAAGTGAGCGGGGGGCAGTCGAAGTATATCCTGATAGTAAGTGATTCCTGCGGTTTGAAAGGCCCCCGTGAGATGCTCGGCGATCATCAGTTCGTTGAGCCGCCGGGACACCTGCGGCAGGCCGAGCAGGGCTGCTATCTCTGTCGCAAAGCAGAAGGAGGCGGAAGAGGAAGAGTAATAAAAGGGCTTGACTCCAAAATGATCGCGCGCGCAATAGAGCAGATTGTTCCTTCTGTCCCAGATGGCGAAAGCGAAATCGCCGAGCAGCTTTTCAGCGCATTGCTGTCCCCATTTCTCATAGGCGGCGAGTATCAACTCGCTGTCAGCAATGTCGTTTCGCAAGCCGAGCGCGTCTATCAGTTCCTCCCGGTTATCGATTCGCGCGTCTGCGGTCATCGCCAGATGGCCTCTGGCGAGAGGCAGTCTTTCGCGCAGCGACTCCGGGGTGGTGTGGAACATCTGATGCGCAAGGCCGATTTGCCCTTCGATCCAGGTTCCTGCCCAATCCTGACCGCGATGGCTCTGGGCTTCCGTCATCCGCTCAAGGAGCGAGTTGATGGAGCTTTCGTCAGTAGAGTAAATCCCAGCTATTGCGCTCAAGGCTGTTTTCTTCCTGATGGGTCAGCGGAGTGTAGCGGTGGAGGTCTTCCGTCCAGCCTATTACAACGCGGCCATCGATTTCGATCCAGGCATGAGCGAGCAGTCCGCCCTTTGCGCTTTTTGCCACGCCTATTCGAATGACGGAAGGCTGGCCTGCCCGGTTCAGAAGCGAGTGCGCGGCCAGCGATTGTGTGAGGCAGGTCGCGCCGGGCACATATCGGCTGACGCGCCTGACCGCCCGGACGATTTTCTTTATCGACCGGAGGTCAGCCTCATTAGGTTCATCCAGTTCCCTGAGCTGGCGCGACAAGAGGGATCGGACGGTTTTGAAAGGGAGCGTCCACAAAAATATTCTGATCCTGAGCACGAGCAGCGCGGCGCTGATCAGCAGACGGCGTTGGTCTGAGGGAAGGCGGAAGAAAGTTTTAATTCGTCTCATTGCGAACTTCCACCAGTTGTTTATCCTTCATTTCCAGAAGCAGCGCCAGAAGATCGCTCTCACACTGCTCGCGGCTCACTTCATACTCTTCGAGGATCACATCGCGAATCTTGTCTATCGTCACAGGGGTCTGAATAAGACTCCATATCCTGGCTCCCACCGTATCGAGACTGTAATAAATTCCCTGGCCCAGATGCAGTATCACAGCTTCTCCTGCGAGGTCAGCCGATATCTGGTTGTTGGTTGCAACAATAACCGAATCGAGTTTAATAATCGAAGACATTCGAGCGGTTTTTCCTCCTTGACTATACATTTTATTTTTCAGCCCCAGGTCTGTTCTTCACATATCGGCCTGATTGAAAACCGGATCAGGCGCAAAGGTCTTTCCTCATCAACCCGGCCCAACTCTCGCCGACAGAGATCCTCTTCCAGCCCAGTCCTTCATAAAACCTCAAAGCCTGATGGTTTTGAGGATGAACCGTCAAATCCATTTCCGCAAATTCCTGCCGTCGGGCGATTCTTTCGGCCTCTTCCATCAACAGCTTTCCGACTCCTCTTCCCTGAAAGCCCGGATCGACGGCGATGGAAAGTATGCCGAACACGGGTTTCTTTTCCTTCCCCGAAGGCTCAGATTTGCGCGGCCTGCCATAACGCTTCAGGACTCTGATGGCATATACGAGTCTTTCCCTCAGAATCGGATTGCTCGCCAGCCAGGGATGAGTCAGCAGTCGCCAGCAAAGGAATTTCCATTCTTTGCGCAGGAAACCTGACATCGATCCCCGGAAGACTCCGGCAAAACAGAAACCGGCCATCTTCCCGCCGGCAAACGCGCCCAGAGCGGCGACATCATGCGGCCCGTTCAACTGCCATTCATAGTATCGCATCACGGCCTCACGGCCAAGACGGGTCAGCGCGCTGTCAGCAAAAGCCGCTATATGCACGCCGGAGGCTTCCTGCAAATCCCCGGTTTCAAGCTTGCGAACGACGATATCAGATTTCATAACCGGCCTCTCAGTTGACGGCGGCCTGAGCCAGTCGGCCTGCCTCGGCGACCGGAGCGGGCACGGTCGCCTCCGTCGCTCGTCCATTATCCGTCGCCCCGATGCGGGACTCGGGCAAAAACTCGCTGAGGAAGATGCGAACCTGCTCCTCTTCGCCTCGTTCGACATAGCCCTTGAGCCTGGTCATCGCCCTGCTCATTTTCTCCGACGGGTACTCGGCTATCCTGCCTATGAATATCTTGGGGTGTCTGGTTTTTTCCATTCGCTCTTCGGTTATCTCCAGTTCTTCGAAGAGTTTTTCTCCCGGCCTTATTCCCGAAAAGACTATATCGATGTCTTCATAAGGCTTGAGTCCCGACATCTTTATCGCCTCTTCGGCGAGATCCAGAATCCTGACCGGCTCTCCCATATCGAGAATGAATATCTCTCCTCCCCGACCGAGGGCCGCCGCCTGAAGCACAAGTTGCGAGGCTTCGGGGATGGTCATGAAGTAGCGGGTCATCTGAGGGTGTGTAACCGTCACCGGCCCTCCGTTTCGAATCTGCTCGCTGAAGATAGGTATGACCGAACCGGTCGAGCCGATCACGTTTCCGAAACGCACGGCCACGTAGTTGGTGCTGTAAGCCCTGTTCAAATCCTGCACCACCAGTTCGGCCATTCTCTTGGAAGCGCCCATCACGGAAGTGGGCCTGACCGCCTTATCCGTCGAGATGAGCACGAACACTTCCACCCCGGACTCGCCCGATAGCTCGCCGAGCAGTCGAGTTCCAAGCACATTATTCTTTATCGCTTCGACAGAATTCGACTCCATCAGAGGAACATGCTTGTGGGCAGCGGCATGGAGAACTATCTCCGGGCGGTGCTCGGAGAATATCGAGCGCATGCGGGTCTCGTCGTTGATGTCGGCAATCAGCGGCTCTCTGCGCAAATGAGGCCAGTTCTTTTCAATCTCCCGGTCGATTTCGAAGAGCGCGAATTCTGCCCTCTCGACCAGAAGCAGTTTCGCCGGGCGCAGGCGAGCCACCTGACGAGCAAGTTCTGATCCGATCGAGCCTCCCGCTCCGGTCACCAGCACGACTTTTCCGGTGGCCAGTCGTTCTATCTCTTCCTGCTCCAGCACGACAGGCTCGCGGCCCAGCAGGTCTTCGATCTGAAGGTCGCGTATCCGGCTCACGTTCACCTTGCCCTGAAGTATATCGTAGACGCTCGGAACCACTCTGACCTTCACCGGTATCGATTCGCAGATGCCCAGTATCCGCTTGAAATCCTGTCGGGAGGCTTTCGAGATCGATATCACCACGTGATCGATCCTCATCTCGCGAACCAGACGGGGAAGGTCTGCGGTCGAGCCCAGCACCCGCTTGCCCTGAAGAACAGAGCCAAGCTTCGCCGGGTCGTCATCGATGAATCCCTGAAGATCGATTTCGGAGCCGCCGATGCTGAGAATTTCTTTGGCGGCCAGTGCGGCTGATCGCCCCGCGCCTATCATCAGAACTTTCTTCCTCGACCGGCGCAGAAAAACGGCGCTGTGCCGTCGCTTCTCAGAGTTCTCATAGATCAGGCGGCGGATGACTCTGAGCACGTACATGCCGCCGAAAGCCAGGGCCGAATCCATAAGAGCGATAGAGAGCGGAACCTGCCATTGACTATGCTGCGATGGAAGAATCAGCCGCAGGGCGATCACCGGAAGAGAGGACAGCGCGGCGGTCTTGAGAAAATTTCCGGCCTCGGTGATGCCCGTGTACCGCCAGATGAACGAGTAGATTCCCGACAGCTTCAGCGCCGCTATCTGAACGACCGCCACCAGGAGAAATTGCCAGAGCGCGTTATCGATCTCCTGAGGAGGGATCGAGAAATCGAATCTGAGCAGATAGGCCAGCGCGAAGGCGGCTGCTATCATCAGGAAATCCAGAGCCATCTGGATTCCCACGATCAGCTTTCGGGTGAGACTGAGGTTGAGGTTCTGGTGTTTGAGAAGGCTGCTGACCATCATAAAAGCTTCTCCCATGCGAGAGCATTTCCCCGTCCGCGCCGGAGACGCGCAGGCACGGCGGCAATATCGAAGACTATGTTTTGCCCGTTGGAGAGTTCTCAGGATTCCAGGGGCGTTGCGGTGTGCAGTACGGTGTTGAAGAAACTGGCTCGCGTGTTGGAGAACCTGACGGCGATCCGGTAAAGCGGAGAACTGCCCTCGATTCGGACGACTTCTGCCGCCAGCTTCATCCACCTTTCCGTCTCATAAGGCAGCCGTATCCACAGGTCTACCTTCTGGCCGCAGTCGAGCAGATGATCCAGAAAGAGCATCGCCCCGCTCGAACTTATGTTCACCAGCACGCCTGAGCCGCCCGCGTGAGGGCTTTCAGGATTCCTGACTCCGACCAGCACACGCCAGGTAACGACAGAGCGCCTCGACCTGCGCCGCTCTTTCATTACCTCTTCCTCCTGTGTGGTTACGAAACCCCTTGCTGCATTCATTGGTGCTCCTGCTTCCAGT
>CAZPQE010000439.1:0-5819 GCA_964588615.1 uncultured Clostridia bacterium | reverse complement strand
TGCCGGTCAATCGGAGACTGCCCGGATCGAACGCGGCCGCCATGAGCCGGTTCGAGCGGGCGAATATCAAATGCCCCGTGTCGATGTATTGTGCCAGCGACGCTTCGCCCGCCTCTTCGATATATCTCGTCTCAAGGCCGTCCATCGAAAGCAAAGCCGCTCGCGGCCCCTTCGCCGTCTCGATGGTAAAGAGCAACGCCTTCCCTTCAGGCAGCAGTTGCGGCGCGCGATGCGACCTCTCGCCTGCCGATTCATCAACGGTCGTCAATCTCTCAGGCTTTCCGCCCCCCGCCGAAACGCGATAAAGCCCTACAGGGTCGGAAGCGATTATCACGTCACTCGTCGCCCAGTGAGTTTCGAAAGCGGTTTTGCACGAATCGCAAATCGTCAGCGGCGAGCCGCCCGCGACCGGAATTTTTCTGAGATTGTCATCGACGAAAAAACCTATCCACTGACTGTCAGGAGAAAAAAACGGATTGCGCGCGCCTTCCGTCCCCGGCAACGCGCGGCTTTCGATTTGATCAAGCGCGCGGATGAAAAGCTGATTGAGATCGCCGCGACGAGTCGAAAAGATTATATACTTTCCGTCGGGCGAAAGCTGCGCTTCCGACAAAGGCGACTGCTGCCCCGAAGGAGGGCTGATGGAGAAACGAGCGACGGGTTTCGATTCTTCTGTCAGTCGCGTCAGACTCCACATGGCAAGAAGGATTGCAACGGTGAGCAAAACAGCAAGCGCGACGATTGCGCGGCGAGGATTTTTTTCCGATTTGAATTTCGCTCTTGATTTCGCCGTCGCGCGGCTTTCGGTCTCCGCTTTCGCCTCTTCGAGAAGGGCGCGCACCTCGCGCATGGTCTGATAGCGATGGCGGCGATCTTTTCTCAGACACCGCGCGATGAGGCGCGACAGCAGAAAAGGGGCGTCCTCTCTCAGATCGGCGACCGGAATCGGATCGGTCTTGATCAATTCGCTGATCACTGCGGCGTAGTTTTCTCCCTTGAACGGGCGCTCTCCCGCGAGAGCTTCATACATCACCACGCCGAGGCTGAATATGTCGCTGCGATGATCCACTTCTATGCCTTCTGCCTGCTCCGGGGACAGGTAAGAAGGAGTTCCCATCACCACCCCGTCTCCAGTCATGCTCATCGTCGATGTCACATCGTCTGCTTTGCGAGTGATGCGCGCCAGCCCGAAGTCCAGTATCTTGGGCGTACCGTCGGGCGTCACTATCAGGTTGGCCGGTTTGATGTCGCGGTGGACGATGCCTTTCTCGTGCGCGTGAACGAGAGCGTCCGACAGAGGGATGAACCAGTCGAAGAAATCAGCGAGCGCGACGCCTCCTTTCGCTATGAGCCTCGTGAGTGTCTGGCCCTCGACGTATTCCATCGTGATGAAGTGGCGGCCTTCGGCTTCTTCGACCGAATGAAGGACGGCGATGTTGGGATGATTGAGCGCGGCTGCGGCTCTCGCTTCGGTTTGAAATCTTTTAAGTCGTTCCCGGTCGTGCGTGAAGAGGGAAGGCAGAACTTTCAACGCCACCCGTCGGCGCAGTTGCGCGTCTTCGGCGAGATAAACTTCGCCCATGCCTCCCGCGCCTAGTTGAGAGAGTATGCGATAGCGGCTTATCTGCTGGCCTGAAGCGAGTCCCACCTGGTCGGATGTTATTTCGTCGGCCATCATTTCAAGAGCCGGCGTTTGCAAAAATCCGCGGGCCGAAGATTGATAAGCGAGCAGCGATTCGACTTCCGCGCGCAACTCTGCGTCTCCGGCGCAGGCTTTGTCGAGGAACGCGGCCCGACTTTGAGGGTCGAGTTCGGCGGCAGCGCGGTAAAGGTCGACGACTTGCTCGTAGCGTTCAGGCGTCATTTTTCTTTTTTGCTCAACTCCCTGAGAAGCCACACCCGCGCCATGCTCCAGTCATTTCTGACCGTGCGGGGCGAGACCTTGAGAGCTTCGGCGATTTCTTCCTCGTTCAATCCGCCGAAGAAGCGCAACTCGACAACCTGACTTTGCCTCGGCGCAAGCGCGGCCAGAGATTTGAGCGCGTCATCCAAAGCGACAAGATCGACTTTTTGATCGGCGACCATTAAAGCTTCGTCGAGCGACACCTGTTCGACTTCCCCGCCGCGTTTGAGACCCCGGCGGCGGCGCGCGAAATCGACGAGTATCCTTCGCATCAGTTGCGCCGATATTGCGAAGAAGTGCGCGCGGTTCTGCCATCGAACTTTACCGGCATCGATGAGTCGCATATAAACTTCGTTGACCAGCGCGGTGGTTTGCAATGTGTGGTCTGCCCGCTCGCGTTTCATATAACGCTTCGCTGCGCGGCGCAGTTCATCGTAGACGAGCGTCATCAGTTGATCGAGAGCCTCCTGATCGCCGCTGTTCCAGGCCAGCAGCAATTGAGTTACATCTTTGGTCGATGGCTTGGTCATTGACTGTCCCTCTCGGCTATGAGTCGGACTCTGGTGACGGGAAATTATCACAAGTCTTAACGGCTCGCCAGTTTCGGCAAAAGCCGCGCGCCCCCCAAAAAAAATTCTGCTGCCGTTGCCGCTTTCGAAATTCGTCTGCGCATATAGAAGTGAGGGCAGTCGAAGGGGCGCTTGATCATCCCGGATCGCCGCTCTCACAACGAAATCAGATATCGCAAAAGGAGATTTGTTTATGATTAACATGCAGACGATCATGCCGACGAAGAATCAACGCTACACCTATCGCGAGACGCTCGCGGCGTCGGAGAAAATCGGATGGCGAATCGAAGACATAATAGGCGGAGAGAAGAAACTCGATTTCACGAAGCCTTTTATGCCCGAATCCCTCGCCCGCGTCGAAGGACTCTCGTTTCTCAATGAGGATGAAAAGCGCGTGTTGAATCAGATACGCGGAAACGCATACCTGACCCTTTTCGGAGTGGTCGAAGAGTTCATCCTCCCCTTCGTTCTCGATCACGCTCGACCGCGGCTTGAGGGCGATGATTATCGCGTGCGCGCGTTTTTGCAATTCGCCAGCGAGGAAGCCAAGCACATTCACCTCTTCAAACGCTTCAGCGAAGAGTTCAAACGGGGCTTCGGCTGCGAGTGCGCGGTTATAGGCCCGCCTTCGGAGATAGCTCGCGCGGTGCTTGCGCACGACCGGCTCGCCGTCGCGCTGGCCATCCTTCAAATCGAGTGGATGACTCAGCGTCACTACATCGATAGCGTCCACGATGACCGTCAACTCGACCCGCAGTTCAAGAGCCTGCTCCGCCATCACTGGATGGAAGAAGCGCAGCACGCCAAACTCGACACCCTGATGGTCGAATCGCTCGCTTCGTCTTACACTCGAAAAGAGATAGAAAGCGCGGTCGAAGAGTACCTCGAAATCGGCGCATTCATCGACGGCGGCCTAAGCCAGCAGACGGAATTCGATCTCGAAAGCCTCACGCGGGCCACTGGCCGAGAGCTTTCGACCCAGGAACGCGAGGCCTGTGTCGCCCTTCAGCCTCAGGCCAACCGATGGACGTATCTCGGATCGGGAATGACTCATCCGAATTTCCTCGCCACTCTTGAAGCTCTGCTGCCCGCCGCAAGACGGCGCATCGAAGAAGTAGCTCCCGCATTTTGCTGATCTTCTGATTCGGAGCCATGTAATTTTTTGCATGGCTCCGAATTCGTCAATATGCCTGCCGCTCGCTTTCATCTCACCTGCTGCATTGTGCTAAACTCACCCTTCTATGATCGGCGAGATATCTATAAAAAATGTCCGCATCAGTCCCAACCTCGTGCTTGCGCCGATGGCTGGCGTGACGGATTCCTCTTTCCGCCGTTTGATAAAAGAACTTGGCGGAGTGGGACTCATAGTAACGGAGTTCATCTCGGTCGAAGGACTCACGCGCGGCAATATGCGCACGCACCGAATGATGAAGTTTTTGCCCCAGGAGCGTCCGCTTTCGATTCAGATATTCGGCTACGACGCTGACCGCATGGCCGCAGCAGCAGAGATAATCGAAGAAGTCGGAGCCGACATCGTAGACATAAACTGCGGCTGCCCGGCAAAAAAAGTCGTCAACGGCGGAGGCGGCTCATCGCTTCTGCGCGACCTGCCTCAACTCGAAAAGATTCTTCGCAGCATACGAAAAGCAGTTTCGATCCCGGTGACGATGAAGATTCGCACAGGTTGGGATCACTCTTCGATCAACGCAACAGAAGTCGCGCGCATCATCGAAGACTGCGGCGGCGATATGGTAGCCATACACGGGCGCACACGCGCGCAGGGTTACAGCGGTCGGGCCGACTGGGATGTTATAGCCGAGGTCAAACGCGCCGTCTCCATCCCGGTCATAGGCTGCGGCGATGTCACTTCGCCTCAGATGGCTATCCAGAGACTTGATGAAACCGCCGTCGATGCGGTGATGATAGGACGGGGGGCGATTGCCAACCCGTGGATTTTCCGACAGACCTCGGAGCTTATGCTGGGCGAAGCGGTCTATCAGCCGTCGCTTGCCGAAAAGCAGAAGGTGCTGCATCGCTACAACGAACTGCTTTGCGACGAATTGCCTGAGCGCGCGCTCGCGGGCAAGCTCAAACAGATGTGCGGCTACTTCACTCACGGGCTTGCGGGAGGGGCAAGATTGCGCGAGCGGGTCTTTCACTCTCAGACCATAACTGAGATTTTCGATCAGATCGATCAGTACTTCGCCTCGATGATAGAGTGCGGCTCTCCGCCTGACAGATTTATGAAAGACCATCACCCGATGATCGAACGCGGGCCGCGAGACGAAAAATGCGCTGAGTTCACCCGCATCACTCCCTGATCCGCAGATTTCGCATATTTTTTCAGGCTGCCTTCTCATCTGCGCAATGCGCATTGAATCTGCGCTATCTGCGGACTTATAATCCGAAAGCCATCACTCGTGCGTATCCTTTTTCAATGGAGGCGCAGATATGCAATCTTCACAAAAACCCCACCGCGATATGAATGTAAAAGGCGGCTTGCTCAGAGCGCGCTTTCTGTTCGTCGCTCTCAATCACGGCCCTGACTGCTGGGCGCGCGCGCTCACGAGGCTTGAGGAAGAAGACCGGCTTCAGATGGCCGAGATCGATGTCGAGAAGTGGTATTCGCTTCAGCTTCTTGATCGATTAGACCGGGCGGTAGTCGGAGAGCTTGGCCGCAGCGAGGCCGAAGTCTTCAGTGAGCTTGGAGAGTTTTCGGCCACCACCGCGCTTTCCGGCCCGTTCGCCAGCCTCGTCAACCCCGACATTCACAGCTTCCTCAAACAGTCTTCGCTCATTCACCGCTCGTATCAGGATTTCGGCTCGGCCCGGTATGAAGTCCTCAGCGAGACGAGCGGGCTGCTGACGATTCTCTACGACGCGGCCCCGCCCGAAAGTTTCTGCGCCAGCGGAGCGGCCTACTTCCGCCGCGCCATAGAGCTTTGCGGCGCGCGCTCGGCACAGGTGACGCACGCGCGATGCTGCGGTCGCAATGATGCGGTCTGCGAGTTCTACATCACCTGGCAGAGTTGAGCGCGCAGTATCCGACCACTCCCTGTTTTCGACAGCCGTCGATTTGAGGTAAAGTAATCCGCTCGAACAAACCACAGGGCGGAGACTCAGGGATGACTGTATCGTTTCCCGAAAAGTTCAATATGGCCCACTACTTCCTCGATCACAACGTCGAGGAAGGTCGCGGAGACCGTGTGGCCATCTACTATCGCGATGGGCGATTCACTTACTCGGAAGTTCAGCAAATGGCCAATCGCTGTGGCAATGCGCTGCTTTGGCTCGGAGTCGAGATGGAAGACCGCGTGCTTATGGTCTTGCCCGACTCGATTCATTTC
>CAZPQE010000438.1:0-5831 GCA_964588615.1 uncultured Clostridia bacterium | reverse complement strand
AACTTCCCGGCTTTCAGGCGACCGAAACGAAAGTCAACGTGATAGCCGGGTACAATCAGGAAATAGACATGGAGATGAAGCCTGTCTCGTCGTCTCTGAGTTACCAGAAAGGGGTTGAGTTCGAAAGCCAGGGGTTGTGGCCGCAGGCTATCGTCTCCTTCGAGATGGCAACCAGAGAAGACCCCAACCTCGTAGCCGCTTATGAGCGACTGGCCAACGCTTATATCAAAGCCGGGCAGGAGCGCGAGGCGGTCGATATGCTGACCGCAGCGACGCAGAAATTTCCTGACAATGCGACCCTGCACGCCCGTCGCTCGCGGGCGTTGAGCGCGATCGCTCAGGAGGAAGCTGTCGCCGAACCGGATTCGGACAAAGAAAAATCCGGCAAAGATAAAGACAAAAAGAGCAAGGATAAGGGCAAAGACAAATCCGACAAGGGGTCGAACACTAAGAGAGAGGCGCTGACGGCAGCCGAGACCGCCGTGCAGAAAGACCCCAATCTCGCGCTCGCTCATCTGGCCATGGGCTATGCGCTGCTGCTCGATGAGAAGAGCCAGTCGAAAGCCCTCACTTCGTTCGTGCGCGCCTCGACCATCGCCCCTGAAGACGCTGAAAGTTATTTCGGCGTAGGCTATGCATATCGATTGATGACGCAGTATCAGCAGGCCGTCCCTCAACTCAAAAAAGCGATTGATCTGAGGCCGGATTATTACGACGCGCAGCGCGAGCTTGCATATTGCTATCACGCGCTCGGACAGACTGACAACGCGATACGTCAATACGAGGTCGCGTCGAGTTATCGGAGCGAGACGGACGATTCTGGAGAGATGGCCGGAAACAACCTCGCGCTGTCGGCGCTCTATCAGCAGAAGGGCGAAGAGATAGGAGGCAAGGAAGGCGAGGAGTACAAGAAAGCGGGCAAGGGATATGAAACCGAGGCCAGGGACTACGACCCGACTTTGAAAGCGGCAGTGGCGGCGCTTTCAGCGGCGGGCGTATCGACTCGCATGGAGCGTTATCTGCCTGCCGAGGCCCGCAGAGTGCTCGATGTAGTGAAGGCTCCGGGCGGCATCAAGATACCATTCAAGAAACGGCCCTGGAACTTTCGATGAGCCTTCGACAGGATTCACAGGATTGGAAAGAAACCATTGCAATCCTGTGAATCCTGGTTGAATCCTGTCTTATTCTTTTCGCTCGATCGCCTCGTCCATGCGCTCGAAGGCGCGGCGCAGGTGCGGGATGACGATTGAGCCGCCGACTACGAGAGCGACATTGAACACTTCGAGAAACTCTTCCTTCGTGATGCCTTCCTCGACGCATTGCAGAACGTGATAGGTGATACAGTCATCGCAGCGAAGGACGAGCGAAGCCACGAGGCCGAGCATCTCTTTGGTGCGGGAATCGAGCGCGCCCTGCTCATAAGCCTGATGGTCGAGAGCGAAGAATCGCTTGATGCCCAGATGATCGCTTCCCAGAATCCTGTCGTTCATCTTCCTGCGATAGTCGTTGAATTCGTCAATTGATTTCGTCACAAGTCCTCCGAATGAATTGAAATCGATCAGAGCCGCCGCCGGTCAGCCGTCAATGGTAGCATAGCAGTCTCTTTCAGGAGAGCCTCCCATCTCTCCGCCATCGAGCATTAGAGGCAGCCGAAAAAATAGCGTTTGTCGGACACGCTGAGGTGTGTGATAAACTAGCGGCCTCATCAGACACCAGTTTCATCTCGCTCTCAGGGAGGAGGCTGTATGGCATCAACGGCGGCGGTCGCGGAAAAGAAATTGGTTTCTCTCGGCTGGATCATCAATCGACGAGACGATCTTCTGTGGTTCATCGGCAGCGTCGTCGCAAGCTATGCGCTGCTTGCTGCAAACCTCGCCCTCGGAGTATCGGTCTCTGTGCTGGTCTGGATATGGGCGCTCGGATTCGACGGCCCACATGTGTTTGCGACCATTTCGAGGACTTACGCAGACCGTGAGGATCGCCGCAAACGCGCAAGACTCTACTACGGCAGCCTGGCGTTGTTTCTTCTCGGCCCGGCAATGGTTTTGGCCGGGCGAGCGCGCCTACTGGGCACAGAAGTATGGGGGCCGCTCTTTTTCATATTCGCGTCGATATGGGCATATTATCATCTGGTCAAACAGCACTATGGCTTCATGATTTTGTACAAGAAGAAGAACGAGGATCTCTCTGAGACAGATAACTTCATCGACCGGGCGTTGCTTCTCACAGGGATGACTTATCCGTTCCTGCGCTTCCTCGGCCATAGCCCTGCGGCATCTGCGCGGCTTCCATTCCCGGTCGACTCGGGCTGGTTTGCGTGGCTGGAGACATTCGCATTTTTCGCGTTCATCTTCCTGCTGGCTCTGCTCGGCATCAGACAGGTTCAACGATTTTTTCTGCGACAGCCGATCAATGTTCCAAAGCTGTTGCTGCTCTCAGCCGCAGTGCCTATGCACTGGATAGTGCTGCGAATGCTTGAGCCAGCGGGCGGGGCGACGGCGGCGGTCGCTACTCTTACGATCTATCACAACCTCCAGTATCACCGAATCGTGTGGTTCCATAACCGGAACAAATACGTCAGAGAGGATGCGCCGAGCTATGGCGCGGCTTCGTTCATCAGCAAAACGGTGTGGCGATACATAGTGTTTGCGCTGATGTTCGGCGCGGCCTATCACATCCCGCACTACACCATCGTCGCCCCCGACGGATTCTGGATGGCATTCATCTGGGGAGGAGCGTTCATTCATTATTATCTCGACAGCAAAATATGGCGGGTGCGCCGTGACGAGCAGTTGAACCGTAACCTGCGCATGGCCGGGATTGCGCAGGCATAAAGGAGTGCGACGGTGAAGCGGAGTTTCCTTCACGCCGTCATCATCGGCGAGGCTGCCGCAGAACGACAGCCTGACATCCGTCTCCTAACATCTGACATCGGATTGGTGTAGACTCTCGCTGGAGAAATCAATAATGACGAAACTATTGCAAGTTGCGTTTGCCATCTTCTTCATTACATCGATAGCCCGCGCCCAGAGCGACATCCGGCAGGTGGATTTCAAAAACTTCACCTACTCGCCTGCCTGCGTCGAGGAAAATCAGACCATCCGCGCTAAAAACGGCGAGTACTCGCGCGGGAATCCGAACGACCCTTCGGGCGATACGGTCTATTTCCAGGTCGTGGAAGTCGTCTACGGCGACCTCACGGGCGATGGCTCGGAAGAAGCCGTCGTCTCGACCCTGTGCAACACGGGAGGGACGGGCCAGTTCACCGACGGCATCATCTTCACTCTTCGCGGCGGCAAGCCTGTGGAAATCACCACCCTCGGCATGGGCGACCGCGCTTATGACGGGATCGAGTCGGTCAGGATCGAAAACGGTCTCCTGAAAGTCGGACGCTACGGAACCATCAGCGGCGGAGCCTGCTGCCCGGAGTACGTCGACACCCACACCTTTCGACTCGCGGGCGACAAACTCGTTGAGACGGGCAAGCCTGTGCGAAAGAAAGTCGAGCAGGATGCGCCCGCTGTGGAAGCCAAACGAATACGTTTCGCTCGCGGGCGCACGTCGGCTGTGCTGACAGGCACGACGGATTCGAGCGATGAGTACCTGTTAGGCGCGCGCGCCGGTCAGACGATGCTCGTCCACATAACTTCGAAAGGAAACAACGCGACTGTCGAGGTTACGGACTCGGACGGAAACGCGGTAGAAGGCAACGCGAAGCCCAACGACTGGTCGGGCGCTCTGCCAAAAAACGGGGATTACAGAATCATCGTGAGAGCGACCAGAGGCGTGGCCGCTTACACGCTCGAAGTGACCATTCGATGAATCAATGCGCAAGAGCCGCGCTGTGCTGCTCGTAGGCTTTCGATTCGAGAATCTGTTTTATCTCGCGTATAGTCAGTTCAAGTTCTTCGTCTCTGGTGTAAAAATGCGGAGCCACGCGAATGCCCGCGCCCGGTCGAAAGTCAACCAGAAAATCTCTTCGCAGAAGTTCCTTCGTCACCTGCTGGCCATGCGGCACATCGATTACCACAGTCCCGCCGCGCTCGCTCACGCTTCGAGGGCAGTTGATGGCAAATCCCGCTTCATCGGCCATCTCGATCAACCGCGAAGTCTGGCGAACGGATTTCTCTCTTATATTTTCAACGCCGACCTCGTTGATTATCTCGTAGCCGCTCATCGCGGCGTACATTCCCGGAATGTTCGGCGAGCCGTTGAGGAAGCGGTAGATGTTGTCGGCGTACTCGATGGGCCCCACTTCGAAAGCGAAAGGATCGCGGTGAGCCATCCATCCGGTGCAGGCGGGCTGGAGTTTATCCCACAGATCGCGCCGCACGTAAAGGTATCCCGCGCCCGGCCCGCCGCACAGCCATTTCACTGATCCGCCGGTGGCGAAATCCAGCCCCGTCTCTTTCACATCGAGCGGAACCGTGCCGGCAGATTGATAAATGTCGGCAACGACCATCGCTCCCACTTCGTGCGCGCGCTCGGTTATCGCCTTGATGTCCTGAATGTAGGAACTGCGGAAGATCACATGCGAGACGCTCACGAGCCGCGTCTCGTGGTCAATGGCTTCGAGCATTCGATCAAGCGGCACGCTGATGCCGTCAACGGAAGGAACGGTGACGAGCCGCGCGCCCGCTTTTTCGGCGGCGTGATAGATGTAGAGGTTCGAGGGAAAGTTGAAGCTCTCGGAAACGATCTTGTTTCGACTGCCGGAAAAATCGAGGCTGCTCAGAATGATCGATTGACATATAGAAACATTCTGGTGCATGACGACCTCGCCCGCATCAGCGCCGATTATTTTTCCTATGAGATCGCCTACACTCGCAGGCATCATCCACCAGCCCTCGTCCCAGGCGCGTATGCCGCGAGTGGCCCACATATCGGCATACTCGTCTAGGCGGGCGCGCGCGCGGCGAGGCATCGCGCCCAGCGAGTGCGAAATCATGTACACGGTGTTGTCGAGTATCGGAAACTCTTTGCGCCATTCGAGCAGTTCGTCCATAACATCCCCTTGTTTGTACGTTGTCATCAGTCATTCGTCCTTTGCAAATCGGTGACAGAGGAGGAATGACTATCCCCGGCTGAGGTTGGTGCGGAGTTCCCACAGTTCGGGGAAGAATTTTCGTTCGACCGTTTTTTTCAGATAAGCCGCGCCCTGGCTGCCGCCCGTGCCGGTCTTGCCGCCTATCATTCGCTCGACCATCTTGACGTGATGCAGTCGCCAGAGGGCGAACGTCTCATCGTATTCGATCAGGCTTTCGGAGAGCAGAAACAGATCATAATGCTTTTCCGATTCCTGATAAATGCGCATAAGTTCGACGACTCTCCGCGCTCGCGCATCTTCCTCATCGCCCGCAGCGAGGTCGAATCCGCGACGGCGCAGCATACTGTAAAAAGCTTCCCCGACAGAAGGGCGGTTGAGGCGGTCTTCGAGCCGTGCGCGCTCTTCCGAACCCTCGTCGTAGTTTTTCAAAAAGCGCGGGTCTTTGAGTCCCGAAACGTACTCAAGCTCGCGGAACTGATAAGACTGAAAACCGCTGGCCGGATTGAGGTGATCGCGGAAGGCCAGAAAATCCATCGGGGTCATCGTCTCAAGCACTGCGACCTGGCTGACTAGCACCCGCTGAATTTCTATGCACCGTCGCAGCAGTCGGTGAGCCGAGAGCGGGTCGTCGCTGTCGAGTCGCTCGACTATCGTGTCTATTTCGTGGAGCAGTTGTTTGAACCAGAGTTCATAGACCTGATGGATGATGATGAACAATGTTTCGTCGTGCTGCGGAGGGTCGGACATCAACTGCTGAAGCGATGTAAGCTCATGCACCTTGAGA
>CAZPQE010000437.1:0-5917 GCA_964588615.1 uncultured Clostridia bacterium | reverse complement strand
GGCGCTCTATCGACAGGCCGCGCTGCCTTTCGAAATCGCTTCTCTGGTTCTGCTGGTCGCAATCGTCGGCGCGGTGTTGTTGGCGCGCGGCTCGAAACAGGAGAAACTCTATGAGTGAGGTGAGCAGTTTTCTCGCCCTTTTGCTTCTTCAACAGGATCAGGCATTCATCAAGCGATTCGAGCCGACTCTGGTTCATTTCCTGATGTTGAGCTTTCTGCTCTTCGTCGTCGGGGTGGCCGGAGTGCTGTCGCGCCGCAACATCATCATCATTTTCATGTCGATCGAGCTCATACTCAACGCGGTCAATCTCAACCTGGTGGCCTTCTCGCGTTACTTTCAGATCAATCAGGAAGCTCTTCGCGCCAAGGGACTGGCAATCGATCCGCTGATGGGGCCGGTCTTTACCATATTCATCATAGTGGTGGCCGCAGCCGAAGCGGCTGTGGGCCTGGGCATTGTCATAGCGATGTTCCGCAATCGCGAAACCGTGGCGATTGACGAAATCAATATGCTCAAGTGGTAGTCTTCAGTTTTCAGTTTTGAGTTTTCAGCCTGAAGCAGGCAATCGAACTCGAATCTGAAAACTGAAAACCGAAAACTGAAAACTGACATGCTAAAACTCGTCTGGCTCATCCCTGTATTTCCTCTCGTCGGCTTTCTCATCAATTTCATTCTCGGCAAGAAGCTCAAATTGAGCGAGAAGGCCGTCTCTGCAATCGGCTGCGGAGTGATACTCCTGTCGCTGCTGCTCACGCTCGGAGCTTTCTACGAGTACGCCGCTGATTACGCGCCCGCCCATGACAACAAGCCCTTTGTGACGAGCGAGTCGGGCGGGTTCCCGCACTCGTTCACCTGGATGCCGGGGGGTCGGGCGCATAACTCGGAGGGAAAGAACGCAGGCGCGCTTTCGAATTTCAACATCGAGTGGAGCTATCAGATCGATCAACTGTCGCTGGTGATGATGTTCATCGTCACCTTCGTCGGATTCTGGATTCACGTCTTCGCCGTCGGATACATGCACGGCGACGCGGGCTACTACCGTTTCTTCGCTTATCTCAATTTGTTCATGTTCATGATGCTGCTGCTGGTGATGGGATCGAACTTCATGATCATGTTCATAGGCTGGGAAGGCGTAGGGCTTTGCTCATACCTGCTAATCGGTTATTACTTCGACCGCAAGGAAGCCGGTGACGCTTCCAAAAAAGCGTTCGTCGTTAATCGAATCGGAGATTTCGGGTTCGCGCTGGCGATAATGGGCGTGTTCGCCACTTTCGGCACGCTGCAATTCTCGGAGCTTGCTCATTTGAGCGAAGCCTACGGGCAGGAAGCGTTGTGGAGTTTCGGATTGATGTCGTGGCTTGCGCTGGGACTGTTCATCGGAGCGACGGGCAAGAGCGCGCAGATACCGCTCTACATCTGGCTGCCCGACGCGATGGCAGGCCCCACGCCGGTGAGCGCGCTCATACACGCGGCGACGATGGTGACGGCTGGCGTGTTTATGGTCACGCGCACTAATTTCATCTTTCAGCGTTCGGTGACGATGATGTTCGTCGTCGCGCTGGTCGGAGCGGCTACGGCATTTGTCGCCGCGACGATAGGAATCACTCAGACCGACATCAAGAAGGTGCTGGCTTATTCTACGGTCTCGCAACTCGGCTATATGTTTCTGGGCTGCGGAGTGGGCGCTTTCATCGCCGGCATATTTCACGTCTTCACCCATGCGTTTTTCAAGGCCCTGCTCTTCCTCGGATCAGGTTCGGTCATTCACGGCATGCACCACGAGCAGGAGATGCCCCGGATGGGCGGACTGGCAAAGTACATGCCCAAAACCTACAAGACCATGTACGTGGGCTGGCTTGCCATCTGCGGCATCATTCCGTTTGCGGGCTTCTTCTCGAAGGACGAAATTCTGTGGAAGACCTGGTCGACTCATTTTTTCGGCGGCGGAAAAATTCTATGGGTCATCGGTTTCATCACCGCAGGGATGACCGCTTTCTACATGACGCGGTTGATGAAGATGACCTTCAAGGGCGAAGAGCGATTCAGAAAAACTCACGCGCACGATTCGCATGACGCTCACATCTCGCACGGCGATCATCACGCAGCGGAGCCGCGCGAATCTCCGCCGGTGATGATACTGCCGCTTCAGGTGCTGGCTGTGGGTTCGGTGGTCGCAGGGCTGATAGGCATTCCCGTCGCGCTCACTTTAGGAATAATAGATATCAACTTCTTCGAGCACTGGCTCGACCATGTGATAGTCAAAGTCCAAGCGGCGGAGCATGCCGCCGAAGGCCATCACATCGAGTTTATCGAGTACGTGCTTATGGCCCTCTCGCTGGGAATCGCATTAGGAGGGATTTATCTCGGCAAACTTTTCTATGAAAAACGCGCCGAGCTTGCCGATATCTGGGCGGCGAAACTACGTCCGCTCTACAGGCTGAGTTTCAACAAGTGGTACTGGGACTGGCTGCTGGACGTCAAAGGCGTCGAAGCGGGCAAGGCGGCAAACGACGCTTTGTGGAGAGTCGACGCCCTGGTCGTCGATGGCGGAGTCAACGGCAGCGCATGGCTCACTCGCCTTTGGGCCAGGATTTCAGGCTGGTGGGACAAGTGGGTCATCGATCTGGCGGTCAACGCTGCGGGGTGGATCACTCGGGCCGGTTCGATCATCTTCCGCAGCTTTCAGACCGGAGCCTGGCAGAACTATGCGCTGTTGTTCACGCTGGGACTTTTCATCATCGTTTTCCTGTACGAGCGCACGGTGATATTCAGCACCATCAGGAACCTCTGGGGCATGATAGGGGGTTCAGGCAAATAAAGTCGTTGATGTAGAACAGGCTGGCAGCCTGTTCACAACCTGAAAGTATGAAAATCGAATACGCGACAATCTGGCTGATGGTCGGACATTTTCAAAGGAGTCTGGGATGTACAACCGTCGGCCTGACAGTTGACTCCCTGACAGGATGAAAATTTGAAGAACCAGCAGGCTGGCAGCCTGCTGTACATTTTCAAAGGAGAAGCTTGACGGCATGAAGCCTTTAGGAATTGGGTTGCTTTCGTGGATTACGTGGCTGCCGGCGGTCGGATCGCTCATTCTGCTTTTCTTCAACCGCGCGAAGAACGACGCCATTCGATGGTTCGCCAATGGCTGGATCGTGGTCTGCTTTCTGGTCTCGCTCCCGCTCGTTTTGGGGTCGGGCAGCTATGATCGCGCGATGGGCGGATTGCAATTCATCGAAGACTACGACTGGATACCGATCATAGGCGCGCGCTATCAGCTTGGCGCGGACGGACTGGCAGTCGTGCTTATCATGCTCACCACGCTGCTGGGCGTGCTGTCGGTCATCTGCTCATGGTCCTACATCCGCGAGAGGGGCCGCGAGAAGGAGTACTACATCATGCTGCTGCTGCTTCAGAGCGGCATGATCGGCGCTTTCGTGGCCGCCGACCTCTTCCTGTTCTTCATGTTCTGGGAAGTGATGCTCGTTCCGATGTACTTTCTGATCGGCATCTGGGGCGGCAAGAATCGCCTCTACTCGGCCATCAAGTTTTTCCTCTACACCCTCGTAGGCTCGGTCGTGATGCTGCTGGCTGTCCTCAAACTCTATTTCGTGTTTCCCGAAGTCGTACAGCAGCAGCGGGCCGCCGTCGAGGTCACTGCCCGTCAGCTTGCCACCAATGTTTCGAGCAATCAGATCAACGACAAGATGCTCAACCTGATGGAGGACGCTTTTGATCGAGCCGAGGGCAAAGACAGAGTGAACAGACGCCCGCTGCCTCCGGGCTACGTGCGAAGTTCCTTCAACATAGCGGCGATGACTGCCACCGGGCCGCACATCAAAACGGTCTACAGCGTAGGTCTCGTCATCTGGCTGTTCATAGGCTTCGGGCTGTCGTTCGCCATAAAAGTCCCGATGTTCCCGTTCCACACCTGGCTTCCCGATGCGCACTATGACGCGCCGACGGCAGGCTCGGTCATACTTGCGGGCGTGCTGCTGAAGATGGGGACTTATGGCTTCATGCGTTTTTCTCTGCCGCTCTTTCCCGACGCGGCCACCCACCCGCGCGTGCGTCAGGTGATGATCGCGCTGGCCATCATCGGAATCATCTATGGCGCGCTGGTCGCCATGGCGCAGAAGGATGTCAAGAAACTCATAGCTTATTCATCGGTGTCGCACCTCGGGTTCGTAATGCTGGGACTGTTTTCGCTCAACCCCAATGGGGTGAACGGCGCGGTGATGCAGATGATAAATCACGGCATCTCCACAGGCGCGCTCTTCATGCTCGGAGGCATTCTCTACGAACGTCGTCACACTTATGAGATCGAAGAGTTCGGCGGACTGGCGAGCGTGATGCCGACTTTCTCCACGATATTTTTGATAGTGACGCTTTCTTCCCTGGGGCTTCCGCTGATGAACAATTTCATCGGCGAGTTCCTCACGCTCAGAGGCGCATTCGAAGAAAGCGTCGCATGGGGCGCGTTTGCGACATCGGGGATAATACTGGGCGCGGCCTACATGCTCTGGCTCTATC
Source organism: uncultured Clostridia bacterium (assembly GCA_964588615.1). Lineage (GTDB taxonomy): Bacteria > Acidobacteriota > Blastocatellia > UBA7656 > UBA7656 > UBA7656. The sequence goes on along the minus strand of CAZPQE010000437.1, from coordinate 1,383 downwards.
AGCGAGTCTTCTTCGGGCAGGTGACGAAGGATGAAAACCGGGAGCTTGCCGACCTCAACGCCAGAGAGTCATGGCAGTTTGCGCCGCTCATCATCCTGATCTTCTGGATAGGGATTTATCCCAAACCCCTGCTCGATTATGTGAACCCGCAGACGGAAGTCGTCGTCTCACAGGTGAGACCCAATTACTTCAGGAACGCGCCCGCCGCCGAGCGACGAGAAGTGGCCGAAGAAAAATCGGCGGAAAGCGGCGAGCAGACGCGATAACCCGGAATAAAACACATGCTGTCATTGATTCAAGCGACGAACGATCTCAAGACGATAGCCGATCAGGTGACGCAACTGATCATGCCCGAAGTCATACTCACCCTGTTTGCCTGCGCGGCCCTCGTCCTCGATGTGATGCTGCCGCGCAAGCGCAAACAGCCGGTCGCCTGGGTGAGTCTGGCAGGCGTGGGGCTGGCGCTCGTTTCGCTCTCCATCGTCTACTTCGATGTTGCGAGCAAGGGCGAGCCGCGCACGGGCTTTTTCAACATGCTGGTCATAGACAACTATGCCGTCGTCTTCAAGCTGATTTTCCTCCTGGGCGCGGGGCTGTCGATCTTACTCTCGATTCGTTACCTCGACGAAGAAAGCGAGCAGCGCGGCGAGTATTATTCGCTGATGCTGTTTGCAGTCGTCGGCATGATGTTCATGGCATCGGGCACTGATCTGCTCACGCTGTTCATCTCCCTCGAACTGATGGCCATTTCGGTTTACATACTGGTCGGCTACGCCAAGCGTGATCGCCGCTCGAACGAAGGCGCGATGAAATACTTCCTGCTCGGCGCGTTTTCATCGGGCGTGCTGCTCTACGGCATCTCGATGATCTACGGCCTGACCGGATCGACGAACCTCGCCGCCATCAACAAAGCTCTTCCGGTGATCCTCTCGCCTTCCTACGCTCCGCTCGGTCAGGAAGTCGATGTCCGGTATCTGGCGGTGATGGCGATGATACTGATGGCGTCGGGGATGTTCTTCAAAGTCGCGGCAGTTCCATTTCACATGTGGGCTCCCGACGCTTACGAAGGCGCTCCGACTCCGACGACCGCTTTCATGTCGGTCGCCGTAAAAGCCGCAAGCTTCGCCATGTTCGGTCGATTGTTCCTGGCTGGTCTTCCCGAACTGCGCGGCACGCTCGAAGGAAACATCGCCAAAAACATCGCGGGCATTCCGGGCTGGGCGGTGCTGCTGGGCGCGGTTGCTGCCATAACGATAGTGTGGGGCAACCTGGCCGCGCTCACTCAGCAAAACACCAAGCGGCTGCTGGCCTACTCATCGATTTCACACGCAGGCTACACTCTTCTCGGACTGGTGGCGTCGAACGAAACCGGCTTCACGGGGT
>CAZPQE010000436.1:0-5960 GCA_964588615.1 uncultured Clostridia bacterium | reverse complement strand
ATCGCGTCGCGTCAGCGACGGTTGAACCTCCGAAGCGCCATTCAATCGTCGCTAACGCGACGAGGAAGCTCAACCTTGCCGACGCCCCGGCCACGCAAAGACCGGGCTAAATTCAACGCGCCGCTAACGCGGCTGAGTAGTTACGATGAAAATCTGTTCGCAGTCCCGCAGCCTGAATCGCTCATTCCTGACGCCTTCCGCCTCAAGGCGGGACTACAAACCTTTTCTGAGGGATGTCACTTTACGATCCTGAAAGCATACTCGCTCACGACTTTCAGTTCGCCCGTCGGGGCGACTCCTCGAAGCGTGAGGATATAGTCCTGGTCTCTGACGGCTCTGGCCGGAACACTCATAATAACCCATCGGTCTTCGCCTCGCGCTCTGGCCTTCAAGCCGCGCTCGCTCCACACCCTTCGGCCTTCTACGGTCTGCACCTCCGCCGCATAAACCGAGTAATCGCCGACGCGGAAGCGAACCTGCAACCTGATCTCAGTCGCTTCCGCAGGGACGACGAACCTCCCCCCCTCGCCCGCGCCCCGCGTCAGTCCCGGACTGAGAATGAACGAAGCTATCACGGAAGGAGGCGCGGCCGGCCCTTTCGCCTCGCGCCGGTTGCGCTGGGCTTCGAGTTCTTCTGAGAGTAGCTGACTGCGGCGCTGTTCGTCGGCCACCTGTTCGCGCAACTCCTGCGCGGCCCTCTCCTGCGCGGCTCTCTCCTGGCGCAGGAGTTCTATCTGATGGCTCAACCGCGAAAGCCGTAGCGCCACCAAACCGGCTCCCAGAGCCAGAATCAGGGATGCGGCAAGAGGAATCAACACAGCGCGGTTATAAAAAAAACCGAGCCAGTGCCGCTTTGCTTTCTCTTCTGATCCGGCCTGCGATCTGTCGGCGACGAATCTTTTCCACTCGCGGGCGAAAGCGACTTTTTCGCGGCGATCCTCGAACGGGAGGAAATGCTGCTCGAAATGCTCGCGCTCGGACGAAGAGAGTTCGCCGCTCACGTAAGCGTCCATGAGATCCTCTTCGACCGCTTCAATCTGTTCGTAAAAATCGTCGTCGTCGAAGTATTTCTTTTCAATCTCTCGTCGCTCCTCTTCGCTCAACCGTCCGAGCAGATAGCGAGCGAGCGATTGATCTTTTTCGCTTTGCGTCTTCAAGGCCGCCCTCCACATGACATTGCGAAAATCCTCAATCCATTTCATGGCCCGATGAGTGGTCGAGGCAGTCTGTCACGCACTTTTCCAGTTTGGCGCGGATGCGATGAGCGCGAATTCTCAAAGCGTTCATCGGCACGCCCAGAGAGCGGGCCAGTCGCCTACGGTTTTTGATCTTAGCGCCCTCCTCTTCTTCATAATATGAAACTATCAGATCGCGCGTCTCTGCGGGCAAATTCTCCGCGCACGATTCCAGACATCGGAGCCTCCGCTCGGATTCGTATTTTTCAATCTTCCGCTCTTCCATCTGTCCGGGGTGTTCCGACAATCGATCAGAGAGCGCGTCAATCGATGTGAAAGCGTTTTCGGGGCTGCGCAGGAACTCCTTCAACACGTTATGCGCCACTCCATAGAAATACTCCGAAAGCGTCTCGCGGCGAATCTCTTCGCCTTCTTCGGCGCGGCGGGCGATGCGATTGAGGACCTCATCCGCAAGTTCGCCGGGGAGGCATGCGCGGCGCGATTGAAAAAATTTCATGAGCTTCTTTCGCATAAGTTCATACTTTTCGCCCGCGCGCTCCGCATCCGCGTCGAACAGAGCCAGCAGTTTCTCCAGAGCATCCTGAGTTAAAATCCAGTTTTTCTTTCGAGTTGCCATCGCTTGAATCTCGACGCGGAGATAAGGGGACGCGGAGACGCGGCGAATTATCGAATAGTCCATTGATCCGGCTCGGATATCATTCGCACGAGTTGGCCGAGTATTTTGTCGTAAGTATCATCCAACTCCTGCGCCTCGGCTTCTGTCATATAACCGCAGCGACGCGCAAACTCAAGCCAGACGCGAGTCTCTTCAGCCTCGCCCTCCGAATCGCTCAGTTTGCTGACGAAGTGCGCCGGATATCGCCGTTTGCGCCATGCTTCGCCGATATTGGTGCATACAGACCTTGACGAGCGTCGCATCTGATCCACCATGGAAAACCTTTCTTCGGCAGGGAATTTTTTGGTCAACTCGAAGATGCGCATAGCCGCTTCCATAGCGGCCTGATAGACCCGCAGTTCCTTGTAACTTCTAATGTTTGCCATAACGAACTCCTCCTTTTTCTTCGTCCCCGCGTCTCCGCGTCTCCCCATCTCCGTGTCTCATCTCCATTCGCCCTGCATCACGAAGGCGGCCCAGTAGTAAGGCGAGCGCCATCGCTCCTCTCTCCACATCTCGACCTGCGCTTCTCTCATCGCGGCAGCCGGTCGCAAACGCCTGACGAATATCTTCTGATAAAACCGCTTCATCAGTTCTGCCGTCGCCGCATCATCGACTTTCCAGAGGCTTGCCACTACCCGCGCCGCCCCCGCGTACATAAATCCCCGCGTCAATCCTACCAGCCCCTCGCCGCGAATCTCTTTTCCCAGCCCCGTCTGGCAGGCGCTAAGGACGACGAGTTCGGCGGGCAGTTTGAGGTTATAGATTTCATGCAATCTCAGGAATCCGTTTTGCGGCTGTCCCTCTTCATCGACGAGCGAAAGGACTATTCCCGAAAGCTCAGGATGATGGCTGTTGAGCAGTCCGTGCGTGGCGAAATGAATGATTCGATATCGGCTCAGATCGAGACCTGTCACCTTGTCGCGGCTGGCCTCGAAGTCGAGCGACTTGATCGATTGACTTCGAGGCGCGAGGGCGGCGATCGCTTCCGCCTCTCGCCGTGAAAAAGGAAGACGCGCAAATCCTTCTCTGCCCACATCTCTTGCGGCTCGTTCCAAATCTCGCGTGAGAAGCCGCTCGCCCTTCGATCGCGTGGTTGATTTGATCCTCGCGTCATCGGCGCTGAAGACAGGATCGGCGAACAGGGCGACGGCCCCGGCGGCGGGTTTGCGCCCTTCGGTCTCGCGGCGCATTTCGGCAAGCACTGAGGCTGAGGGGAGGGTGATGATTTCATGCCTCGCGATGAGCGGGATGTAGGACGCGGAGACGCGGGGACGCGGGGACGCGGGGATTCTCTGCGCCTCTGTATCCCGGCGCGTTTCAGGAGCGGAGAGAACGGCAAAAGGTATGTAGTGCAAAATCCCATCAGCCACTATGACCAGTCGTTTCGACTCAAGGCGGTCGGCGACAGGGGCGAGCAGCATACGACCCAACTGGCTCGCCGTTTCCTCCACCTCGCCGCGTCCCCGCGTCTCTCCATCGCCGCGTCCCCTCGTCTCCGCCCCGCCGCGTCGAAGCAGTTCATAAAATCGCTTCGCTGTTGCTTCTATCTCTGCGCGGCGCGGCAGTTCGTAGCTTGTGATCGAAGTGTTGGAGACTGCCCAAAGGTAGCTGCGCTGGTCTCCGAGAGCGTACTCCAGCAGGATGGTGTTTTCATCAATCTGTCGTTGAATGTCTCGGAAGCCTGCGGGCTGAGGTTGAGTCAGAGCGGCATAGCGCGGGCTTGCCGTTCGGATTTGCGCCTGCGCTTCTCGGTACTCGGCTACGAGCGATTCGATCTCTCTTGCTGCTGCTGCGGCCTGCTCTGCGGTGTGGCGACCGCTGAGTAACTGGGTCTGACGTTCGGCCCTGTCGTTGAGCGATTTTTGCAACCGTCGTTCGCGCTCTATCAATGCCGCATCGACGCCCTGACGAATATCTGCGCGGGCTTCGGCAAGCAGTTCCAGCAGGCTGCGCGCCCGCGCTCGCTCACTCATCTCAAGGGCGAGAGAGTCGAACGATTGTGAAGGGTCTTGTTTGTGAAGCTGCATGAGCAGATCGATGCCGAGGTCGTAATAATTGCGCACGGAGGCCAGATAGGACGCGCGCAACGGCTGAACATCGACTTCGTGTCGGAGCGATTCGGCTACGCGCACCGCCGCGTCGCTATGAGTTCGGGCTTCGGCCAGGTTGCCGAGCGCGCGATGCGCGCTGGCGATATTGTAAAGAGATTGCGCTTCGAGCCTTCTGTGAACGGTGGCGCGGCTGATCGAGAGAGCCTGATTGAAAAAGTCGAGCGATTTGTGATGCTCGCCGGCAAGGAAGAGCGTCCGGCCCAGGTTGTTGAGCGTGTTGGCTTCGCTGCGACGATTGCCCGTCGCCCGATGAATCGCCAGAGCCTGATTGTAGAAGTCGAACGCTTTTCGGTTTTCATTCAGCGAAGTGTAAGCCGTCCCCAGGTTGTTGAGCAGCGAGGCTTCACTGACGCGATTCCCGAGAGCGCGAAGGATCGAAAGCGATTGCTCGTAAAACTCTATGGCCTTTGGGTAATCCTCCTTCGAGGCGAGTATCGCGGCGATGTTGTTGAGCGCCGTGGCCTCGCCGAAGCGATCTTTGGTCTCGCGACTGAGCGAGAGCGACTGATTGTAAAAATCGAGAGCTTTTTCTTTATCGCCCAGAGAGTTGTATATCTGCCCGATGGCGTTTATGACCGAGCCTTCGCCCGCGCGGTCTCCCGCCGCGCGATAGATGGCAAGCGACTGATTGTAGAAATCGAGCGCCTTTTGAAACTCGCTCATCGAGTAATGAACTCTCCCCATATCGGAAATGATCAGCGCCTCGCGGCGACGGTCTTCAAGCGAGCGAGCCAGCGTCAACACCTGATTGAGAAGTTCAAGCGTCTTTGGGTATTCGGTCAGGAGAAAGTGAATTCCCGCGACAGTCCTCAAAGCGTCGGCCTCGCCTCTGAGGTTGCCCGCGTTGCGATGAAGCGGGATCGTTTGATTGTAGAACTCGATCGCCCTCCGGTTTTCGCCCATCAGTCTGTAGATGCGACCGATGTTGTTGAGCGCGGCTGATTCTCTCTCTTTATCGCCCGTCTCGCGCGCAAGGGCGAGAGATTGATCATGATGCTCAATGGCTTTTTGCCTCTGGCCGAGGCGTTCATAAACGGCGGCGAGGTTGGCAAGCATCGCGGCTTCGCTCGCTCTCTCGCCCGCTGCTTTGTAAATGGAGAGCGATTGAGTGTAAGAATGTATCGCCTCTTCGTTGCGGTCGAGCTTATGGTAGACATAGCCCAGATAGCCAAGCGCGGCGGCTTCGTCCTTGCGCTCGCCGATGGCAGCATACAGCGACAGGGCCGCTTTGAATTTCCCGATCGCATCGGTGAGAGATTGTTTGGTGTCCTGCTCGACGAGCCGGACGCCTTCCGTGTAAGCCTTAGCTGCTGCGACCCGACTGCGATCTGTTTGTGTCGCCGTCCGCAGTTCGGCGATGCTCAGTTTGTAGCTGGCCTCAGCCCCGCTTCGCGCAAGCGAGCGCACTTCCAACAGGTGCTTGCCGGAAACGGCTGCCAGCAGAACTGCTCCGATAGGCTCTGCGGATGCTGCTTTGGCTTCAGTTATTTTTTCTCCATCGGGACGGGAGAGGATGAGGATCAGGTTGGCGGCGTTTTTTTCCATCGCCACGCGAGCGTACTGTCCCTCGACGAGATCGAGCATATAGTGATGGCTCTGACCGGCGGCGAGTTTGTCTTCGACCGTTTTGCCGGGTTCGAGCAATCGGGCTTGTTTGTCGCTTTGCGCTTCGCTGGCCAGGACGCGGCGCGGGGCCGACAGGTCGGATGAAACCAGCAGGCTTATGCAGAAGGCTATGCGAAGTTTTCTTTGCGGGGTCATAACAAACACCTCAATGAAACGATCTGAAGTATTCCAAGACCCTTGGGAATGAGAGTAGAGAATACGAGGAGAGTCGAGCCTCGGATTTGCCGGACGGTTGCCAACAGATATGAGCCGGGGCGCGCGAGCTTAAAACGGCATGCGATTGGATTAAACCCTCATCGAGCCGGTAAGGTTCAAAGCCCTGAAAGGGCAATGCCATTAAGTTAAGCTGTGTGTCAGTAGCCCGATGGT
>CAZPQE010000435.1:0-5964 GCA_964588615.1 uncultured Clostridia bacterium | reverse complement strand
GCGCGTCGCGGTACTCTTTTTTCAAACTCACCACCACCGGGTATTCGCGCAGTTGCTCTTTGATTACGGTCGTGACTTCGCGACCGGCCAGAAGAGTTTCAACAGTGTGGCCTATCTCGCCGGGATTGAGCCCGAATCGGGACGCGCGCTGGCGATCCACCGAGATTATTACCTGCGGCACGCCTTCTAACTGTTCGAGCCTCACATCGACTGCGCCGCGCACTTTTTCGATTATACTTTTCGCTTCCGCGCCTCTCTGCGCGAGTGTCTCAAGATTGCTGCCGAAAATTTTTACCGTCAGAGCGGCGGACGTTCCCGAAATCGATTCATCGATTCTCATATTCAACGGAGTCGTCAGAGAAACTGCCGCGCCCGGAATTTTTTTCATGCGCTCTCTCACCCACGCTTCTATTTCGGGGATCGTGTGTTCTCTTTTCGAACGCGGCGCGAGTTGAAGAAAAATCTCCGAGCTATTGACCGGCATAGGATCTTCCGACCCCTCGGCGCGTCCGACGGGTTGAATGACCGAAGCGATATCGGGGCCGCCTTCTAAAAGACGTGTCGCCTGCGATGCGATGCGGTCAGTCTCTTCGAGGCTCGTCCCCGACGGCGTGGTTATATAAACGAGCATCGCTCCTTCATCCATGCGCGGCAGAAGCTCCGTGCCGAGAAATGGAAGAGAGACGAGCGACAAAACGAATATGCTCGCAGCCGCAGCAACAGCCAGAAGCGGACGACGAAGCGAAGAGCGCAAGACAGGCTCATACACGCGCTGGCATCGCCGAGCAAGCCAGCTTTCTTCTTTCAATCTCGGCGCGACGCGGCGGAGCAGGGTGTAGCAGAGCGCGGGCGTGAGTGTGAGCGAAAGCAAAAGTCCCACTGCCATCAACACGACGACTGTCAGAGCGAACGGGCCGAGTATCTTTCCTTCAAGCCCCGATAGAAACAGCAGCGGCAGAAACACGACTATGATTATCGCCGTAGAATAAGCCGCAGGCCGCCGCACCTCGCTTGCGCCTCTCATCGCAGCAATCATCGAGTCCGTCGAATTCTGTTTGAGATGGCGAAAGATGTTTTCCGTGTCGACTATCGCCGCATCGATCATAATGCCAAGGCCGACGGCCATACCGCCCAGCGACATGATGTTGAGCGTGACGCCGAACAGGCGCAAAAAGATAAAGCTGATTATCACCGCGACAGGAATCGTTATCGCCGCGATCATCGTCGAGCGCGCGTTTCCTAAAAATAAAAAAATGATCAGAACCACCGCGATGCCGCCGACGAGCAATGCTTCTTCGAGCGTCCGTGTGGCGACTCGGATCAATTCAGATTGATCGAAAAACGTCACGGTGCGGACGCCTTCGGGCATAAACGGCTTCAACTCGTCGAGAGCTTTTTTCGTCCTCTCGACGACTGACAGCGTATCCGCGCCGAACTGTTTGGTGACGGTCATAATCACCGCTTCGCGCTCATCCGCACGGGCTATGCCGCGCCGCACTGACGACCCGTCGCGAACCTCAGCAACGTCGCTTATTCGCACAGGCACCTGGTCGCGGGCCGCGATGACCGTGTTGGCGATGTCTTCGATCGAGTTGATGCGTCCCAGCCCGCGCACATCCATCTCGGTCGCCGCGCCGGTTATGAAGCCGCCTGAAAAATTCAGGTTCGATTCTTCGATGGCTTTCATGATCTCGTGATGCGAGACGTTGTAAGCGCGCATCCGGTCGGGGTCGAGCGCGACTTCATACTGGCGGCGCTCGCCTCCGTGCGAAGTTATGCGAATGATTCCGGGAACGGTTTGAAGCTTGTAGCGGATGAGATAATCAGCCGTATCCTTGAGTTCTTTTTTGTCCTCGCTGCCTGCGACGTAAAACTGAACGACTTCGCCGAGTCGCGACGCGGCGGATGAAAGCACGGGCGATTGAGTGCCTGCGGGAAAATCGCGCGCAGCAGTGGCAAGGCGTTCGGCGAGGAGTTGACGAGCGAGGTAATAATCCGTGCCGAATCGAAACTCCGTGCGCAAAGTCACCACTCCGACTTCGGATTCTGAGCGCACGCGAACGACGTTTGGCAGGCTGCGAAAAGCCGATTCGAGCGGACGGGCAATCAGCGTTTCGCCTTCCTGCGCCGCGAGTCCCGGATTTTCCACGATCACCGTTATCACCGGCGAAGAGAGATCGGGAAACAGATCAGTCTCCATCCCTCGAAAGCTCATCCATCCGAGCGCGGACGCGACTATGATGGCGAACGCCACGAGCAATCTATTTCGCAATGAAGATTTGATTATTCGATCAAGCAGTCCTCGGCCTTCAATGGTCGTCATGATGTTCTCCTTCGCCTCCGCCCTTTTTGAAATTTTTGATCTGATAGGCTCCGGCTGTAACTACTTCTTCGCCTTCTTCGACGCCGCTCAGAATCTCGGCCCACTGATGATTGGTTATTCCGATCGTCACCACTCGGCGTTCGCATCGCTCGCCCTCGCGGACGTAGACGACTTTCAATCCTTCGTCATCGACTATCGCGGAGAGCGGAACTAACAAACCTTCTTTGCTCGCGCCCGTCACGATGCGGGCTTCGACGGCCATCTCGTGTTTGAGAATCGCGGCGGCATTCGTTATTCGAGCGCGAACCGCGACGGTTCTCTTTTCGCGATCCACGCGATCTCCTACCGATTCGATGCGACCTTCGAAGGCGCGATCAACGAGTCCTGCGAGTCGAGCGACGAGGCGTTGACCTTTTTGCACTCTCAACGCCTGCGATTCGGGCAACTGTGCTTCGATGATCACGCTCGACAAATTCATAACGGTCATCAACTCCGCGCCTGCTGTCACGGCCTGACCGATGGAGACGTGTCGGTCGATTATGGTTCCTGAAATCGGCGACGCGATGTTGATCGTGCCGCCTTTGCCTGTCGGGTCAGCGCCGAGCGCGGCGAGCGACGAAGTGAGGCGGGCTACTACGGCGCGAGATTGTTCGACTTCGCTTTCGGCCTGTTGTTGTTCGCGGGTGAACTGAATGCCTGAGAGGTAATCATATTCGGCCTTCGCGTTTTTGTATTCGACTTCCGCTTCTATGACTTCGCGCCCCGCAGCCGCGCCGAGTTCGGCGAGCCGTCGTTTGCGTTCGAGATTCGATTGCGCAAGGTCGAGTCGATTTTTGGATTGAATGAGAGCGGCGCGATTTTCGATTTTCTCGACGCGGGCGCGATTCTGCTCGGCGAGTTTCAATCTGGATTCGGCTTCGATCAACTGCCCTCGCAGGTCTGCGACCTGCGGGCTGTCTATGGTGATGAGCGTCTGAGAGGCTTTGACGTTTTGCCCCGGCTCGACGAAGACATTGACCGCGCGCCCGTCTGTTTTCGATCCGATGATGGCTTCTGAATTGGGCGCGACCAGGGCTTTGGCGACGGTCGAGAGAGTTTCTTCCATCTCGCCTCGCGCGGCTTTTTCGGTTTTCAATCCGATCAGTTCGGCGGTCTCGTCATCGATTTCGACCATTCCTTCCTGACTGTGTTCATCCTGCATTTCTTCGGCGTGATTTTCCGATGCGGCTTTCATCTCCGCTTGTCGCGGCCATAGGAGATAAGCCGCGACGACGACGATGAGCAAAGCCGCGATCGCGATGAGAATCGAGCGAACGGAAAAGCGCGTTGGTGTGGTGTTGTCTTGCATGATTTTATTCCTCAGACGAGGTGCGGCAGGCTGGCGGCCTGCTGCTTCCCCAACTTTCATACTTTCAAAGTATCAACAGGCTGGCAGCCTGTTGTACATCAGGTACAGCCGTCAACGTGCCGGTCTCGAAATTTTCAATCAACAGGCTGGCAGCCTGTTGTACGTCTGCTATTCCTCTTTGACTCCGACGGCTGAAACAAGATCGGCCAGAGCCTTATATCTTTCCGCGAGAGCTTCGGTGTATTCGCGCTCGGAGTCGAGAAGCCGTCTCTGCTCGGCTATGAGTTCCGTCATTCGATAAGCGCCAAGCTGGTATGCTCCGCGAATCGACTGGACGTTTTGCGATGAGCGCGCAAGCACGCCCTGCTCGAATGTCTCGATAGCAGATTGCGCCGCTTCCAGTCGCGCATAAGCGCCCTCGACTTCCGCGCGGATATGTTGCTCCAGGAACTCGCGACGGCGCTGCGCCTGAATGATCGCCGCTTGAGCTTCGGCCTTCGCGCCCTGATTGCGATTAAAGACAGGGAGACTGATCGAAACGCCGAAGGTGAGCAGTTTGTCGCGATCTCGAAGAACTCCTGCGGGCGTGTCGTCGAACGTGGAGCGGACAGACGAGTATTTCGCGAATGCAGTGACATCCGGCCTCGATTGAGCGCGGACGAGTTGCAAACCCGATTCGGCAAGTTTTTCGCCGAACCGCGCAAGACGAAGGTCGGGGCGCGTCTGCATTGCAATATCGAGGGCTGCTTCAAGCGAAGCCGGAGGATTGACGAAGAGCGGCGCGGCGAGGTCTTCTTTCACTCGAAGCGGCTCGCTTGCGGGAATGCCTGCGAGAGTTTTGAGTTTAAGCATCGCCGCCTGCAAGCGTCCTTCGACGAGGGCGCGACGCGATTTCAAGCGATCAACCTCGACTCGCAGCAGGTTCAATTCTATCGGCGCTGAATCTCCTTCCGTGACGCGAGCTTCGATGATGCGAGCCATCTGCGTGTCGAGAGTGTTCACGCCTTCGGTGATTTCCAGTTCACGAATGAGGGCGAGCGTTTCGGCGTAAGCTGCGCGCACTTCGGCTGCGAGTCGTCGTTCGCGGTCTGCTATCTCCGCTTCCGTCGCCTCCAATTCGACGCGGGCCAGATTGATGCGGCTTTGTCGCTGGCCGCTGATTTCCAACGGCAGGGAAAAGCCTATACTGGTTTCGCGCTCGCCCGTCGAGCCTGTGAGGTTGCCTGTTGTTTGTTCGAATTCGACAGTTGGATTGGGAATGAGCCGCGCCTGATTCAATCGAGCGCGTGCGCGCTCCCCTTCGAGGCGGGCGGCTGCAAGATCGATATTCGAAGCCATCGCGCGGCGGATGAGGTCTTCGACGGTTGCGCCCTGCGCGGTGTCTTTGTAGCGACCGACTGCGGAGGGAAGAGAAAACACAGTCGGATGATTTGCGGAGCTATCAGGTGAAACATTGCGAGAGACTATGCCTTCTTTGTCCTGCGCGAAAACGGGGATTGCCAGGAGCAGGATTGTAGCGACGTGAACTGATGAACGAAACTTCATGATTATTATCCTCTTGAAAATAAGGAGACGCTGTTGTGCGTCTGTTTGACGACCTTCTGTGTTCAGCGACCTGCCTCTTTGATGTGCGAAAGGTCTGTGACCTTTCGGAAACCACGATTTTTCATTTTCCCTGAGGCTGCGCCTTCACCAGCGGCGTAGCCGCGAAAGAAAAAGGGCGACACCTCCCGGAGAGGCCAAGCCTCTCCGCACATCTGAGCGGCAAAGCCGATCTGATTTCTACAGCGCGCTAAACGCATGCGATCATCGCCATACAAGAGCGATGAGCGATCAAGGCTCAAGACATTTCATGCTGACTTCGGTCATTACAGGATAAAAGAAATCAGCTTGAGCGAACCGTGTCAGGAGAAGCGTGGAGGGTGAAAAGTGTTTTGAGGCGGAGGGGAAGGCAGATGCGGATTGGTCAAATCATTTTCAGGCAGCGTCGTGTCGAGCGAAGCGGCAGCGAAATGAATGCCTGGCAGAATGTGAGTGCAGCAGCAGAAGCATTCTTCCTGAGTCGAAGCGGGCGCGGATGAATGCTCTTTTGAATCACCGGAAGCGATGATCGTCGCGCTCGCGCTTTCCTCGCAGCAGAGCGGGCCGATTCTTTTTTCTTCGCAGCAATAATCTGAAAAGCAGCAGTTCGCTATCGCGAAGATGATGAAGAATAAGGCAAGCCAGCGATGTAAACGATTCTGACTCATAAACCTGTGGCTTACAGTAGCACCCGTGACAAAGAGGGTCAACT
>CAZPQE010000434.1:0-5970 GCA_964588615.1 uncultured Clostridia bacterium | reverse complement strand
TTCGCCATCGAAAGGTCGGGCGCCCTGATCGGCTGCACCGGCTATCGGGCCTTCGGGACGGACCACGCCGAGCTCGGCTATTGGATCGGAAAGCCCTATTGGGGCATGGGCTATGCGACGGAGGCAGTGCGCGCGCTCATCCTCCACGAAAACTCTCAGCCCTTCATCTACAAGTGATAAAATGATCGCTGCCTTGATTCTCATTGAAAGCAGGAGGGGAATTTATGGCAGAAGTAAAAGGCGTGTTGTTGAAGGGGACGATGATATTCCTTCAGAACCGTTTCGGCGATCAGGCAGTCGAAGCGGCGATCAAAGGGTTGAGCGCGGAAGACCAGAAGCTTCTTCCGTCCATGTTGCTGGCCTCCAACTGGTATTCTTATGAGGTCTGGCGGGCGGTGCGCAATCTTACGCGCGCGTTGATGACCAAAGCGGATGCGGACATAGCCGTCGAAATGGGCAAATTCAACGCTCAATACGCATTCACCGGCGTCTATCAATCCGTGCTCACAGACGACCCGATAAGGTTGCTGGAGAAGTTTTCCTGGATTCACGATTTCTTCTACAAAGACACATCCACAATCACGACCAGGATTCTGGGCGACAAGTCAGGCATAGTGGAATATCGCTATGACCGTGATGTGAGACCGGCGCGTTCGACCTGCGCCAGCACCATGGGATTCTGGATGCGGACGCTCGAACTGGCGGGCGCATCCAGAGTCAAAGCCGCTCACACCAAATGCATGAAAGTCGGCTTGGTCTGCTGCGAATACAGAATCGAGTGGGAATGACCGTCGGCTGATTTCTATTCGTATCTCAACGCCTCGATGGGATCAAGCGCGGCGGCTTTGCGCGCCGGATAGTAGCCGAAGAGAACTCCCACAAGAACGGAGAACACCACCGAGACGGCTATCGATGCGGGTGATACGAGCGAAGGCCAGTTGAGCGTGTTCGAAATGGTGATCGACGCGCCCACTCCCAGGAGTACTCCGATTATTCCGCCGACGAGCGAAAGCGTGATGGCTTCGATCAGAAACTGACGGCGGATGACGCGGCTTCGCGCGCCTATGGCCATGCGTATGCCTATCTCGCGCGTGCGCTCGGTCACGCTCACCAGCATGATGTTCATTATCCCTATGCCGCCTACGAGCAGCGACACTCCGGCTATCGAAGCCAGCAGGTTGGTCATGATGCGGCTCGACTGATCGGCGGCGTCGGCCACGTCGGTGAGGTTGCGTATGAAGAAATCGTTTTCCTGATTCGGCCCCAGGCGGTGACGCTGGCGCAGCAAGTCGGTTATCTGGCGTTCGGCGGAAGCGGTCGCCAGCGGGCTGATGGCCGATACCATAGCTTCATGGACGTGCGAGATGGTCAGCAGTTTTTTCTGCGCCGCCGTGTAGGGAATTATCACCGTGTCGTCCTGATCCTGTCCGAACTGGCTCTGTCCTTTCGTGGAAAGTATGCCGATGACGCGAAACGGCAGATTGCGAATGCGAAGCGTCTGGCCTATGGGATCGGTTCCGACGAAGAGATTGTCGGCGACCGTCTTTCCCAACACGCACACGCGGGTGGCCGTGCGCACATCCGTTTCGGTGAAGAACTCTCCCGACGCTACAGGCCACGATCTTATGTCGGGAAACTTTTCATTCACGCCCATGATGCCGCTCGACGCCGACCAGTTCTGATTGCCGAAAACAAGCTGCCCGCCTGCCCGCACGCCGGGGCTTGTGGCGCGGACAGATGGACACTCGCGCTCTATGGCATCCACGTCTTCAGGCGTCAGCGTGTTGTTCGACCCCGACCCGCCGCGCAGTCCGCCCATGTTGAAAGAACCCGATCTGACGAAAAGCATGTTGTTGCCGAGGTTTGCAATCTGAGCCTGAATCGAAGCCGACGCGCCCTGACCGATGCCGACCATGGCGATGACCGCTCCGACGCCGATTATGATTCCGAGCATCGTCAGAATAGAGCGCATCTTGTTGCGACTCAGAGCGCGAAGGGCCACCTTGAATGTCGCCAGCAGGTTCATTCTTCTTCCTCCTCTTCTTCATCGATCATCGGCATGCTTTCCAAAACCTCGCGGGCCGAATGAGGATTTTCCACTTCGTAGTCGCGTCTGATGCGACCGTCCTTGAATATAATCACCCGGCTGGCGTATTGAGCTATGTCCGGCTCGTGAGTCACAAGAGCGATGGTTATGCCGCGCTCGCGGTTGAGGTATTGAAACACTTCCATCACTTCTACCGAGGTGCGGCTGTCGAGGTTGCCCGTAGGCTCGTCGGCCAGAATTATCGAGGGGCGATTGACCAGCGCGCGCGCTATTGCGACTCTCTGCTGCTGCCCGCCCGACATCTGATTCGGGTAGTTGTTCATTCGGTCGCCGAGTCCGACAAGCTCAAGGGCTTCTTTGGCGCGGCGGATTCGCTCGGCGTGCTTGATGCCCAGATAGAGCATGGGAAGCTCGACGTTTTCGAGCGCGGAAGTTCTCGACAGCAGGTTGAAGCCCTGAAAGACGAAGCCGATCTTTCGATTTCGAATGTCGGCCAGTTCGTCTTTCGACATCTTCGACACGTCTTCGCCTTCGAGGTAATAGTGACCGCGCGAGGGGCGATCCAGACAACCTATGACGTTCATCGTCGTCGATTTGCCCGACCCCGATGCGCCCATGATGGCCACGAACTCGCCTGGTTCGATCCTCAGCGAAACTCCGCGCAGCGCGTGAATTTCGACATCGCCCATTCGATAGACCTTATGAATGTGGTCGAGCGTGATGAGCGAATTGGGCGAGATGGGCTCGTGATGGGCGCGGTCGATTTTCTCTCTTGATTCCGTTTCTGTTATGACCCGAGATCCCAAGTTGTTTTCCTCAAAAAAGTCTGGAGTCAGTATAAAACAGATGACAACTGACAACCATCACCTTCGCGGGCCGCCGGGGCCGAAGCCGCCGGGACGCTGACCGAACGGAGCGCCTGTGGGTTGAGCCGCGCTGTTGCCGTTGGTTTCGTTCTGCCCTGTGACTATCACATCGCCTTCCTGGATATCGCCGCCGATGATTTCCGTCATCCTCCCATTGGTTATGCCGGTTCGGATGAAGCGAGGCTCGATCTTTTTGCCTTCGAGCAGCACCCAGATCATCTGCCCTTGTCGGCGCTGCCCGCCGGAATCAGCCCCGGACGCCGCGGCGTCTGTCCCCGTGTCTCCGCGTCCGCGCGTCTCCCCCTCTCTTTGTTGCTCGCGCTGCTGGCGGCGCGCTTCCATCTTGTCACGCAGTTCCTGCTGCTCTTTTTCCGAAAGATTGGGCTTGAAGCGCAGCGCGGCGTTTGCGACCATCAGCACATTGTCGCGCCGGGCCACGGGGATAGTGATGTTGGCCGTCATGCCGGGCAGAAGCTTCTGCTCAGGGTTGGAGACGGCTACCACCGCCGTGTAGGTGACCACGTTTTGCTGCGTCTGCGCGTTGAGCCTTATCTGAGAAATCTCTCCGCTGAAAGTTTGTCCCTGATGAGCATCGACCGTAAAGTTGGCTTTCTGAGAGGTGCGAATCTGTCCCACATCGGCTTCGTCAATCGAGGCCAGCACCTGCATGCTGGTAAGGTCTGCGGCGATGGTGAAAAGGGTAGGCGCTTGCAGGCTCGCGGCGACCGTCTGTCCGACATCGACGTTGCGCGACACCACGACCCCATCGATAGGCGAAGCGATGATGGTATGTTCGAGGTTCACTCTGGCCTGATTGAGTTGAGCTTTGGCCTGTTCGACTGCGGCCTTCGATTGTTGAAGACGGGCCTGGGCGATTTCCATAGCGGCCTGCGCCTGTCCTATCTGCGCGGTCGTCTGCTCGTAGCGAGCGGCAGCGGCGCTGGCCTGCGCGCGAGCCGCTTCGAGATCGCGTCCCGACAGGACGTTCTTCAATTCCTCATAACGTCTTACGAGGGCGATGGCATCGTCGCGCTGGACGCGGGTCACTTCCTGATTGGCGCGAGCCGCAGACATATTGGCTTTTTGATTGTTGATCTCGGTCGTCGCAGCCTGAACAGCGGCGTTGGCGTTGAGGAGGTTGGCTTCCTGATTCTGAACCTGGGTTTGAAATATCGCCGGATCGAGTTTGGCGACCACCTGGCCTTTTTTGACTCTGGAATTGAAATCGGCTCCGAGCCAGGCGACAGTGCCCGAAACCTGCGAGCCGACCTGCACGGTAGTGACCGCCTGAACCGTCCCGGTGGCCGAGACCGTGACTTCGATATTGCCGCGCTCGACCTTTGCGGTTATGTACTCTCCCGACGCGCTGCCTTTGTTCCAGAAGGCGGCTCCCAGGAAAACGCCGCCCGCTATCAGGATTGAAATTACAATCGGCACCCTGAATCTGTTAAGAATATTTGCGAATCTTCTCAATTTGTCTGCCATCAGCGGTTCATCTCTCCATTCGGTTCTTGCATCGAGGCAGGTTTTTCGTCCCGACCCCGCGACAGCTTAGACGGCGCAAGCCGCGCTGTGGTTACAGGACAAGTTCCGTCAGGCCTCTCCCTCGATAAATAAAACTTTCTTGACACCTCGCGGCATAACCCGCATAATCGCGGCCAGGCTTTGATGAATATTTTATGAATTGCAACCGGCTCAACACCTCGCCCTCTCCGACTCGCGGCTCGGTCGCCGCGTGCTTCTTTAGCTTTAGCATCGCCAGAGGAGCGGGGGTCGCGCGAGTGTAGAGACGAACAAAGCGCAAGAGACACCGAGGCCCGCTCCTTTCACAAAGGAGCGGGCCTCAAGTTTTTTGGGGCAAAACGGAGTGATTGCATAGGGCCATGGATGTACGACAGGCTGCCAGCCTGTTGACTCTTTGAAAGGATGAAAATTTGCAGGCTGCCAGCCTGCTGTACCTTTTCTGAGGAGTCTCCATGTCGCTGCGCGACTCCCTGAAAGAATGAAATTTGAAGAACCAGTAGGCTGGCAGCCTGCTGCACCTTTTCTGAGGAGCGGAAATGACAGATCAATCGACAGTGAAAGTATCTTTTCAGGGAGAGCGCGGGGCCTTCAGCGAAACGGCTGCGCGGCAACTGCTCGGCGCGCGCGCTGAGACGATTGCCTGCGCGACCTTTGATGAAATGTTCGACGCCGTGTCAAACGGCAAAACGGAGTGCGCGGTCGCCCCCATCGAGAACAGCCTCGCCGGATCGATTCACAAAAACTATGACCTGCTGATGGAGCACAACCTCGAAATCAGGGGCGAGACCAGCGTGCGGATAATTCATAACCTGATTGCGGCAGAATCGGTTTCGCTCCCGGACATCGAGCGAGTCTACTCGCATCCGGTGGCGCTGGCTCAATGCGAAAAGTTCCTGCGCCAGCATCCGCAGATCAAAGCCGTGAGCGCCTACGACACTGCCGGGAGCGTGCGGATGATAATGGAAAACGGTCGTCATAATGAAGCCGCCATCGCCGGAACGGAAGCTGCCTCCTTTTACGGCGCGAAGATACTCATCGAAGGGATCGAGGACAACCCGGAAAACTTCACCCGTTTCCTGCTGCTTGCGCCGCCTGAAAGCGCGCTGAAAATCGAAAGCGCCAGCGGCGCGCGAAAGACTTCGCTCGTGATTCGCATAGCCAATCAGCCGGGCGCGCTGTTTCGCGCTCTTGCCGCCCTCGCCCTCCGCGATATCGATCTCACAAAGATCGAATCGCGCCCAATCGAGGGCCGGCCCTGGGAGTACTCGTTTTATCTCGATTTTCTCGGCGACCGAAGCGAGCAGCGGGTCGAGCGCGCGCTCGATCATCTGTCAGAACTGGCCGAAAGCATTCGCGTGCTGGGCAGCTATACGGGGAGTTGATGAAGAGGTGATGAGGTGAAGGGGAGCAGAGATGCAGAGGTGCAGAGGTGATCGATATACTGACCACTGACCACCGACTACTGACCACTATTTTTTTGAGGAGCCTAAGATGTACAACCGTCGGCCAGCCTGTTGACACCCTGAAAGGATG
>CAZPQE010000433.1:2908-5972 GCA_964588615.1 uncultured Clostridia bacterium | reverse complement strand
TTCGATGGAGCGAAACATGAAATGCGCCGTAGGTTTTTGCGGCCACTGCCAGTGGGGAGCGAACTTCATCTGCAAAGACGGCCCGGTGTTTCGCTACAGCGACATTGAGAGCTTATTGGGGCGGCGGGAGATTTGACATGGCAGCGAAGCGCAAACCGAAACTCGCGGTCTGGAAATTCGCCTCCTGCGACGGCTGTCAGTTGAGCCTGCTCGATTGCGAAGACGAACTGCTCGCGGTGGCGGCTGAAATAGAAATCGCAAACTTTCCCGAAGCCAGCCGCGCAGTGGTCAAAGGCCCTTACGACCTCTCGCTGGTCGAAGGCTCGATCACCACTCCGCACGACGCCGAGCGAATCCATCAGGTGCGTCGCTCGTCGAAATTCCTCATCACCATCGGCGCATGCGCGACCGCTGGCGGTATACAGGCGCTCAGGAATTTCAAAGACGTGAGAGAGTTCATCTCCATCGTCTACGCCACGCCTGACTACATCAGCGCGCTCAACAAGTCCACGCCGATCTCGGATCACATCCGGGTGGATTTCGAACTGCGCGGATGCCCGGTAAACAAGCATCAACTGATCGAGGTCATCAGCGCATTTTTGAATGGTCGCAAGCCGAACACGCCGCCGCACAGCGTATGCATCGAGTGCAAGCGGCGAGGAGCAGTGTGTGTGATGGTCGCGCGCTCGGCTCCCTGCCTCGGCCCGGTCACCCATGCCGGGTGCGGCGCGATCTGCCCGTCTTATCACCGAGGCTGCTATGGCTGCTTCGGGCCGAAGGAATCGCCCAACACCGATTCGCTCGCTAGTCAATGGGCGACGCTCGGAGCGTGCGACGATGATATTCTGAGGGCGTTTCGCAGCTTCAATGCCTGCGCCGAGCCTTTCCGCAGAGAGAGTGAAGCGCATGAATAATAAAACGATCAGGGTCGATTACCTGGCGCGGGTCGAAGGCGAAGGCGCGCTGGAGGTGAAGATCAAAGGCGACCGGGTTACGGACGTGAAGCTCAGGATTTTCGAGCCGCCCCGTTTCTTCGAAGCGTTTCTTCGAGGCCGCCTCTACAGCGAAGCGCCGGACATAACGGCGCGCATCTGCGGCATCTGCCCCATCGCTTATCAGATGAGCTCGGTTCACGCGATGGAAGACGCGCTCGGAGTGAAGGTCGACGGGCAGCTTCGCGCGCTGCGTCGGTTGATCTACTGCGGCGAGTGGATCGAAAGCCACATACTTCATGTCGCCATGCTCCACGCGCCGGATTTTCTCGGATATGAAGACGCTATCGAGATGGCCAGGGATCACCCGGAAGTCGTGCGCCTCGCTTTGAGGTTGAAGAAAGCCGGTAACGCCATAGTTGCTCTGGTGGGCGGCAGAGAAATTCATCCGGTGAACGTGCGGGTCGGCGGATTCCACCGCGCTCCGACCCGCCGCGAGTTCGCTCCGCTGCTCGACGAACTCCTTGAGGCGAGAGATGAAACTCTCGGGCTTATCGATTGGGTGTCGAAGCTGGATTTTCCCGACTTCGAACGCGATTACGAATTCGTCGCCCTCCGGCATCCGCAGGAATATCCTTTCAACGAAGGGCGCCTGGTTTCAAGCAACGGGCTCGATATCGCCATCAGCGACTTCGATCACCATTTCACGGAAGAGCATGTCGAGCATTCGAATGCCCTGCACTGCGCGCTCCGAGAGCGGGGCGCGTACTTCGTCGGCCCTCTTGCCCGCTACAATCTGAACTTCGATCTCCTCTCGCCGCTGGCTCAGGAAACGGCCCAAAGAGCGGGGCTTTCTTCGGAGTGCCGCAATCCGTTCAAGAGCATCATAGTCCGCAGCGTCGAAGCGTTGTACGCATTCGACGAAGCGATTCGCATAATCGAAGAATACGAGATGCCCGACCTCGCGGCGGTTGAAATCCATCCGCGCGCTTTCACCGGTCACGGATGCACCGAAGCGCCGCGCGGCATACTCTATCATCGCTACCTGCTCGACGGTCAGGGCGTCATACTCGACGCGAAGATCGTTCCGCCGACTTCGCAGAATCAGAAGACCATCGAAGATGACCTGCGGCAGTTCGCAAGCGACAGAATCCATCTTGAGCAGGATGCGCTGGCGTGGCAATGCGAACAGGCGGTGCGCAATTACGATCCGTGCATATCGTGCGCAACGCATTTTCTGCGACTACAGGTCGAGCGTGAGTGACATGAAATCCACTCTGGTCATCGGCGCAGGCAACACCTGCCGGCAGGACGACGCGGCGGGGATCGAAGCGGCAGCGCGCGTGAAAGAGAAAAGTAACGGTTCTTTCACAATGATCGAGCAGAGCGGCGAAGCGACGGCATTGATGGAAGCGTGGAGAGGGTTTGACCGCGTAATCATAATCGATGCTGTTCGCTCAGGCGCGAAGCCGGGAACGATTCACAGATGGAACGCCGGATCGGAATCGATTCCGCGAAATTATTTTCACAACTCGACGCACACTTTCGGCGTCGTCGAAGCCATCGAGATGGCGCGAGCACTGGGAGAGCTTCCATTCGAGGTGATCGTTTTCGGAATCGAAGGCAAGTCGTTCGACATCGGCGCGGGGCTGTCATCAGAAGTCGAGAAGGCGGCAGAGAAAACAGCGGAGATGGTGTTGAAAGATATTTGCTGAAGGTTTTGGAGCGCGCCGACTTGTCGGCGCTTTTGACTCAAACCAAAGCGGTGACAAGTCGGCGCACTCGGAAGGTTCCGCTGTTTCTATCCCGCACAGGAAGCAAGCACTCGCAATGAAGCGAACAGAAAAAGAAGCGTCGCAACGGCTGCGCGTCGTCATTGGCGGCGCGGTGCAGGGCGTAGGCTTTCGCCCCTTCGTCTACCAGCTTGCAACCGAACTCGATCTGGCCGGCTGGGTCAGTAACTCTTCGCAGGGCGTGTTGATCGAAGTCGAAGGCCGCCGACTCCAGGAGTTTCTGCTCAGACTCGATCCTCAAAAGCCGCCTCGCTCTTTCATTCAAA
This sequence comes from uncultured Clostridia bacterium, assembly GCA_964588615.1. GTDB lineage: Bacteria > Acidobacteriota > Blastocatellia > UBA7656 > UBA7656 > UBA7656. The sequence goes on along the minus strand of CAZPQE010000433.1, from coordinate 2,981 downwards.
GTCTGGAATCCTCTTTTCTCGATCCGACCGGCTACACCCATTTCGAGATCAGAGCCAGCGACGAGTCGGGCGA
>CAZPQE010000433.1:0-2898 GCA_964588615.1 uncultured Clostridia bacterium | reverse complement strand
AAGACCGCGCTCATCCTTCCCGACATCGCCACCTGTCGGGATTGCCTCGCCGATATCTTCGCTCCTGACAACCGCCGATATCTTTACCCGCTGACCAACTGCACCAACTGCGGCCCGCGCTTCAGCATCATCGACTCTCTTCCCTACGACCGCTCAAACACCACGATGAAACGATTCGAGATGTGCAAGGAGTGCCGCGCGGAATACCATGACCCGCTTGATCGAAGGTTTCACGCGCAGATCAACGCCTGCCCCCGCTGCGGCCCGCACCTCGAACTGTGGACCAGCAAAGGCCAGACGCTTCACTCTCATAACGAGGCATTGCCTGCGGCTGCCGACGCTGTTTGCAAAGGGCAGATAGTCGCCCTCAAAGGGCTTGGCGGATTTCACCTGATCGCCGATGCCCGCAGCGATGACGCAGTTGAGAAACTTCGCCGTCGCAAGAACCGCGAGGAGAAACCTTTCGCGCTGATGTACCCGTCACTGGAAGCAACGAAACACGATTGCGAAGTTTCCGAGATGGAGGAGCGATTGCTTCTTTCGCCCGCGTCGCCCATCGTCCTGCTCAGACGCAAAATGGAAAGCTCATCGCTCTCCGATGCAATCGCTCCCCGAAATCCTTATCTCGGAGTCATGCTGGCATACACCCCGCTGCATCATCTGCTGATGGACGCGCTGCGATTTCCCGTCGTGGCCACTAGCGGCAATCTTTCCGATGAGCCTGTCTGCACGGACGAGCGCGAAGCCCTCGAACGGCTCGGCGATATTGCAGATGTGTTCCTGATTCACAATCGGCCCATCGCCCGTCACGCGGATGATTCGATAGCGCGAGTGATGGCCGGGCGCGAAATCCTGCTGCGACGCGCGCGAGGCTATGCCCCCTTGCCTGTCCGACTCAAACACGCCGCGCCTCCCATTCTTGTGACGGGAGCGCATCTGAAAAACACGATAGCGGTGTCGGTCGGAGAGCAGGTCTTCATCAGCCAGCACATAGGCGATCTGGAAACCGCCGAGGCTTTCGACGCATTCAAAAAAGTGATCGCTGATTTCAAGCGGCTTTACGATGTCGCCCCGTCGCTCATCGCCTGTGATGCGCATCCCGATTATCTCTCGACCAGATTTGCCCGACAAACCGGCATCCCTGCCCGCGCAGTCCAGCACCACTTCGCGCACGTTTTATCGTGCATGGCCGAAAATGAAATCGAGGCTCCCACGCTCGGCGTGGCGTGGGACGGCGCAGGCTACGGGACGGACGGCACGGTCTGGGGCGGCGAGTTTTTGCGAATCAATAACGGCGCATTCGAGCGGGCGGCGCACTTTCGCACTTTCAGACTGCCTGGAGGAGAGCGCGCTATCAGAGAACCTCGCCGCGCCGCGCTCGGACTGCTTTATGAAATATTCGGCGATGAGCTTTTTTCGATGAGTGAGTTTTCGCCTTTGAAGGCTTTTCAACCCCGCGAGTTAAAACTCCTGCGACAGATGATGGAAAAAAAGATAAACTCGCCGATCACTTCGAGCGCGGGCCGCCTGTTCGACGCCGTAGCATCCATCACCGGTCTTCGACAGGAAATGAAGTTCGAGGGTCAGGCGGCGATGGAACTGGAATTCGCGCTCGACCTCCTGGAGACGGATGAAGTTTATACATTGCGAATCGCAGACGGGCTGCCGATGATCTTCGACTGGGAGCCGATGGTTCTCGAAATCATCAGCGATGTGACGCGCGCGATCACGACTGGAAAAATCTCTGCGAAGTTTCACAACACGCTTGTCGAAGCAATAGTCGCTATCGCCCGTCGCGCGGGCGAAGAGCGCATAGTGCTCACTGGCGGATGTTTTCAAAACCGATATCTGACCGAGCGCGCGGTCAGTCGTCTGCTGCGCGAAGGCTTTCGACCTTACTGGCATCAGCGCGTTCCTCCCAACGACGGCGGCATCGCGCTCGGTCAGGCGGCGGCGATGAGAAAAGAGCGAAAACAGGTGATGACTTCAAACGACGGACTCCAGACTCCAGACTCTGGACTCCAGGCTTTTTTTAAGGAGTGAAAGAATGTGCCTGGCAGTTCCCGGAAAGATCATAAGCATCGAAAATGAAGACCCGATGATGAGAAGCGGCAAAGTTAATTTCGGCGGCGTAATCAAACAGGTCAACCTCAGTTGCGTGCCTGAAGCGGCGGCGGGCGATTATGTCGTCGTGCATGTCGGAGTTGCCATCAGCATCATCGATGAGCGGGAAGCCGATAAGGTTTTCGAGTACCTGCGTTCAATCGATGAACTCAAAGAAATCGAAGGGAGCGACGGATGAAATACATCGATGAATACCGCGACGCCGAAGCCGCAAAGAAGTACGCGCAGGCCATCGCCCGCATCACCTCACGGCCCTGGACGATTATGGAAGTGTGCGGCGGGCAGACTCACGCCATCGTCAGGTTCGGAGTGGATGAATTGCTGCCCGAAGAAATCACCCTTGCGCATGGCCCCGGCTGTCCGGTCTGCGTCACTCCTCTCGAACTGATCGATAAAGCCATCGAGATCGCTTCTCGCGCTGAAGCCATATTCTGCTCGTTCGGCGATATGCTGCGCGTGCCGGGAAGCGAGAAAGACCTGCTGGCGGTCAAAGCCTGCGGCGGAGATGTGCGCATAGTTTATTCGCCACTCGATTGTCTGAAGCTCGCGCTGGAGAATCCTTCAAAGCAGGTGGTCTTCTTCGCTGTAGGTTTCGAGACCACCGCGCCCGCAAATGCGATGGCCGTCTATCAGGCTCACCGGCAGAGCATCGATAATTTTTCCATGCTCGTCTCGCACGTCCTCGTCCCGCCCGCAATGGAAGCCTTACTGTCTTCTCCTCGCAACCGCGTGCAAGGATTTCTTGCCGCAGGTCATGTCTGTACAGTGATGGGC
>CAZPQE010000432.1:0-5972 GCA_964588615.1 uncultured Clostridia bacterium | reverse complement strand
CCGGCCTGCCCCTGCGGGGCCATCCTGAAGCCTGATGTCGTGCTCTTTGGCGAGATGCTGCCCGAAGGCGTATTCGACAAAGCCGAGGGGGCGGCTTCGCGCTGCGATCTCTTTTTCGTCATAGGAACTTCGGCAGTCGTCTATCCGGCAGCGTCTCTTCCAATAGCCGCAAAACAGTCGGGCGCGAAGGTCATAGAAATCAATCCTGAGCGCAACGATATTTCTTTTCTGGCCGATGTTACAGTGCTGGGAAAAGCGGGAGAGATTCTTCCGCAGTTCATAAGAGAGCGAGGATGAAACTTTATTTCGACTGCTTTGCCGGAGCCAGCGGCGATATGATCGTCGGGGCTCTCCTCGACCTCGGACTGGATTTCGCGGCGTTGAAGCGCGCCCTGGCCTCGCTCGACCTCGCGGGCTATGAACTTAAAACCGAGCGGGTGCGACGATGCGAAATCGCCGCGACCAGATTCATCGTCGAAGTCGCAGAGCCATCGCAGCCTGCTCGCCACCTCGCAGATATTTGCAATCTCATAAGCGATTCGTCGCTTTCTGATCTGACCAGACTGCGATCCATTCTCGTCTTCGAACGCCTGGCCAAAGCCGAAGCGCAGGCGCATGGCACGACTCCCGATCAGGTACACTTTCACGAAGTCGGCGCAGTCGATTCGATAATAGATGTCGTCGGAGCGATGATCGGATTCGAGATGTTGAATGTCGAAAGTTTTATCTCATCGCCTCTTCGCGTGGGATTCGGAGCGGTCAATTCATCTCACGGTGCGCTGCCTGTTCCCGCGCCCGGCACGGCGGAGTTGCTTCGAGGAGTTCCCGTCTACAGCGGCCAGATTGAAGGCGAATTCGTGACCCCGACGGGCGCAGCCATCATAACGACGCTCTGCTCAGACTACGGATCGCTCCCTCCTTCGATAATTGATCGCGCGGGCTATGGCGCAGGCTCCCGCGATCACAGCCGGTTGTCAAACGCGTTGCGAATCTTTCTGCTCGAAAGCGACGAACCTCAGCAGGCGGAAACGGTCATGGTCATCGAGACCAACATCGATGATATGAACCCGCAGGGCTACGGGTTCGTCATGCAGAAGGCATTCGATGCGGGCGCGCTCGATGTTTTCTTCACTCCCGCGCAGATGAAAAAAGATCGCCCCGCCACGCTAGTCACCGTCCTCTGCCGCCCGGCGGATCTGGATTCTATCAGCGACCTGTTGTTGTCCGAGACGACGACTATCGGAGTGCGGTTCTACGAAGCGAAACGTCAGGTCGCTCAACGGAGCATCGAAGAGGTGGAAACCGTCTATGGCGCGGTTCGGATAAAGGTGGCGCGGCGAGCCGGGCGCACGCTACACTTTCAACCTGAGTTCGATGATTGCGCGCAGGCGGCCCTTCAATCAAAGGTTTCGTTGATCGAAGTACAGCGCGCCGCCGAGTTCGCTTACCGCCAGAGAATGAACGAAGAAGAGGATTGATGGCAGACGTGGAAGAAAAAATAACAGGGCGCCGAGGAGCCGGGGTCAATCTTTCGAAGATCGAAGCGGGGGTGCGGTTGATCCTCGAAGGCATAGGCGAAGACCCCGAACGACCGGGCCTTCAGGGAACTCCGCGAAGAGTCGCGCTGATGTACGAGGAAATCTGCGCCGGCCTCCATGAGGACGCCCGCAAGATACTCCACGTCATTCCGGCTGAGACGCATGACGAAATGGTCATCGTCAAGGATATCCCTTTGCAGGGGCTCTGTGAACATCATCTCCTGCCGTTTACCGGCGTGGCGCACATCGCCTACATCCCGAAAGAGGGAAGAATAGTCGGACTCTCGAAGCTGGCTCGCGTAGCGGATTTGATGGCCAAAAAGCCGCAGATTCAGGAGCGGCTCACGACTGAAATCGCCGACCTGCTCGACACTGAGCTTGAGCCTACCGGCGTGCTCGTAGTCATCGAGGCCGAGCACATGTGCATGGAGATGCGGGGCGTAAAGAAGCCCGGCTCGAAGACCATAACTTCCGCGCTTCGCGGCGGTTTCCTCAAAGACCCTCGCACCCGCGCCGAAGCTATGGCGCTCATAAGAAATCATTAGACTCGTGATGTGTGATGCGTGATGCGGCGAGCCCGCGCATCACGCATCGCGCAAACACGAGGTAAAACCATGACTGAAAAATTCTACGTCACCACTCCGATTTACTACGTCAACGGCAGGCCGCACATCGGCCACGCCTACACGACGCTCGTAGCTGATTCGCTCACCCGATTCAAACGTCAGCGCGGCATCGATTCGTTCTTCCTCACTGGAACCGACGAGCACGGAATCAACATCGAGCGCGCCGCTGAAAAACGCGGCGTCGACGTCCGCAGGCACGTCGATGAAATAGTCGGCGAGTTCAAAGCGGCATTCGCGCGACTGGGCGTCGAGTATGATCGCTGGATTCGCACGACTGATGATTTTCACGAAGCGGCAGTTCAGAAACTCTGGCGCATGCTCGAAGAGCGCGGCCACATCTACAAGGGCCATTATGAAGGATGGTTCTGCGCGGGTTGCAACGAGTTCAAAGACGTTGAAGATAAAACCGACTCTCCTCAATGCCCGACTCACCTTCGCCCGCTTGAGCTCGTGGCCGAAGAGAGCTATTTCTTCCGGCTATCGAACTTTCAAAAGCCGCTGCTCGACTATTATGAAAAACACCCCGATTTCATTCAGCCCGAAGCGCGGCGCAATGAGGTCATCTCATTCGTCTCCGGCGGGCTGAGAGATTTGTCCGTGAGCCGCGTGTCCGTCAAGTGGGGCATAGCAGTGCCGGGCGATCCTCAGCATACGATTTATGTGTGGCTCGACGCGCTGTCGAACTACATAACCGCGCTCGGATGGGGCAGCGGGAAATACGATGATTATGATCGCTACTGGCCCGCGCTTCATCTTATCGGCAAAGACATCCTCAGGTTTCACACCGTCTACTGGCCCGCGTTTCTGCTTGCCGCAGGCATAGAACTTCCGCGCGCGGTCTTCGTGCATGGGATGCTGCTTCGCGGCGGGCAGAAGATGGGCAAATCCCTCGGCAACGCAATCGATCTCAACGTGCTGCACCGCCATTTCACCAACGATCAGATTCGTTACTTCCTATTGCGCGAAGTCGTCTTCGGTCAGGACGGCGAGGTGACTTACGAAGGCTTGATCGACCGCATCAACTCCGATCTGGCAAACGGCCTGGGCAATCTTGCGAGCCGCACTCTGACGATGATTCGAAACTACTTCGATGGCGTGCCGCCCCGCCCCGCTGATGCCGAAGGCTATGACGCCATTGTCCGCGATGCGATAGAGCAGGCCAGGGCGCGACTGGATGAAGAGTTCGACAGATTGAATTTTTCCCGCGCGCTCGAAGCGGCGTGGTCGGGGATCGCCGCGGTCGATAAATTCATCACCGACTCTGAGCCGTGGAAGCTTTCCAAAGACGCGACGAGCAGAGGGCAGCTTGAAAAAGTTATCGCCACTGCTTTTGAAGCATTGCGTCACATTGTTCTGCTGGTCGCTCCCGCATTGCCCGAATCGGCGCGCGAAATATGGCGACAGGCAGGGCTTTCGGGCGATCCGCTCAGGATCGATCCGAATGCTATTCTCTGGGGCGAGCCTCTGGGCGAAGTGAAGATCGGCGCGATCAGTCCCGCATTCCCGAAAATCGACAAGGAAAAAATTATGGCAGAAATAGAAAAAGAACATGAGCAGAAAGAAGCCTCAGCGCCGTTTGCGCCTCCCGCTCAGGTTGCGCAGCCATCGAGAGTCGAGGGAGTCAGTCATATCAACATCGATGATTTCGCAAAGGTTGAGCTTCGCGTGGCGGCAGTGCTCGAAGCCGAGCGCGTGCCGAAAGCGGATAAACTCCTCCGACTGGTCGTCGATTTGGGCGAAGCTGCGCCGCGACAGATTCTGGCAGGCATCGCCGAGTATTACTCGCCGGAGGATATAGTTGGCAGAAAGATCATCGTCGTTGCCAATCTCGCTCCTAGAAAGCTTCGCGGGCTTGAATCCAACGGCATGCTGCTTGCCGCCTCCGTAGGAGAAGAGGGAAGACCCGTGCTTGCCACTTTCGTCGAGGATGTTCCAAACGGCGCGCGTTTGAAGTAGCGACATCTTTATTTCGTTTCGCCAGACCGCTGAACTTTTGATCGAGTTCGGCGGTCTTTTTTTGTTGCTGAGGGATGAATCTGATTCGAAAACCGCGCGCGTATATCAGCGTGGTGGCGACGGGTTGAACAATTTCCGTTCGGGCCACGCAGAAAGAAAAGTGCAGGAACAGATTATTAGATACCACTCGACGGTTGAGGGATCGACTCTACGCGCGCCGTCGTGTTTTGAAAACATTCAAACGGGTCGGTCATCAGACGACTTGAAAACAAGAACCCGCCTGCTAGAGGCAAGAAATGATCGTGGCCCACTTCAAGGCCATCAAGTTAAAAAAGGAGAAAGCAGAATGATTAAACTGGCAAAAAGAATAGCTGCGCCCGTTGCTCTGGCGTTGACACTGGCGACAGGGGTAATGATGACCCCCGCGCCTTCGATCAACGCGGCAGACCACGGGGACGGGCCGACAGCCAACCTCGACAAGAGCGCAGACATCGGCGATGTCTACGCCTTCCTCGATCCCAACGACAACTCAAGACTCATACTTCTGGGAACGCTTCAGGGATTCATCAATCCCGGCGAGGCCATCAACTTCGGCGCGTTCGATCAGAACCTCCGGTTCAGGTTCGACATCGAAACCGACGGCGATGCCAGAGAAGATCAGTTCTTCGACATCCGCTTCACTGCCCGCGCGGCTGCCGCCAATCAGGTGCAGACGGCGACCATCGTCAGCCCGTTCGGAGAAACCTTCACCGCGCCCACTACGCCGGGTTCGTTTGCCGACACTCCGCCTGCGCCAGTCGTTACCACCGATCCTGCGACCGGCATCTCTTTCTTCGCCGGGCTTGCCGATGATCCCTTCTTCTTCGACATTCCGGGATTCGGCCGCTTCGTGTCTTCGGTTCTCGGCGGATCGCCCAACCCAGCGGCGCTCTCTCGCGGACGCGACTCCTTTGCCGGATTCAACAACCTGTGCATCGGTTTGAGCGTTCCGCTTTCTTACCTGCGTCTGCGAACCAACGAGATAGGCGTCGCTTTCCGAACTCAGCGCAGACTCAATCAGATGGTCAACAAGGACGGCACGGTCAGCGGGTTTGGCAGATTCACCAATGTTGATCGCATGGGCAACCCGGCGGTTAATGTGGCTCTGACCCCGTTCCCGATCAAGGATCAGTATAACGCCGCCTCGCCGCTCGATGATTCTCGCGGACGATTCGCTGCCGACATCGTCGGTGTGCTCACGCGGCTCGGCACCAACGCCACCAACATCGGCATCCTTGCATCGGTGGCCGTCGTCAGAGGCGATTTCCTGCGCCTCCGCACCGACGTGGCTAACACCGGATCGGAAGGCGGAACAAACGCCGGAGCCGGATTCCCCAACGGTCGCCGCTTGCGAGATGACGTAATCGACATAGAGTTATCGATCATCACCAACGGCGCGATCACTACGGGCGACAATGTGAACGGAAACGATATGACTTATCGCAGCGCGTTCCCGTTCGTAGCTCCCAGCCATGTGCCTTTGGCTCCGGGAACGACCGATGACCGCACCCGCCATTGATTCTCTCTCTTCAACCCCACGCCGGTACATTCCGGCGTGGGCTTTTTGATTACATTTATGCGAACTATAAAACTGGCAGGCTTAATAGCGATAGTTCTAGCGGCGTCGAGCATCAGCGCCTGCGGCGGATGGCAGAACTCTACCAGAGATACTACACCCGCTCCTGCTGCGGCCTCTCTCATCCCGAAGGATGAGTAAGCGGTAAACGACTCGCTTCGATTTCTTGAAGATCGGGTCAAACGCGACCCTGAAGATTTCATCTCTTACAACAAACTCGCCGGATACTACCTTCAG
>CAZPQE010000431.1:0-6010 GCA_964588615.1 uncultured Clostridia bacterium | reverse complement strand
GGGCAACGATGAGGCTTCGCGCGCCAAGAAGGAACTCGTAGAAGCCAACCTGCGGCTGGTGGTCTCCATCGCCAAAAAATACACCAACCGGGGATTGCAGTTTCTCGACCTCATTCAGGAAGGCAACATCGGCTTGATGAAGGCGGTCGATAAATTCGAATGGCGACGCGGCTACAAGTTCTCGACCTATGCCACCTGGTGGATTCGCCAGGCCATCACGCGCGCAATAGCCGATCAGGCCCGCACCATCAGAATACCCGTCCACATGATCGAGACCATAAACAAGTTGATACGCACCTCGCGCGCCATGGTGCAGGAACTCGGCCACGAGCCGAGCTCCGAAGAGATAGCCGTGCGTATGGATATGCCGGTGTCGAAGGTGCGCAAGGTCATGAAGATCGCTCAGGAGCCCATTTCGCTTGAGACTCCGATAGGCGAAGAGGAAGACTCGCACCTCGGAGATTTCATCGAGGACAAGACCATCAGCAATCCTGCCGAGTCAGTAATCTCGGCCAACCTGCGCGAGATTACCGACGAGGTGTTGAAATCGCTCACGCCCCGCGAAGAGAAAGTCATCAAGATGCGCTTCGGCCTCGGACCCAACGGCAGCGAGCACACTCTGGAAGAAGTGGGCCAGCATTTCGCCGTCACCCGCGAGCGCATACGCCAGATCGAAGCCAAAGCCCTTCGCAAACTCCGCCACCCCTCGCGTTCAAGGAAACTCCGCGCGTTTCTCGAATCGATTCAGCCGTAGTTCTGAAACCATGCGCCTTGCTTTTGCCGAGAGCCGGTTGTTGCAGGCAAGCGGCTTTCAGCAAATTATCTTCAAGCGCGCCGCCGGGACGAACACCGCAACTCAACGAAACCCTGCCGCCCGCCTCCTTTAGGACAAATGTCCTATGCGCTTTTAAGGTTTGTGACTGATGACAGATTGCCCTTGAAAAAGCTTAAATCATCGAAACCTGTTTTCAATGATGAGCGATATTTAGGAGATGGCTTATGACTCTTGAATGGCAAAGTGCGAAGACCCGGCTCTTCCTGTTTGTGTGCGTGTTGTCCTGCTGGGTTGTTGCGGGCGTGTCTGCCGCGCAGGAGACGCGCGGAACGATCACGGGCAACGTGACCGACACGAACGGCGCAGTTGTGGCGGGCGCGACCGTTACCGTTACCAATGCCGAGACCAATGCATCATCGACTGCCAGGACGAACGACTCCGGCAATTTCACTATTCCGTTTCTCATTGCGGGTCGTTATCGCCTGACGGTCGAGGGGCAGGGCTTCAAGAAGCTCATACAGGAAAACGTCCAGGTGCGCGTGGCCGACCGCTTATCGCTGGATTTGAGGCTTGAAGTCGGCGAGCTTCAGGAAGCGATCACCATCAACGCTGACAACGCGTCAGGTTTGGAAGCGGCGACAGCCACTTTCGGCCAGGTGATCGACCGCCGCCGCATCTCGGAGCTTCCGCTGGCTGACGGCAATCCATTCTCGCTCGTCCGTCTCGCGCCTGGGGTCAATGTCTTCGGCACCGGATTCCTGGGGTCAGGCACGCAACCCTTCTCCACTACTGACCCGTCGTCAATCACTACGAATGGAGCGCAGGGGGGCAACGAGTTCACTCTCGACGGCGCTCCCAACACAGTCGATGAGCGACCTCAGACCGGAAACCGCATCGGCCAGCAGCCGCCCGCTGACGCGGTGCAGGAGTTCAAAGTCACGACAGGTAGCTTCGATGCCCAGCAGGGACACACGGCAGGCGCAACTATCGATGTGGCCATCAGGAACGGCACGAACGATTTTCACGGGACTCTCTATGAGTTCGTCCGCAACGACGCGCTACTCAACGCCAATAACTTTTTTCTCAATCGCTCGGCTGCGCTCGGCCTCGACGAAGACGACAAAGCAAAGAAAGCGGCTCGACGCTACAACCGATTCGGCGGAACGGCTGGCGGCCCTGTCTGGCTTCCGAAACTCTACAATGGCAGGGATCGAATTTTTTTCTTCTTCTCCTACGAAGGCATAAGAACGAAAACGCCGGAATCCGAAACCATCACCGTTCCCACACTTGCTCAACGCAGAGGCGACTTCTCCGCGCTTCAGAGGCAGGGCATCATTATCTATGACCCGCTGACGGCAAGGCGCATGGGCAGCCGGATCGTCCGCACGCCGTTTGCGGGAAACATCATCCCCACAAACCGCCTCAACGCGGTCGCGCTTGCTTACCTTCAATACTTCCCCGATCCGAATCTGGCGGGCGATGCGCAGGGGCGCAACAATTACTCTTCCGTTTTCGCCAGCGAAAATGTTTATGACTGGCTGCTGGCGCGCGTAGACCACGTAATCAGCGAGCGACAAACCATCTTTGTGCGCTATTCACGCGGAGACCGAACCGAAACCGACGAAAACCGAACTGGCATCACCAATGGCATCAGGGCGACGGGATTCGAAGAGAATCGCGTCACCAACAATGCCATTTATGACCATATATTCAACCTGAACTCGACAGCGATTCTGAACCTCCGCGCAGGGTTCTCCCGCTTTTATAACCCGGAGCGTTCCGCCAGTGATGGCGCGCTCGATCCTGCGAGCCTCGGATTCAGCGACCGCACCGTTTCGCAGTTCAGCGACAAGGCCGGGCTGCCCCGCCTCGACATCCCCGGCATCATCGAGCTTGGCGGTCGCAGCCCGGATGTGGTGGCGCACAACATTTATTACTTTCAGCCCAATCTGACTAAAATCGCGGGCAACCACTCGATGCGCCTGGGCTATGACTTTCGCTCATACCGCGAGAACGTCTATCCGCCTGCCGACGTGGCGGGACGATATCGTTTCCGCACCGACTTCACTCGTATGAGCGATCTGTCCTCGACGGCTGCTCCCTTCGGCCAGGAACTGGCATCTTTCCTGCTCGGCATCCCGTCGAGCTCGACCGTCATCGTCCGGCCATCTTCGCGCTCGAATCAGACTCTCTATCACGGCCTCTACTTTCAGGATGACTGGAAGGTAACGTCGAAGCTGACGGTCAATCTCGGCCTGCGTTATGAGTATGAAGGGGCGACCACCGAGCGATTCAACCGCAACCTGCGCTTTTTCGAAAAGGCCGCCACCAACCCGGTTGAAGAGGGCGCGCGGGCAGCTTATTCGGCAGCTTCTTCACGACCTCCAGAAGTCCCGGTCGAAGCTTTCCGCACGCCCGGCGGCCTGGTCTTTGCCGACGCAAACAATCGCGGCTTCTTCGATTCGGATAAAAACAATTTCCAGCCCCGCCTCGGCCTGGCTTATAAAATCGATGAGAAGACAGTCCTTCGCGGCGGCTTTGCAATCTACAATGCGCCTTTCACGATTGACGGAGTCAATCAGACCGGCTTTGATTTCACGACCTCTTCCACTCCGACCGCAGATAACGGGCTGACATTCATCGCCAGTTTTCAGGACCCGTTTCCTGCGGGAGTGGTTGAACCGCCCGGTTCGAGTCGGGGGCTTGCCACCTTCGTCGGGCAGACAGTAGGCGGCAGCGTCAACCTGATCGCAGGCACAATCGACCGCCGGGTGGCCCCGCTGACGATAGGCGCGCGCAGGAACCCCAGGATTCATCGCTATGAAGTGAGCATTCAGCGGGAATTGCCCGGCCACTGGCTGGTCGAACTGGCCTACATCGGAAGCCTCGGTCGAGACCTTACGACCTACGACGACATCAACCCGATTCCCCGCCAGTATCTTTCAGCGAGTCCGATTCGAGATGCGGCAAATATCACTTTCCTCGAAACCCGCTTCCCCAATCCCTTCAGGAGCCTGCCGGAGGCCGCAGGATCGAGTTTCTTCACCTCATCCACACTGCAACGGCTACAGTTCCTGCGCCCGTTCCCCCACTTCCAGAGCATCTTCGTGCAGCGCCACGACGGGCGGAGCCGCTACGACTCGATGCAGTTGCGCGTCGAGCGTCGATTCGCCAGAGGCTTCTCGTTACAGGCTGGCTATGTTTTCTCGAAGTTTCTGGAGGAGATTACCAAGCTCAATCCTACGGATTCCGACTATGAAAAGCGCCCGGCTGAGGCAGACTCGCCGCACCGTTTCACCTTGAGCGGCATTTACGAATTGCCCTTCGGTCGCGGCAAGGCGGTGGGAGGAGATGCCAGCCGACGGATGGACGCGCTCATAGGCGGCTATCAGATCAACTTCATCTACACCTATCAGCGCGGCACTCCGCTCACGCTCGGCAATATCTTCTTCAACGGCGACCTGAACCAGATCAAAACCAGTTACGACGGAAAGACTGTCGACGGAGCTCTGTCTGACACCAGCGGCTTCTATACGCTGCCGTCAGGCGAAGTGGTGACTGCTACCGATGCACGAATAAACCTCGCCCATAACATCCGCACTCTTCCCTCGCGCGTCTCCAGCCTGCGGACGGACTCCTATAACAACATTGACCTCTCGCTCATCAAGAACATCAGCTTCAACGAAAGTATGAAGCTGCAACTGCGTTTCGAATTGCTCAACGCCTTCAATCATCCGTTCTTCGGCGCCCCCAATCTCGATCCGAGGAGCGCGAGTTTCGGAACAGTAACCGAGCAGGTCAACCTGCCGCGCGAAATGCAACTCGGCATAAAGTTCATCTGGTAGTCTTCGACCTGAGTTCCTTTCATGGTCCGCTGATGCTGCGCCTCGATTACAGGTTACTGGAATCGCTCTCGCTTCGGGAGTTTGTGTCAAAGGATGGGAGTCGTGAAGAGCAGTCGTCGTGATTTTATGAAAACAGGTGTGGCGGCAGGTGCGTTGAGTTTCGCTAGGGGAGCGAAACTCAAGAACGGGCCGGATGAAAAAGCCTCTCTGTCTCAGAGGGTGCTGCGCACGGAGTTTTTCAAACAGCCTGTCAGGATCGCTGCGGTTGATCTCCTGAAGAACGGCAAACATTTTCTGGTGCGTGTCCGCTCCCACGATGGCGTAGTCGGGTTGTCGGACGCGCATCGCCGGGGTATAGAAAGCGCCTATCCTGTTTTGATAAACAGGGTCGCGCCGTTCTTTTCAGGCAAGGATGCGCGCGAGTTGGAATCGCTCATCGAGGGCGTCTATCTCCACGAATCGAACTACAAATGGCAGGGCCTCGCTTTCTGGGTCTCGGTCGCATCGGTCGAACTGGCGATACTGGACATGCTCGGCAAGATTGCAGGCAAACCGGTCGGCGAACTCCTCGGCGGCGTCATTCGACGTCAGGTCGCGGTTTATCGCGCAAGCGAAAAGCGCAGCAACAGCGCAGATGAAGAGATAGATTATCTTCAAAAGCTCGTCTCCCAGACTGGCGCTCGTGCGATCAAGTTTCGCCTGGGCGGACGAATGTATTACGACGACTCGACAACAAGGCGCGATCTCGCCCTCATTGAAAAGACTCGGAAAACATTTGGCGATGCGATGACGATCTACGCCGACGCAAACGGCTCTTACGATGCGCTGATGGCAATCCGGATCGGACGCGCGATGGAAGAACACAAGCTGGGCTTTCTCGAAGAACCTGTCCCGTTCGATCACTATGACGAGACGCGAGCGGTCGCCGACACGCTGACCATCCCTGTCGCCGGGGGCGAGTGTGAAAGCAGCCTGCGGCGGTTTCGCTGGCTGATTGAAAACAGGGCAGTGCAGATCGCGCAGCCTGACCTGTTTTATTTCGGCGGGATGATTCGCTCCATCAAAGTCGCGCGGATGGCCGCCGCCGCTGGAATCGATTGCACACCGCACATTTCCGGCTATGGTCTCGGCTATCTGCACGCCCTGCATTTCGCTTCTTGCGTGTCCAACGCCGGAAAGTTTCAGGAGTACAAAGGCAATGACGGCTTTCCTGTTTCGTCGGATACGTCATCGCTCAGAAGCGAAAGAGGAATTATAAGAATCCCGGAGGGAGCAGGTCTGGGCGTGACGATTGATCCGGATTTCATCAGGAAAGCCGAGTTAGTCTCAGCCTGAGATTGACCGTCTTGCGGCTCCCTCCGGGAAATAACATTCTGCCTCGGAATAATGG
>CAZPQE010000430.1:0-6055 GCA_964588615.1 uncultured Clostridia bacterium | reverse complement strand
GCGATCGCGAGGCCGATCGTCCCCAGCACCAGAGTTGGAAGAGCGAGATGCCACAGCACATCGAGGAACTTGCCCCACAAAGTCAGTTCGTCCCAGTAGGCCGACGAGCGCATGCTGCCTACGGGAAACAGTCCCGTCCGCGCGGCCAGCATCACCATCAGCAGCGAGAAGAAGACGCTCGGAATCGAAAGCCCGAAAAACGAAATGAAGCTGCACAGCTTATCGATCCAGCCATTGCGATAGAGTGCCGCAAGCGCGCCGAGCGGGATAGCCAGCCCCCACGAAAAAATCAACGCCGAGACCGTCAGCAGCAGCGTGTTTGCGACCCTCTCGCCGATCAGTTCCCACACCGGAGCGCGGTAGCGGAACGAATATCCGAACTCGCCCCTGAGCGCCGGCCACAGCCAGTACCAGTACCGCTCAACTACGTTTTCGGTGTCGAGGTGATGAAGTTTGATCTGCCGCTGGATGGTCTCCTGAGATATGCCCGGAGTGAGCGACAGTTCGTCGTAGTATGTTCCGGGCGAAAGCACCAGCATAGCCTGAGTGATGAAAGTGACGACGATGATAAGCGGTATGGCGGCAATGGCTCGTCGCAGGAGAAAGGTTTTCATGATAGTCCTTTGTCCTTTGTCCTTCGTCCTTTGTCGAAACGAGGGCAAATGACCAGTGACAAATGACCAGTGACAAATCATCACTACTTGATGTAAATCTCTTCGGCGTTCCAGGTCAGGCGCGGGCGCAGGGGCGAGGGGCGGATGTTGCCGAATTTGTTTTTGTAAGCTATGCCCTCTTTTTCGACCACCAGGTTTATTTCGGGCAACTGCTCGGACCATATCCGCTGAACTTCGCCAAACATGCGTTTGCGCTCCGAGGCGTCTACGGTTTCTTCGATCTTGCGCATGAGATCGTCTATGCGGGCTTCCCACTCGGTCGAGGGAGTTTTCTGACTCGGGAAACAGACATGGCGCGAAGCTGAAGAGAGCAGCGTGTTTTTGGAATTGGTCGGGCCGGGCGGGATGCCGCCTACCCAGCCCAGCACGATGGCATCGAAGTCGAACTTGGAATCCAGCATTCCAAAAATCGAGTTGGATGGCAGCGGAGCCGCGCTTGACTTGATGCCTACGGCCTGAAAGTGTTGCGCGATGAAATTGGCAGTATTGACCCTCGCCTCATTGTTGCTGTTGGTATGGATGACTATCTCTACGGTGTGGCCTTCGGGGTCTTCGAGAAAGCGGTCGCCGTTTGTATCTTTGAGGCCGAGTTCGGCGAGCATCTGTCTGGCCAGTTCGGGATTATAAGGGTACGTCTGAATATCTTTGGTGTACCAGTTCTTGTCTGCCGGGGTGACGAATGAGTAAAGCGGTTCGGCGCGTCCGACGTAAACCGTATTGGCCAGTCCCTCGCGGTCTATGGCGTAGGAGAGAGCCTGCCGGAACTTCTGATTGCGATAGAGCTTTTGTTTCCATGGCTCGACCCAGGGCTTGCCTTTCGGATCGAGACCGGTGTTCTGGTTCAACACCATCCAGCGAGTGTCGATAGTAGCGCCGATATCGACGACTTTTATTTCCTGGCTTTCCTTAGCCTTGACGTTTGCGTAATCGCTCGACCGCACGCGCCCCATGGCGTCGAGTTCGCCCGCGAGGAATTTGGATTGAATCGTGTTGAAATCTTTGGAGATGACGAAGATCAGTCGATCGAGGTAGGGGAGGCGATTGCCCGCAGAGTCGACTTTCCAGTAGTAAGGATTTCTTTCCAGCACCACGCGCTCGCCCGCAGCATACTCCTTCAAGCGATAGGGGCCGAGGCTGACGTTGTCCTCAAGCTTCGAACCGACGCTCATCTGCTCGCCGAATTTGCCTTCCTTCCAGGACTTCTCCCATTTGTGTTTCGGGATGAGGTAGAGGTTGAAGAGCACATCGAGGAATTCGACGTTGGGTTTGCTCAAACGGAAGCGAACTGTGTAGTCATCGATCTTTTCAAGCCTGGGGTAGATGGGTTTGTTATTCTCATCCCTGCCTTCGAGGAAGATGTCGCGCGAAGAGGTCTGCTCCAGCCTTTCATCGAGGACGACCGAGTAGGTGAAAACCACGTCATCGGCGGTGAAAGGCTGACCGTCTGACCACAGCACTCCCTTTCGCAGATAAAAAGTCCACTCCTTCCCGTCAGCCGAAGGCTCGTACCTTGTGCAGAGACCCGGTTCGTAAGCGGGAGGGTCATCGCCGTTGCGGTAATCGACCAGGCAGCGATGGACGTGATACCACAGAACTCCGGTGGTATGCTCGTCGTCGGCAAGAACCACATTGAAACTCGTCGGGTCGGCTGGCAGATCGAGCACCATCTGGCCCCCATAGCGGCCAGGCTGGCATTTGGAGACATAAGCATCCTGCGGCTTATCGCCTATGAATGGAGGATCAGGCTGGCCTGAAGCAGTCAGTGGATTTCTGGTTCCGCAAGCTGCCGCCGCAATCATCGCACTCGCAAGAAGGACAACGATGATCTTACGCATAATGAACTGCCTCCTTGAACTGTTCGAAATAAAAGGCGTGGGCTAAAAGTAGCGTAGGGGGCGAAGAAGTGTCAAAGAGGATAAGGCAAAAGTAAAAAGGTAAAAGGCAAAAGTGAAACATGATCGCCCATTTTTGCCTTTTGCCTTTTACCTTTTGCCTTCACTAGTGGTCGCGCCTTACGACAAGCACAGGGCAGGGTGAGTTTCTTATGACGCAATCGGCGACCGAGCCTACGACGAGGTCTCTGAGGCTGTTGCCTCGACGGCCTATGGCCACAAGGTTCGCATCGATCTCTGAGGCGAATTCGCTGATTATGACTTTAGGGTCGCCGCGACGAGAGAGGTGGGTGATGCTGATCTCGGTCGGGTCTGTCCCGGCAAGCATCTGAGAGAAACGCTCTTGGGTCAGTTGAGAGACCGACTGTTGTAATTGCTCGTCGGTCGAGTCCTCGCGCAGCAGCCCTTCTTTGATCGCCGTCCTCAACGTGCTTTCGTCCTGAACGTGAAGGACGTAAAGACGGGCGCTGAGTTGTCGGGCAAGATCGAAAGCGCGCTCGAAAGCGCGCTGGGCATTTTCGCTGAAATCGGTCGCAACAAGAATGGTTTCGTATCGCATGCGAACAACCTCGCTACCAGTGCTCGCGCATGAGTTTCGGGAACTCCGTTATTGCTACGAAGCTTCGTCGCCGGAAAGCCATCAGAAGTATGATTGCGCTCCATGCGAAATACAAACCGGTGATCGCTTCCTTTCCGCGTTGAGCCAACGTCTCTATGCTGTCGACCTGGATGGAAAGCCACCCGGCAAGCTGAAGCGCGAGGCTGTTGTGAAGATCAGGCGCTCCGAGCGGCTTTTCAAATCCTGAGAGCGCGAACTGAATCGCCCACAGCAGAAAGAGCAGCGTCGATTCCCACCACGCGAACCGCATATTGGCCAGCAGCAGCGCGCCCAGAAAGGACTGGCCTATGGTCATAAGAATTTCCACTCTCTGATGATGATCGAATTCTATCGTGCCCAGAGAGCCTAGCGAGAATGCGTAAGCGATGGGCAGCATGGCGACGAGCATCGTCCACTGATTGATGTTCGAACTGACCATGTTCATCAGAGCCAGCGGAGCAGTCGTCACTCTGCGCGCCCAGTTGAAGGCGGAAACTTTTTCCGGGAACTCCGAAAGAAACGGCGCGACCCACTGAATGAATACGAAAGTCGAGATGCCAAGCCCCAGGGCTATCGCTTTTAGGCTTTCGAGGAACGGGTGCGCAGTGAAATAAAGTATCATCCCGCCGCCTAAAAACAGCGAGGTGATCATAGCGTTTCTGGCTGCGGGACGACGGCTCAGAATATATCGCGGTATGCGGTCGAGGTCTTCCATCTTCTCTTCTTCCTGCGGTGGAATCTTGTTGAGGAAGACGAGGTAGATGACGTAGATGAGCGTGAGCGCGACGGTATCGATCCAGTTGAGCCAGCCCTTCCACCAGACGATGACGAAGTAAGCGATAGAGATGAGCAGGAAGACCACCTCGACCGAGTGCTCGCGTTCGAGATGGATTTCACGGAGAGGTTTTTTCTCCCGCCGGCGATAAAACAGAGCCGCCGTCCCATAGATCATCGGCCAGCCGAGTCCGACGAGCAGTCTCAGGCTTCCGGTGAAATTTGCGGTCATCAATGCGGTTGCCTGATGGGCTTCGGGAGTTCCGATACCATATTGATGCGCGGCTTTTCCCGCTTCCCAGGCGATGACTGCTTCGACGGCGAATTCGGGAAGGGTCTGAAGCCAGGCCAGTATCGCCAGCGCGAGTCCCTGAGAGATGAGAAACTGCGCGGCTTCCGCGCCCCAGGCTATGAGCATCGCCGATCCGAGCACGGAAGGAAAAGTCCACAGCGCGGAGAGCGCGCCCTGAACCATCGCAAACGCGGCGACGAACGGTTTGGTGAGGATTTTGATGATAGAAATCATTTGAGTTTCAGCAGTTCGATATCGAGTCAAGCCTTATACCATGCCGGTTGACGGACGGACAAGCAAAAGACCCTGCGAGCTATTTCGGCACGGTGATCAGAATGATCTTCCAGATGCCTTGCGGGTTTCGTCGAAGGACGGTTATAGCGGAAAAAGTCTTTTGTTCCCTGCCTCCCTTCTGCGGGAACAGGCAGAGGTATATGGCGCAGGCGAGGCCATCGTTGATCTTATTCACTTTCAAATCGGTGACGCGCGTGCCTGCAAATTCGCTTTCTGTTTTCTTGTCGGCGTCGGGAGCCGATCTTTTGAATTCCTCATCGAACTCCGCTTCGTTGCGCAGGACGACGGCGGGACGGGCATCAGTCGCGGTCGCTTCGATGATCGAGCACGGCCAGTCGAGACTGGCTTTCAACTGTCGCGCGTCGAGTTTGCCGAGCGCGGACCAGAACTGCGCTATCGTCGCTTCGATATCATCCAGATCGTTTTTTTGTTGAGCCGCTGCCGCAGGGACGAGAAGAGATAAGCAGGCCAGTGTGAGTATGATTTTTTTCATGGCATCGAGACCTTCAGTTGCGCTTGCGGCGCGGCGCGCGCGCATCAGGTTTGAAAAACCTCTTCACTTCGCTCGCCGCAAGCTCGCGGCACTGGCCCGCGGGCAGACCCTTGTCGGTTATGTGGCCGATGGCTATGCGACGCAGCTTCGTCACCGAATGGCCTGTGCTGGCGAACATCTTTCTGATTTGCTGATTCTTTCCTTCGCGCAACACGACCTCGTACCAGGTGTTGCCGCCCTCTTTGGTTTTTTCGAGAAACCGAATCTCGCACGGAGCCACGCGCTTTCCTCCAATCGATATCCCGCGACGGAGCCGCTCTATCTGCTCTTCCGACGGCGTGCCTTTCACTTTGACCCGATAGAGTTTTGTGACTTTCCCACTCCTGGTGATGAGGCTGGTCAACTCTCCGTCGTTGGTCAAAATGATCAGACCTTCGCTGTTGAAATCGAGTCGTCCGACAGGGTGCATACCTTTTCGCTGGCCTGACGGAAGCAGTCGCGTCACCAGAGGTCTTTGCTTGGGATCGGAAACAGATGAGAGATAGCCGCGAGGCTTGTTGACCAGGAAGTATTTTTTCTCCTGCTCGCGCGCGGGGCGTATGAGCTTGCCGCGCACCTTTATGTGATCGCGATCGGGGTCGGCTTTGGTTCCGAGCACGGTGATGATTTTACCGTTGACCGTCACTTCGCCGTGAAGGATCATCTCTTCTACGGCCCGGCGAGAAGCGATGCCCGCGCCCGCGATTATTTTTTGAAGCCGCTCCATCATCAGCTTGTCATCAGGTCTTCGAAATCTTCCAGATTCGGAAGCTCCGAAAGATCGTTCAATCCGAACTGAATGAGAAATTCTTTCGAAGTGCCGTACATCATCGGGCGACCGACCACCGCCTTGTGTCCTTTCGCGACTATCAGCCTTCGGTCGAGCAGAGTCTTGATGGCCGAAGTCGAGGTCTTGCCGCGAATCTCAAGTATTTCGGGTATGGTGATGGGTTGTTTGTAAGCTATCACGGCGAGGGTTTCGAGCGCGGCCATCGAGAG
>CAZPQE010000429.1:0-6064 GCA_964588615.1 uncultured Clostridia bacterium | reverse complement strand
GGTGTCAGTAGTCCGACCGTGAGGGAGGACTTGCTCGCGCCACTTCACTTGATGACCACGTTGACAAGCTTGCGCGGGACGACGATCACTTTTACGATGTCGCGTCCCTCGGCTGCCGCCTGAACTTTTTCATCCGCAAGCGCAGACTCTCTTAAATGATCTTCACTCGCATCGGGCGGGGCGAATACGCGAGTGCGCAGCTTGCCGTTGACCTGCACGGCGATTTCAATCTCTTCATCGCGCGCAAGCTCAGGGCTGAAGGTCGGCCACTCGGATCGCGTGAGGCTCTCTGTGTGGCCTATGGCTTCCCACAACTCTTCGGCGATGTGCGGCGCAAACGGCGCAAGCATTCGTATCAACGCTTCCATCGCTTCGCGCGCAAGCTTTATGTCCGCCTCCGACGCGCTGCCGTTTTTATCGACTGCCTGATCGAAGGAGTAAACCTCGTTGGTCAACTCCATCAACGAAGAAATGCAGGTGTTGAGGTGCAGACGATCTTCGAAGTTTTCGGTGATCGAGCGGATGATCTGGTGCATGCGGCGGCGCAACCGTCGCTGATAATCCGGCATCTCGCTCATCACGGGGAAATCGTATGCGTTTATATCAGCGATGCGACTTTGCCACTTGTAGGCGATGCGCCACACGCGCTGCAAATACCGCGAAGCGCCCTCGAACCCGCCGTCTGACCACTCCTTGTCTTTTTCGGGCGGCCCTGCAAAAAGCACGAACAAACGCAAAGCATCAGCGCCATGAATATCGATCATCTCTATCGGATCGACGGCATTCTTGCGCGACTTGGACATCTTCTCGACGCGACCGACTTCCACCGGATTGCCGCAGAATTTGCACGTTTTCTCGTCGATGACTTCTTCGGGGAAGAGCCATTCGTGAGTCGGGCAGTGATAGGTCTCCTTGCAGATCATCCCCTGCGTGAGCAGGCGCGAAACCGGTTCGTCGAAACTGACAAGTCCGATATCGCGCATCACTTTTGTCCAGTAGCGGGTGTAGATCAAATGCAAAACCGCATGTTCTATGCCGCCGATATACTGATCTACGGGCATCCAGTAATGGACCTTTTCCGAATCGAATGGCGCGTCGTCGTTGCGCGGATCGCAATAGCGGAAGTAGTACCAGTTCGAGTCAACGAACGTGTCCATCGTGTCAGTGTCGCGGCGGGCCGCGCCTTTGCATTTGGGACAGTCCACATTGACATACTCAGGCACGTGATCGAGGGGCGAGCCGCCTTCGACCGAGAGGTTCACGCCTTTTGGCAACACGACCGGCAACTGATCGTCAGGCACAGCGACGATGCCGCACCCTTCGCAGTGAATCATAGGCACGGGCGTTCCCCAGTACCGCTGACGCGAGATGCCCCAATCCCTCAACTTGAAGGTGATAGCCCCGCGACCGAATCCACTGGCTTCGGCATGCTCGGTCATCCGGGCATTGGCTTCTTCTGAACTCAGGCCGCTCCACTCGCCGGTGTTTACTGTCGTAGTCCATTCTTCATCAGCGGCTTCCATCTCTTCGACAGGAATCTCGCGCCCGTCTGCAGTGAGTTTGATCTGACGAAAAGGCAAATCGTATTTGCGCGAGAATTCGAAGTCGCGCTGATCGCCCGCCGGGACAGACATCACTGCGCCCGTTCCGTATTCGATCAACACGAAGTTGGCCGTCCAGATGGGCATGCGCTCGCTGTTGAACGGATTGATGGCGAACGCTCCGGTGAATACGCCTTCTTTTTCAAGGCTCTCTATGGTGCGACCCGTGCGCTCCTGCTTCCTGATGCGGGCGATGAATTCCATCACCGCTTCGCGCTCCTCGCGGCCTTCGATTATATCGATGAGAGTCGGATGTTCGGGCGCGAGAATAATGGCGTTTGCGCCGAAGATGGTATCGATGCGCGTGGTGAAGACGGTGATCTTTTGACTTGAGCCTTCGATCTGAAAATCGACATGCGCGCCGCGACTTCGCCCTATCCAGTTGCGCTGCTGTGTGATTACGCGCTCAGGCCATTGGCCTTCGAGCGAGTCGAGCGAGTCGAGCAATTCACCGGCGTAGTCCGTTATGCGCGCGAACCACTGCATCAACTGTTTCTGAATGACCGCCGTGCCGCAGCGCCAGCACTGGCCGCCAGCGGCCTGCTCATTCGAAAGAGAAATATTTTCTTTGGGACACCAGTTGACGGGCGCGAGCTTGCGATAGAGCATCCCGCGCTCGAACATGCGGATGAAGAACCACTGATTCCACTTGTAATAATCGGCGTCGCAGGTGGCAACCTCGCGCGACCAGTCATAGCTAATGCCCATGCGCTGGAACTGCCATTTCATATATTGAATGGCATCGCGGGTGAATTTTTCAGGGTCAGTGCCGTCCTTGATGGCCGCAGTCTCGGCAGGCTGGCCGAAGGCATCCCAGCCGAACGGGTGAAGCACATTGAATCCGCGCAATCGCTTGTACCACGAGAGCGCATCGCCGATGGCGAAATTGCTCACATGCCCTATGTGCGCGCGACCCGAAGTGTAGGCCAGCATTTCGAGGCAGTAGAATTTTTTCCTGCCGGGTTCTTCTTTGACCTCGAAAGTTTTTTCATCGGCCCATCGCCGCTGCCATTTTTCTTCTATCTCTTTCGGAAAATATTTTTCTTTCATGTCAGTCTGCTACTCTGGGGTGATCGCTCTCCTATGTCTTTATATCGCTGAGAAGTCCAGAATTGATTATCTGATCAGGCTTCACCCAATCAGCAATGCGCGACGAAGCGCCTGACTCGTCGACGAACTCGACCATATAGGCTTCTTCAGGTTGATCAAATACCTCGACCACTGTGCCTTTTTCGCCTCGCTTCACACTGTACTCAGGCAAATCTTCCAGCAACTCTACAACATCAAGCAAATTGGCTTTTCTTGTGCTAATCATGGCTCACCTCTTTGCAACATAACAGGTGACCAGACTCGGATAATCAGTACCAGGTCTGATTATCCAAACCGTCATTACCTCAGCAGTATTGCCGTCAGGCCCTGTGATCGGAAGCCCGACGTTGTATTTAGCTCCCTATGGGCCGACATTGCTTTGCCCCGCATCGTGATATGGCAACTCATCAAGAATGCTTCTTTCCAATGATCGCCAGTCGGACTGCTCAAAGCCGAGCGCGCTTTTGAAAACAATCGCTTTGTGCTTTCCTTCAGGATGCGTCGGATCAAGCGCGTACTTTTCCAGCTTGTCCGAAGGTATGATCGCGTTCTGGTAATTCGGCAAAGCATTCGGATGCACGCTCCTCTTTCCATTCACAAATTTACTTTCTCTTCCGGCTGTCGCTCAATTGACGAATCACTGCAAGGCTTTCTTCATCGCGATTCATCGACCGGATTTTCTAAAATAAATGGTGCGCGGCGAAACTTCAAGTTTTGCGTCAAACGCTGAAATGCTTACGCTGTCTGCTGACCGAGAGCGGTGAGCGCCATCCCGGAGACGCTTTCAGCGATGGAGAGGCAGGAAGTCAGCCCCGGCGATTCCATTCCGATGAGGTGAATCACGAACGGATGATTCCGGTCAGGCTCGATCACGAAATCAGCAAACGGATGCGTGCCTTCGGGAAACAACCGGGCGCGAAGGCCGCTGTAGCTCAATCGCAAATCCTCAAGCCTCAGCCGAGGAACCATTCGTGAAGCAGGCTCGAAAAAGCTTTCAAGCCCCGCGCGGTCATTTTCATAATCGTCTTTGCTTTTGACATAGCGGGCGTTGGGGCCGAGCAGCAGCCCGCCCGACGTGTTTTTTGTGAAATGCACTCCCAGCCCGTGACCGGTCGCCGGCGGCATCGGATAAACCAGATGATTGACTATCTGACGGCGACTCGGCACAGTCTCGGCATACTCACCTCGGCACGGATAAATCGTGTGCTCATCGTAACCGAACATTCGCGCTACTTCGTCGGCGTAAAGCCCGGCTGAGTTTATCACCACGCGGGCGGCGAACTCTTCGCGCTCGGTGCGCAGCACAGCCATGCCGTTTCTGATTTCAGCGCCGATCAGCCGAGCGCCGGTGAGAAGGTGCGCGCCGCGTTCGACAGCGATGCGGGCGAGCGTTTTGACAAGCTCTTCCGCTCCGACTATGCCGGTGTTTGGCGACCAGAGCGCGAGCGGGGAAATGAGATTCGGCTCCATCTTCTGTATGAAACTGCGCTCGACTATCTCAAGTCCTTCGACTCCGTTTTCATCGCCGAGCCGCTTGAGCGATTCCAATTCGCCAAGCTGATCAGCGGATTCGGCCACGATCAGCTTGCCTATGCGATTGCAGGGGACGCGATGCTTCTCACAAAACTGGTAAAGCAGGCGCGCGCCGCGAACCGAGTGATGAGCCTTGAGCGAGCCTGTCGGATAATAAATCCCGGCGTGAATGACTCCGCTGTTGCGCGTAGATGCGCCCGCGCCCGCGCGCGGGAGGGCTTCGAGCACGAACACGTCTTCGGCGTGGCGCGATAGTTCAGCCGCAATCGCCGCTCCGATCACCCCGCCGCCGATGATGACCACTTTCGCAATTTCTGTCGAGTTCATCTCTGTCGCTTTCAGAAGATTTCCCCAGGAGATTACCACATGCATTCTCAGGGGCTAAGAGCCCCGATGAGAGCGATTCATCGCGCAGGCCAACTTCGTTGATCCTTTCTCACTGTCGGGCAATTCCATACCTTGTGTTAGACTCTGTGGCGATGAAAGCCGATCCTGTCAAGCTCGAAATATTCAAATCGCTCTACACCTCCGTCGCCGAAGAAATGGGCGTGAGCCTCCGTCGTTCGGCCTTCTCTCCGAACATCAAAGAGCGCAGAGATTATTCCTGCGCCGTCTTCAACCGCCAGGGCGCGCTCATAGCTCAGGGCGATCACATGCCGGTGCATCTCGGCTCGATGCCTATGTCGGTTCGCGCCGCGCTCGAAACCATCTCATTCGGCCCCGGCGACATCGTCGTACTCAACGACCCTTACGCGGGCGGCACTCATTTGCCTGATGTGACGATGGTCGCCGCTGTTTTTGGCGACGCGGGGATGCGGGGACACGGCGACGCGGCGACGCGGGTCTCTCCGCGTCACCGCGTCACCGCGCCACCGCGTCCGTTATTTTACGTGGCCAATCGCGCGCATCACGCCGACATCGGCGGAGCGACTCCCGGCTCGATGGGCCGCGCCGATGAAATCTATCAAGAGGGGCTTCGAATCCCTCCCGTAAGATTGATGATCGGCGGAGAAATCAACAGGGACGTGATGCGGTTGATCTCAGCAAATGTGCGACTCCCCGAAGAACGCGAAGGCGATCTCACCGCGCAACTCGGCGCGATAGTGACCGGACAGACGCGATTGCTGGAAATCGTCGAGCGATACGGTTTCCGCGAAGCGGATCGTTATTCAAAACACCTGATCGATTACACCGCCGAGATGATGCGTCGACGACTCAGCGAATTGCCTGATGGAGTCTACGAAGCCGAAGACTTTCTCGATGACGACGGCTATTCGAATGATCCTGTGCGCATTCGAGTGCGGGTGACGATCAAGGCCCAGCGGGCGACAGTCGATTTTACGGGCAGCGCGCCGCAGGCTCGAGGCCCGATAAACGCAGTCGAGGCGATAACGGTTTCAGCAGTGTATTATGTCTTCCGCTGCCTGATCCCAATGGATGTTCCCGCAAGCTGGGGCATACTCGATCCTATCAGCGTCATCGTCCCCGCAGGAACCATAGTTAATGCCCGCCCGCCTGCTGCTGTGGCCGGAGGCAATGTCGAAACTTCTCAGCGCATAGTCGATGCGCTGATACTGGCCCTTTCGAAATCGGGAGCGATGGTTCCTGCCGCAAGCCAGGGCACGATGAACAATCTCACCATCGGCGGCACGGATGCGCGCACCGGTAGTCAGTTTGCGTATTACGAAACCATTTCAGGGGGGATGGGAGCGCGGCCTGCGATGGACGGCATCAGCGGAATTCACACTCACATGACCAACTCGCTCAACACGCCTGCCGAAGCGATGGAGTATGCTTATCCGTTTCGCGTGCGTCGTTACTCGCTCAGGCGCGGATCGGGC
>CAZPQE010000428.1:0-6112 GCA_964588615.1 uncultured Clostridia bacterium | reverse complement strand
CCGAGGCTCGCGGCGATCACGCCTGCAATGGCAGCCCCGACTATGAAGTTGAAGTTGAAACGCAAACTGTTGAGCGCCGCGACTGCGGGCAACTGATGCGGATCAACGAGGCGCGGAGTCAAAGCTTCAAGCGCGGGGCGATGCACGCCGTTGAGCGCGGCAAACAGCCCTGACACAAGGAACAATATCCACGGACGAGGAGCCGTCAAAAAAGAATTGATGACGAGCGCGATGCAGCAAAGCGCGAGTCCTGTCTCAGATAGAATTATCAATCGCCTTCGGTCTATGTAATCGGCGAGCGCGCCGCCTATGAAAGCCATCAAAAACATCGGCAGAAATTCCACCACTCCGAGCATCCCGACTGTAAGCGAAGAATGCGTCAGTTGATACATCTGCCACGGAAGCGCGACGTAGCTGATAGCCGAGCCGAAGCCCGAAACGAATTGCCCCGCGTACAAAAGACGGTAATCGCGCGAGGCTCTGAGCGGCGCTGTATCGATGGTCAGCGCGGCAAGCAGTCTCCGTCCGCTTTTGTCTGATGAGGAAGTTGAAGACAAGCCTTGATCCGTCATCGAACCGGCGCGAGATATGCTCAATCGTCGGCGACGCTTTCCTGAAGCGAGCGTTTGAAGTCCTGATAGAACTGCAACTGATACAATCGCCAGTAAAGCCCCCGGCGAGCTAGCAATTCCTGATGGTCTCCCACTTCGCGGATTTCTCCCTTGTGCATCACTACGATCTTATCGACGGATTGAATCGTCGAAAGACGATGCGCCACGACGAGCGATGTTCGCCCCTCCATCAATCGCTCCACCGCATCGCGTATCAGAATCTCAGTCTCGGTATCTATCGAGCTTGTCGCTTCATCCAGAATCAACACTCGCGGATCGAACGCAAGCGCGCGGGCGAAACTTATCAACTGCTTCTGCCCGACTGACAACCCTGCGCCCCGCTCTTTCAACTCCGTTCCGTAGCCTTCTGTCAACCGGCTGATGAAGGTGTCTGCATGGACTTCGCGCGCCGCCCGCCGCAACTGCTCATCCCCTATCGCATCATTGCCCAATCTTATGTTGCTCGCTATGTCGCCTGAAAATAAAAACACATCCTGAAGCACTATGCTGAAATTCCTTCGCAATTCTTCGAGATCCATCTCTCGAATATCGACTCCGTCGAGCAATATCTGCCCGCGCTGTATGTCATAAAAACGCAACAGCAGGTTGGTGATCGTAGTCTTTCCCGCCCCTGTGTGACCGACGAAGGCCACGCGCTCGCCCGGTTCGGCTGTGAAAGACACGTCCTTCAAAATCCAGTCTTCATCTTTGTAGGCGAACCACACGTTGCGAAATTCTATTCGACCGCGAGCGCGGCCCATTCGCACCGGCTCCGGGGGCGATGCGATGGTGACAGGCTCGTCGAGCAGCTTGAAGACTCTTTCGCTTGAAGCCATGGCCGATTGCAGTATGTTGTATTTCTCGCTGATGTCTGATATCGGCTCATAAAAAGACCGCGCCAGTTGAACGAAGGCCACCAGCGTGCCTATGGTCGCAACTCCCTCAATGACCTGCCCGCCTCCGTACCAGATGATGAGCGCGACTCCTATCGCGCCTATGATTTCGACAGCAGGATAAAAGACCGCGTAATAAAAAATCGTATCGATGTTGGCCTTGCGGTGCTCGTCGTTGATGCGCTCGAACTCCCGCGTCTCTTTTTCTTCGCGGTTGAACAACTGCACCACAGGCATTCCGGTAATGTGCTCCTGAAGGAACGAGTTGATCCGGGCTATGCGCACTCTTACGGCGCGAAAACCTGTCCGCGCTCCGAGCCTGAACCATACAGTCAGAGCGGCAAGCATCGGAAGGATGGCAAACGATACGAGCGCCAGTCGCCAGTTGGCCTGAAACATCCATATCACGATGTAGAAGATCATCGCCAGATCGCCGAATATGACGATGACTCCGGCGGTGAACATTTCATTGAGCGCATCGACATCGGTCGTCAGCCGGGTCATCAACCGGCCAACGGGATTGCGATCATAAAACTGAATGGGAAGCTTTTGCAGATGGGCAAAAATCTCTTTGCGCAGGTCGTACATTATGTACTGACCCATGGTCTGCATCACGGTGGCCATCGTATACTGCACGGCGAAAGCGAGCAGGCTGGCAAGTAAAAAAACAATCGCGATAAACGCGATGCCTTCGTACTTGCCGCCGTCGAAGCCGAGCCACTCGCCAGTATTTTTCAGGATGAGAGCGAACCCCGTGGGTTGAGCTTTGGGGTCGAGGTAGAGATCGATTGCAGCCTTCGTGAGCGGAGGCCCGGAAAGAGCGAGCGGCGCGCTCAGAATAGTCAGGACGAGCGACGTGAGCGCATACCAGCGATAAGGCCAAAGATAACGCAACAGCCTGCGCATCAAACGCGAATCGTAAGCCTTGCCTAATACTTCTTCTTCGTGATGAGATGTCATAGGTTACAGGTTACAGGGAACAGGGAACAGGCCAAGTGGCCAAGTGCAGGGCGATTGGGCTGTTCCGGGTTACACGATGACTGCTTATTCAATTTGCTATCTCGCTCCTGTGTCTTGAAGTTTGATTCGAATCGCAGTGATCATTTTGCTGATTTCAGTGATGATCTCCAATGTCTTCGCTGCTTCTTCCTGTTTAACATATCCAAGTCTTACCGAAAGCATCAGGAAGGTCTCTGTCTCCATCAACGATCCTTTCGCAATAGCCAGGAAATGCGAGTAATCTTTCCTCGCTCCTCTGGCGTGACCTTCTGCGATATTGGCCGGAACTGAAGCCGCTGCCCGTGTCATTTGTGCCGTAAGACGATAGGTCTCGGTCGCTGGGAACCTGGAAGTAAGACGATAAACTTCCACTGCCATATCCATTGCTTTCTGCCAAACAATCATGTCTCGATGTGAGTCGATTTTGGCCATACCTGCTCCCCCTGTCCCCTGTTCCCTGTTCCCTGTCCCCTAACTCGCCGCCAGTTCTTCTTCGAGCAGTTGCTTCTCATACAATTCAGCGTACAGACCGCCGCGCGCTATGAGTTGGTCATGAGTGCCGCGCTCTGCGATCCTGCCGTCATCGAGGACTACGATCAGATCGGCGTCTTTGACCGTCGAGACTCGATGCGAAACTATCAAACTCGTCCGGCCTCGCATTTGCACGCGAAGATGACGGAGGATTTTTTCTTCAGTGTAGGTATCGACTGCTGACAGCGCATCGTCGAGTATCAGAATTTTCGGGCGGCGAATGAGCGCGCGGGCTATCGCGGTGCGCTGCTTCTGCCCGCCTGAGAGAGTGATGCCTCGCTCGCCCAGCACCGTCTCATAGCCTTTGGGAAACTCCAGAATGTCTGCGGCGATGCCCGCCTGCTCTGCCGCCGCTTCTATCTCTTCACGGGTCGCGCTTTCAACTCCGAAGGCTATGTTTTCAGCAAGCGTTTCGCTGAAGAGAAAAGTTTCCTGCGGAACGTAGCCTATCGAAGAGCGAAGCGCTTTGAGAGGCAACTCGCGGATGGGACGGCCATCGATGAGAATCTGTCCAGGCTCGGCGTCGAGCAGTCGCGGTATAAGGTTCATCAGAGTCGATTTGCCCGACCCGACCGCGCCCACGAATGCTATGGTCTGCCCTGGGGCTATGCGAAGATCGATCTCTTTGAGCGCCGCTTCGTTTGCTCCATCGTAGCTGAAGGTGAGATTGCGGAACTCTATCTCGCCATCGATCTTTTCGATATCGTGTCGCGCGGCGGTATCGCCTATCGCAGGCTCGATTGAAAGAATCTTGTGCATTCGCGCCATAGAAGCCATGCCGCGTTGAAAGAGGTTTATCACCCAGCCGAGAGCGATCATCGGCCATATCAAATAGCCGAGATACAGATTGAACTGGAAAAACTGGCCTATGGTAATTTCCCGGTTGACGACCTGACGCCCTCCGTACCAGAGGACGGCGACGAAGCCGAAGCCGATGAAGAGTTGAAGTACGGGATGGAAGAGGCTCGACAGTCTGATCAGATTGAGGTTCCGGTTGACGAATTCGCGGTTGACCCGGCGGAAGCTTTCAACTTCGGCTCGCTCTTGCGTGTAAGCGCGAATCACTCGCACGCCCGCGAAAGATTCCTGCGCGCGGTTCGAGACGGTTCCGAAGTATTCCTGCACCTGTTCGAAGCGGGCGTGAATGCGGCTGCCGAAAAAATGAGTGGCAAAGGCGACGAGCGGCATCGAGATGAAAGCAAGCAGTGTGAGACGCCAACTGACAGACACCATCAGCGGAACGAGTATGGCTGTGGCAAAGACGGTGTTGACCGAATACATCAGCGCGGGGCCTACGATCATTCGCACCGCGCCCAGGTCGTTGGTGGCCCGCGACATCAGATCGCCTGTGCGATTGTTCTGATAAAACTCCAGAGGGAGACGTTGAAGGTGAGAGTAGAAATCGTTTCTCAGATCGTACTCGATATTGCGCGACATATTTATGAGCGCGCGTCGTTGAAGGAACAGAAAAATTCCCTGCGCCAGAGTCAGACCGACGATAAAGCCGCCGCTCAACAGAAGTTTTTCCGATGAGATTTCTTTTGTGAGATCATCGACGGCGTGTCGGAGCACGAGCGGCAGGGTGAGTTTGAAAGCGTTGTTGATGAGCACGCAGGATATGCCGAAAAGGATCGTCCTGCGGTAGGGCGCGAAATAGCCGAGCAGTCTCTTGAGTGGTGTCATATCAGGCAACCCGACCCTCCAACATCAAAGCTGCGGCTGATCGATCAATGAGCCGCAGCGTGAATTATTGATTGTAGCGGTCAGGTTGCGATAGCTCAAACCGGGACGAACCGGCTTTGCCACCGATTTTGCTTGCGATTGTAATTGCGATATTCTCGGCGACAAGAGAACGCATTCGGACGATGCCGATCACGAAGCAGGGATTTAGCTTGAGAAGAGCGGCACTTGCTTACATGTCCAGGTTGCTACGAAGTTTTGTGATGTCACGTTGCGGCGGAGCGCCAAACAGCTTTTTGTAGTCGCGGCTGAAGTAGGCAGGGTCTTCATAGCCCACGCGGTATCCGGCGCCTGCGGCGTCGAGGTCTTCGTCAAGCATCAGGCGGCGTGCTTCCTGAAGTCTTAGCTGTTTCTGAAACTGCAACGGACTCATCGCCGTGACAGATTTGAAATGATGATGAAATCCGGAAACGCTCATGCCTAGTTCGTGGGCGATGTCATCCATTCTGAGCGACCGATCAAAGTGTTCGCGCAGATACCCGATGGCTTGGGAAATGCGGCGCGTGCCGGCACGCGCCGCCAGCAGATGGCTGAAACGCGCGCCCTGTCCTCCCGCCATCAGCCAGTAAACGATCTCTCGAATTATGAGCGGCGCAAGCACTTTGCTTGCACTTGGCGCATCGAGCAACCGCACCAGTCTGACGCTCGCATCCAGCAGTTCGGCGTCCATCGGGCCGACAGCCATTGCTTTGATTGTCGCGTCCCCTTTTTTCGGCTCGACGCCGGATTCCATCATGACTGAAGCGACGAGCGAAGAATCAAGGATAAGCCGGAAGCCGAGATAAGGGAGTTCCTTTGACGCTTCTTTGACCTGAACGGTGAGCGGCAAATCAACGGTGTAAAGCAAGTAATGCCCCGGATCGTAGCGGAAAACTTCTTCGCCTAAGAGCGCCTGCTTGCATCCCTGAGCGACAAAGCAGAAAGCCGGCTCATACACAGAGCGAACAGGCTCGGTTGGCTTGGATGAACGAGCGAGGCGAAAACCTGAGAATGCATCCAGGATTCCGTCTTCGGGTAGTGCCTGCGCGATTCGTTCAACGAGTTCTTCGCGGTTGTTTTGCGCCCTTTGCGCGTCGCGTTTTGTTACTCTTTGGTTCATGCACTCATTTTACGCTTCGCTGAATTTTCTTCGCATGCCGCACACGGACTTTTTGCAGGATTGTACAATTATTTGCGAGTATCGTCGTATCGTTTTTAATGTCAGAGCCTTCATAATCAAACGCAAGGACTCAGAAGTATGACTGTCAGGCTTTTAGCGAAGGAAAAATATTATGATCAAACTGAAAGTAAACGGCAAGAACCAGCAATTTGATGGCGATCCTGAGACTCCGCTGCTGT
>CAZPQE010000427.1:0-6132 GCA_964588615.1 uncultured Clostridia bacterium | reverse complement strand
AGACCACAAGCCCCGAAGGGGCGAAATTCTTTAGCCCGGCGCGATGCGACGGGTGAGGTGAGCAGAGAGACGAAGCCCTGAATGGGAGTAATAACCGGACCGATATTGCGCCCTTTCAGGGCAATGCCATTAAGTTAAGGGGGCGGCTTAAAGGTGTCAGTAGCCCGCGCGTCAGCAAGGGCTTGATTCTACTGGCCCTCCCTCACCATCGGGCTACTGACACACAGCTTAACTTAATGGCATTGCCCTGAAAGGGCGCAATTCAACAGCCCAGTCCAACGGGCTGGGAAAAAGGGCGCGTCCCCGACCGCAAGCCCTGAAAGGGCGCAATAAGTTGATTGAAATTCCGAACAGATTATTCCGCCCTTACAGGGCTTTGACCGTCGGGACTGATGCGTTCCTGGGCCGATGGCCCAGGCTGTTGAATTACGCGCCTTCGGCGCTGACCGGACGGCAAGCTGTTGAATTACGCGCCTTCGGCGCTGACCGGACGGCAAGCCCTGAAAGGGCGAAATTCAACAGCCCAGCGCATCGCGCTGGGAAACCGGGGAAACGGCACGCCCACGACCGCAAGCCCTGAAAGGGCGTAATAAGAAAGCGAGGCACGCGATGGCTCAATCATTATCTTCGATTCTCATCCACCTGGTATTCAGCACGAAAAATCGAGAACCCTTTCTCACTCCCGAAATCGAAAAGGAACTTCACCCTTATATGGCGACGATATTTCGTGAGTGTAAATCACCATCGCTTTTAGTCGGCGGCGCACAGGATCATATTCACGCGCTCTTCGTTCTCTCACGAACCTGGACATTAGCCGATGTTGTCGAAGAAGTGAAAACGAATTCATCGAAGTGGATAAAAACGAAAGGGCGCTCGTGGAGCGCCTTTCACTGGCAATCGGGCTACGGAGCTTTTTCAATCGGGCAATCACAAGTCGAAAGAGTCAAGCGGTATATCGCAAATCAGAGAGAGCGTCATCGGCGAATAGGATTTCAGGATGAATTTCGCGGGCTGCTCAAGAAGTACAATATTGAGTATGACGAGAGATATGTTTGGGATTGAAATTATTGCGCCCTTTCAGGGCTGGAAATTTTCCGGTTCGCCGTTTCCCCAGCGCGTTGCGCTGGGCTGTTGAATTGCGCCCCTTCGGGGCTGAAGATTCGCCTGAAGCGGCAGGGCTGAACATTCGCGTGAATCAACGATGAAACGATACGGAAACCTGTTCGAGCGAGTCGCGGATTTCGATAACCTGATGCTTGCCGCGAAGAAAGCCTTTCGCGGCCACAAGAACACGATCGAGGTGGCGCGGTTTCTCTTTCATCTCGAAACGGAAATCTTCCGCCTTCAGGAAGAGTTGATCGCAGGCGAGTACCGCCCGCGCCCACTCAATTCATTCGAAATCTTCGAGCCTAAACACCGTTTGATCTGCGCTGCACACATCCGCGACCGCGTTGCGCATCACGCGATCTGCAACGTGAAGGGGCCGATCTTCGAGCGGCAGTTGATTTTTAACACTTATGCCTGCCGCGTGGGCAAAGGCACGCACGCGGCTGTCGGGAGGGCGCAGCAGTTTGCGCGTGGCTATCACTCCGTCGTCAAATGCGACATCCGCAAATATTTCGCAAGCATCGACCAGACGGTTTTGAAAAGCCTGCTGAGGCGAAAAATAAAAGACGGGCGATTGCTCCGCTTGCTCGATAGAATCATTGACCAGCCTGTGCCTGAATCCCCTGTAGGCAAGGGAATGCCCATAGGGAATCTCACCAGCCAGCACTTCGCTAATTTTTATCTGGGCGAGTTGGACCACTTCATCAAGGAACGACTGCGCGTGAAAGGCTACCTCCGCTATAAGGACGACTTTTTGATTTTCGGCGACGACAAAGGCGAGTTGAGAAAAGCGATTTCCGCCATCCGGCTTTTTTTGAAAGAGCGGTTGTCGCTTGAGTTGAAAGAAGAGAGGCTTGTGTTTGCGCCTGTCCGGGTCGGTTTTGAATTTCTGGGCTTTCGCGTCTTTCCGAACCTGATGAGAGTTGACCGAAAAAAATGGACGCGATTCAAGCGTAAAGTCCGCGGGCTTGAATCGGCTTATCTTGAGGGCGAGATCATTGAAGAGGAAATGGCGCTGCGGGTGTCGAGCATGGTTGCGCACATTTTACACGCCGACACGCTGACTGCAAGAAGAAAGTTTTTTGAGCTATCATTGCGGCTGGGGTGATGACCATAGCAGGCTCGAACCGGGTGAAACGCGGCGGCAGTTGGAACAACAACGCGCAGAACTGCCGGTCGGCGAACCGCAACAGGAATGCGCCCGCGAACCGCAACAACAACCTCGGCTTCCGCCTTGTGAGCGCAGAGCTTCGCCGGTGAAACGTCGTCTGCGGATTGCGTTTGAGCGCAGAAGGCTATGTCCAGGTCTTCATCCTGGGCTGAGAAAGTTTTCAGCCAAACAGAAGAGGCCCGCTGCGTCTGGCAGGCGCGATGCGCTCGAAGGCCGCAGCGGGCTTTGATCTGTTGCCACCTCAGCGTGTTCAGTATGTCGATCAAGGAAAATCTCGGAAGAATCGATCTCGTTATATCAAATCCGCTGAATTCGTTATATCAACCCTACTGAATTCGATCAGCGCCGGGCTGAAATCGACGCTGTCGGCGCTCACCAGTTGGTAACGCGCGCGACCTCGCAGCCCGGTCAGCCCGCTCTTTATGTCTTCTCCATGCAGATGGCCGTAGACGCACACGTCGGCTCCATGCTCATCGATCAACTCTGTAAACCCGCTCGTCTCATGCTGACGATTCGTCGGCGGATAGTGCAGCGCCACGATCAGACGATCATATTCCGCCTTGCGACTGCGCAGCGACTCAAGCGCCAGCTTCAATCGCCTCACTTCGCGCAGGTAGATTTTTTCGTCCTGCTCTTCGAAAAAGGAATCGTTCGGGCAGACCCATCCGCGCGTTCCCGCTATGGCTACTCGATTGATGATGACCGAGCTCGCCTGAAGGATTTCTATCGAGGCGTGAAGCGCGCGCCTCATCTTTGCCTGCGACGCCCACCAGTAATCGTGGTTTCCCTTAATCATCACCTTGCGGCCTTTCATGCGGCCTATGCGATCGAGATCGCCCATAGCCTCTTCGAGTTTCATCGCCCAGGAAGAGTCTCCCACGATGAGCAGCAAATCATCATCACGGCCCTCGCGCTCCCACCCTTCGAATATCCTGCGGTCGTGGTCGCGCCACTGCTCGCCGAACCTCTCCATTGTCTTGCCCGTCCCTCCTTCGAGGTGCAGGTCTCCGATGGCGAATACTCTCATAAAAATGCTAGAGCGGCAGGCGGAGGCTTGCGCGACAGCCCCGCGCGTCCGTTCGGTTCTCAAGCGACAGGCTGCCTCCGTGTACTTCGGCTATCTGTCGGCACAGCACCAGCCCTATGCCTGAGCCTTCAGGCTTGGTTGTAAAAAAAGGCACGAAAAGATTCGAGGTGTTCGAAAGCCCGTGTCCTTCGTCTTCGACTCTCACTTCCACCGCCGCGCGCTGTTTCGACCAGCTTATCTGCGCGCCGCCTCCGGTCTCGATGGCCGCATCGACCGCGTTGCGAACGAGGTTGATGAGCAGTTGTTCAAGCTGATCGCTGTCGGCGCGAATAGTCAGATCGGGACCATCGATGACTTTTACCGGGATGCGGGTTTCGAGTTGCGCGACCCGGCGTATGATCTCGCCGAGGGCGACCATCTGCAACAGGGGGCGGGGAAGTTTTGCCAGCCTCGCGTAGCCTTCCATAAATCGGGAGAGGGCGGACGAGCGCGAAGCGATCACTCCCAGACCTTTGAGCGTGTCTTCTTTCCAGTCATCGGAGAGCGGGTGGCGCGAGATTATGCTTTCGAGGCTTCCGGCAAGCGAGCGAATCGGAGCCAGTGAGTTGTTGAGCTCGTGTCCGAGCACGCGGACGAGCCTCTGCCAGGCTATGCGCTCTTCTTCTCGGAGAGCGCGGCTCAGATCCGAAACGACCAGCAGATGATGCGGCGCTCCGCGCTCACGAAAGCTGCTGCGACGCACTTCCCAGCGCGATGAAGCGCCGGGGAAATTCTTTTCTATCGTGCGGGTGAGATCGCCTTCGAGGTAGTCGCCGAGATCGAGCGAAGCGGCGGTGCGCCCGATTATCCGCTCGGCGCGCTGGCCCAGGAGTCGTTCGCCTGCGCGGTTGACCAGACGAAGTTTCTGCTCGGTGTCGAAGGCGAATATGGCCACATCGATTTCGGCCATCA
The DNA here is from genome assembly GCA_964588615.1 of uncultured Clostridia bacterium. GTDB lineage: Bacteria > Acidobacteriota > Blastocatellia > UBA7656 > UBA7656 > UBA7656. The sequence goes on along the minus strand of CAZPQE010000427.1, from coordinate 1,876 downwards.
CGGTCTGAAGCAGCGCGGTGGCTTCGAGCGCGCCGAGTCGCTGTTCGCGCAGGGTCTGTCCCAGAACATTTACCTCCATCAAAGCCTCGCCCAGCGGGTCGTCGTGGCGCGCGCCACGAGCTCGAATCGAAAAATCTCCCTCACGCAGAGCGGCCAGCAGGTTCGAGAGAGTCTGAAGCGGGTAGACCACTTTTTCGCGCACCGCGAGGGCGAAGCCCAGCCAGAAGGCCGCTATCAACACTGTAAGCGTCCACTGCGTTCTTGCGGCGTAGTTGCCCGTCCAGAGAAACACCATCGAGGTGATGAGCGCGGGCAGGCCGGAGAGTAGAGTCATAATCAGTATGTGGCGGTCGTAGGCGTGCTTGCGCCGAGGGCGGGCGCGGCCTTTCTGATCGCGCCCTGAATTGAAAACCCTGAGTGTGATTTCCTTGACGTTCATGACCTCTGTGCCTGAATGTAGCGCAAGCTGTCGGCCCGCGCCACTATGTTGCTATACTGCCGGGTCGGGCGATAGGGTTCAGAAAACAACTTCCGCCTGCTGGCGCAAAGAGATTATATTCGCTCTGCCATCTGTTTGCTCATCGCGCAGGTTTAGTATTCCACAAATTGAATCTTCATAAATTTGACTTTCCAAAACGTCGCGGGAACGGGCCTCCGTCAGTCCTAAGAAAACAATAATCATTTCCTAATCGCCCCCATAAAGACTTTGCTTCACCTTCGGCCTTAATATCCCCGCGCAGGCATGGGCCTGCCTCAGCAGCTTCACAATTCAATTGAAATACAGAATGGTGGATTCTGAGGATGTGCCTGCTGATCGCTCCAGCCCGAAAATAATCAGGAGGCACTCTGATGAAAGGATTGCGCAAACTCAAACGACTCAGCCCGACGCTCGTTTTCATGATGATCGCGGCGCTGGTCATTCCGCTCACATCTCTGCCCGCTATGGCTCAGGCAACCACAGGCGGGCTTCGCGGCGTGGTGAGCGATCAGAGCGGAGGCGTGATAGCCGAAGCTGATGTCATCGCCCGTCATACTGCAACAGGAGTCGAAACTAAAACGAAGACCAATTCTGAAGGCATCTACAACCTGCCCCGTCTCAGTCCGGGCAAGTACCTGCTGACGGTCGAAAAGCAGGGCTTCAAAAAGCAGAAGTTCGAGGAGGTGATTGTCAATATCGGTCAGGACATCACGCTCGACGCCGCGCTTGAGGCCGGGCGGGTCGATGAAATCGTCACCGTCACCGCCGGGAGCGAAAACCTCATCCAGCGCGAGCAGGTTCAGGTGTCGAATTCCTTCGAGAGCCGCAAGGTCTCCGAACTTCCCACAAACGCAGCCGGAGGCGGCATCGATACGCTTGCCTTGCTTGCTCCCGGCGTAGTCCCCGGATTCGGCAACGTCAACGGCAATGGGACTACGCTTTCAGTAAACGGCCAGCGCGCCCGCTCAAACAACTTCACCGTCGATGGGCAGGACAACAACGACCTCTCTATCGGCGGCCCGAATTTCTTCGTCACCAACAACGATGCGGTCGGAGAGTTTCAGATCATAACCAACAACTACTCCGCCGAGTACGGTCGCAATCAGGGCGGGATAGTCAACATCGTCACCAAGTCGGGAACCAACGACTATCACGGGACTGCCGGATGGTTTCATCGCAATCAGAGCTTGTTCGATTCCCTGAATAACCTTGAGCGCAGAACCGACAACAACGGCAAGGGAGAGCCTGACCCGCTCATTAACAACGTGTTCAGCGGGACTATCGGCGGGCCTGTCAAAAAAGATCGCCTGTGGTTCTTTGGCGCATTCCAGTATGCGACCGTCAGAACCGAGACCCTGTTTCAGGCGTTCAATCCTGCTATCGCAAGCGAGGAGATAG
>CAZPQE010000426.1:0-6145 GCA_964588615.1 uncultured Clostridia bacterium | reverse complement strand
CTGCCCCCCTGCTCCTCTTCATCTCTGACATGCATCTCCCGCAGCTTGAATTTCTGCACCTTGCCTGAAGCGGTCATCGGGAAGGAATCAACGAAGCGGATGTGGCGGGGGATTTTGAATTTGGCTATGCGGCCTTCGCAAAACGCGCGTATATCTTCGAGGGTCAATGTCTCATCGGGTTTCAACCGAATGGCAGCCGCGACTTCTTCACCGTACTTTTCATCGGGTATGCCGTAGACATAAGCGTCGGCAATATGGGGGTTGGTCATCAGCAAATCTTCTATCTCTTTGGGCGCGATGTTTTCTCCGCCTCTGATTATCAGGTCTTTTATGCGGCCTGTGATTCTCACGTAACCGCTTTCGTCCATCGTCGCCTGATCGCCCGTGCGCAGCCAGCCTTCGAGGTTGATGGCGTCGGCGGTCGCTTTCGGATTGTTGTAATAACCTTTCATCACGTTTTCGCCGCGACAGCAAAGCTCGCCCGCAACACCGCGGGGGCATTCTTCGCCCGTCGCCGGATCGATTATCTTCACTTCGACCTCCGGCAGAGTTCGTCCTACGGTCTGTGTGCGAAGTTCCAGACTGTCGTCGCGCGCAGTCAGGGTGATTCCGGGCGAAGCTTCCGTGAGTCCATAAGCTATGGTCATCTCCTTCAGATTCATGCGATCCATGACTTTTCGCATCAGCGGTTCGGGGCAAAGCGATCCGGCCATTATGCCCGTCCTCAGACTTGAAAGATCGAAGCTGTGAAAATCCATCTGCTCAAGCTCGGCTATGAACATAGTGGGCACACCGTAAAGCGCGGTGCATCGCTCGCGCTCTACGTATTGAAGCACACGAAGCGGGTCGAACCATTCGAGAGGCACGATGGCAGTCGCGTGAGTGAAGGCTCCGAGCACGCCTATCACACAGCCGAAGCAGTGAAAGAAAGGTACGGGCACGCACAGTTTGTCACGGGGAGTGAAGGCAAGCCCTTCGGCGAGCCAGTAGGCATTGTTGACTATGTTGCGGGAGGTGAGCATCACCCCTTTGGGAAACCCCGTCGTGCCGGAGGTGTACTGCATGTTTATCACGTCGTCGAGGCTCTGCGCACGAGCCAGCGCGTCGAGATGGTCATCGCTCACTCGTTCGGAACGGGTGAGCAGCGAATCATACCGGATCATGCCTTCCGGGTTGTCTTCGCCGATGTAGATGACCCGGCGCAGAAAGGGGAAGTCAGAGGTATCGAGCGCGCCTTCTTCGGAGGAGCGAAGCGCAGGGATGATTTCATAGATGGTATCGAGATAGCTGACATCGCGGAATCCGGCGATGGTGATGAGCGTGCTCGATTCGGATTGTTTGAGGAGGTATTCGATTTCGGGGCCGCGCAGGTTGGTGTTGACGGTGACCAGTATCGCGCCGATGCGGGCCAGCGCGAATTGCAGTATGACCCACTCAGGAATATTGGTGGCCCACAGCGCCACCCGGTCGCCCCGCTCGACTCCGGCATCGATGAGCCCTTTGGCTATCTGGCGGGTCATCCATTCCAACTGGCTGAAATCGTAGCGCAGCGCGCGGTCGGGATAGATGAGAGCTTCGTTTTGCGGGTAGTCGCGCGCCAGAAGAGTGAGCAACTCTCCTGCGGTGACATCGCGATAAGGGCCGGGGGTGGTTTGAGCGGACATCGTTGCATACCTCCCTGACAGATAAAACGCAAAACGTCGAGGCTGGAACTTCAGGTGAGAGTCACGGTGTGCGTCTTGCGTTTTATGACCTGAGAACAGGATTCTAATACCATGTGGCAACTCTTGACTAGATCACGGCAGGCTAATAGAATCGGGAGGTCTTCAGGGGATAGAGCAGAAAACAGAATGGAAAAAGCCCTGATCCTCACCTGTTGAGTGCAGGCACAAAATAAGTCAGCCCTCGATTGGAAGACCCCGATGGCGAGCAGAGACCCACTTGGCAACCGGCAACCGCAGGATCATCTTGCCGCCGGTAATGCCGCGCTCGAAGAAAGCCGCTTCGAAGAGGCGACCGATCATTTCAGGTCAGCCCTCCGGCTCGGCTCGCGCTCCCCGGAGGAAGAGGCTCTCATCCGCTGCTCGCTCTCCGAGTCCCTGGAAAAACGCGGCCTGTTCAAAGAGCAACTCGACGCCCTGCTCAAATACGAGAAGTTTTCGGAATTCGCCCGCCTCAGCGAGCATACTCAGATGATGGTACTCATACGCCTGGGCTGGGGCCATTCTTTCTGCGGCGATATCCCCCGCGCCATAGCTCTGTTCAATCAATCGATGGCCATAGCCCGACAGAGGGAAGACCACGCCGGAATGGGTGCGTGCTATTTCGGGCTGGGCCGCGCCTACCGGAATTTTTCCGAAGTGCGAATCGCCCGCGATTACTACACATCTGCGCTCGAACACTATCGCATCACCGGAAACTGGCGGCAACTGGCTGAGTCCTACATCAACATCGGCTACATCGCTGCTTACGACGGCGACTTTCGCAGCGCGCTGCAATCGCTCAAGCAGGCTCTGGCCATCATAGGATACCGCGAAGAACACGGACTCCTGGGTCGCGCCTACATGTACCTGGCGGTCACTTATGACAACCTGGGGTCTACGCATAAGGCGCTCGGAGCCTGGGAAAAATGCATCGATCATTTTCGACGCGCGGGCAATGCCTTCCTGGTAGCCAACAACCAGAACAATCTGGCCGAAAAACTCATCTGGCTCGGCCAGTGGAGTCGCGCCGAACAGCTTCTCAAATCGGCCATAGAGGTTCTGGAAAAAACTTCCATGTTCGCCGAATACGGCGGCGCGCTCGACACTCTGGCCCAGCTTTACCTGCTTGAGGGAAAAATAGAGGAGGCCGATCGCCTGCTCGAAGAATCGATTCAGGCGCTGCTGCCGGTCAAGGCCGGAGAATGGGGGCTTTTGAGCACCCGCATAACCATCGGTCGCAGCTACATAATCAAAGGCCAGGCCGAGAGGGCGATCAAGCCTCTCGAACATGTCGTCGAGACCTGCGAAAGAACGGGCGATCATCGCTTCATAGTCGATGCCAGGCTGTGGCTCTCCGAGGCGCTGTTGCAGACCGGAGAGGTGGAACGAGCCAGCCGACTGGTGTCGAACGTGGCCGCCTTTTTGCGCGACTCTCCCACGATGCTCGGCTGGGGGCTGATGATGCGAATGGTATCGAGGATCGAAAGCGCCAGAGGGCACATCGCCGCCGCCATTCAATCACTCGGTCAGAGCAGTTCGATTTTCGATCTTCACGGAAATATGTACGGTTCGGCGGTCAACCGCGTCGCTTATGCGCACATGCTCGAACGGCTCGGTCAGAGAGGAGCGGCCGAGGAGGAGGTCGAGGCAGCCAGGTCAGTGTTCTCGCGCCTCGGCGCGGCAATCGACCTTCGCCATGCGGAAGAATTCCTCTCCTCGCTGCGGGCGCGCGCGGTGGAGTTTCGCAGCGCAGCCTCCGAGTACGGCTCGTCTGCGGCCCGCTCGCAGGAGCAGGGGACGATGTTGGATCTGGCTTCAGCGATGGACGGATTCATCGCCCAGCGGCTCGTGCGCGCGTCGGTGATGCGCGAGCTTCTCCTCCACGAATTCGCTTCGATAACCCGCGCTCAGGCACAGGGCCGCGCCGCCATAATCGTCGAGCGGAGCCGGGAGGAAGAGGCCGGTAATGGGGAGTTTCAGGCGGCGGCCTCGGTCGGGATGAACGAGAGAGAGCAGCACGAAGAAGTCGAGTTTCTGAAAAATGTCCCCGCCGATGATTATTCGCGTTATTTCATCTACCCGTTCACAGACAATCAGCAATCGAATTTCCTGCTTCGAATCCTGGAGCCGCGAGCCGCCCGATTCCTCGAAGGGGCCTTCAGCCTCGACCCTATGGTCTCGCTCGTCGAGCAGGGGCTTGAGGCCGAACTGCTTCGCAACAAGAACCGACGAGCGCAGGTCTTCAACCCGGCGCGATTTCTGGCCCGCGTCGAGATGCCGGGCTTTTTGTGCGCGAGCCGGGCCATGGGCCGGGTGCTCGAACAGATCGATAAGATTCGCTCTTCGGATGTGACCGTGCTCATCACCGGAGAGTCGGGCACGGGCAAGGAGTTGCTGGCGCGAGCCGTCCATCAGGGGAGCTCGCGGAGGTTCAACACCTTCCTCCCTTTCAACTGCTCGGCTGCTCCGCGCGAGATGATCGAGAGCCAGCTTTTCGGCTATCGCAAAGGGGCGTTTACCGGCGCGGTGGCCGGCAATCCCGGAATAGTGCGCGCAGCCGAGCGAGGGACGCTCTTTCTCGACGAAATAGGCGACCTGCCTGTCGACCTCCAACCCAAACTGCTGCGCTTTCTTCAGGAAGGCGAGGTACACCCGATAGGCGAGAACCAGCCCGTCCGCGTAGATGTTCGCGTAATAGCGGCCACAAATTCCGACCTTGAGCGCGCGGTGGCCGAAGGGCGGTTCCGCGAAGACCTCTTCCATCGCCTCAACGTCATTCGCATACAGGTTCCTCCGCTCAGAGAGCGCCGCGAAGAAATTCCCGCGCTCATCAATCATTACCTCAACCTCTATCAGGGGGAAGCGGCCAAGCGCGAGATACAGATGTCGGAAGAAGCCGTTGACCTCATGGTGGTCTATGAATGGCCGGGCAACGTCCGGCAGTTGTGCAACGAGGTTCGTCGGCTGGTGGCCTACTCTGAATCGGGAACGATCATCGAACCCGACGCTCTCTCTCCTGAAATAGTTCGCGCCGGACGCGAGATTCAATCCGCTCTGGCCACTACCTACCACAGTGGCGCTCATCCGGCTCCATCAGCCGCAGGCGTCACGCTCTCGGAGGCGGTCGAAGACATAGAGCGAAACATGATTCAGGAGGCGCTGCGCCGGTCTGGCGGCAACATAGCCAAAGCGGCCAAAGAACTCGGATTGTCGCGCAAAGGACTTTATCTCAAGATGGATCGCCTGAACTTCAGAATCTGAACTTCAGAATCTGAGGTTCCGCTCTCGCCAACAACCATTGCCTAGAGAATCAATCTGACCGCAGCGGGTGTGCCGTTGTTCCCCACTGTATCTTTTCGCTTGTAGCCTTAATCCCCTTCTCTCTTCCCTCCGCTTTTTTTCAGCGGCGGAAATCATTGTATCGATTCATTTTTCGTTCCGGGCCTCTCTTCCCTTCCAACGGCACGGCTCTTGCCCCGATCCTGTGCGCGTCGACAGGAGGTAAAATGAACAGCCAACACAATAAGGCAAATCCATGCGCAGAGCGTCCGGCAAGACTCCTGGTGGTTGAAGATGAGCGTCACATAGCGAGGTTCCTGGAGTTCATACTCAGAAAAGAAGGGTATCAGGTGACGGTCGCTGCCGATGGAGAACAGGCGCTCGCCTCTCTCGATCGGGCCAAGCCTGACGCGATGCTCCTCGACCTCGTGCTTCCGGGGATGTCGGGCCTCGATGTGCTCAGGCGCCTTCGCTCAGACAGAAGAAACTCCGACCTGGTCGTCCTCGTGCTGACGGCGCGCGCCTTCGAAGACACGCCGGAAGAGGTGATTCAGGCGGGAGCCGATTCTCATTGCACAAAGCCGATTGCGCCATCGACGCTGCTGAGGAGGCTGATGGATTTCGGAGTTCCTCCCAGATTCGCAGAATCATCGAGGCCAATGGTCAGAATATGCAACCAGCCGGCATTTACAATGTAGCGGTCTCTCATCAGCAGGTTCCGGTTGAGCTTTCAGGCCGGATGGTTGACGAGATGAAAAAGATCGCCGAGCCTGTCGCCAGGTGTCTCGATGCGTCCATAGCTTATGTCACTGACATGGGGAGCGCAGAGGACGAAAGTGGCACGCTCTCCTGCGACTCACAGAAAGAATAAAGGGAGAATCAGGCAATGGAAGCAACTCTTGAAGTGATCGGCAACTCCGCAGCGGTGCTGTTGCCTGGGACACCGCCTGAGGCCAGCAACGCCAGGTCATTCAAACAGGAAATCAACCAGGTGCTGGAATCCAATATGCGCGTGATCTTCGATCTGAGCCAGTTGCATTTCGTCGAGCTTGAGCGCATGCACAGGATATTCGACATCTACAACAGCCGGGGAGAAGTTCTCCCGGCCATCGAGAACTGATAGTCGCAGTCGGTCGGCAATGGTCCGTTGTCGGTGCGCGCGA
>CAZPQE010000425.1:0-6148 GCA_964588615.1 uncultured Clostridia bacterium | reverse complement strand
CCTGAAAGGATGAAAATTTGAAGAACCAGCAGGCTGGCAGCCTGCTGTACCTTTTTCTGAGGAGGCGGTCATGTGCGACTTCGATGATACGGAAACGGCGACGCTCAAGAACTGTCGCGCCTGCCGCGCGGAGATGATCGACAGTGATCGCTTCTGCCGACGCTGCGGAGCCTGCCAGCACACAAGCGAGATGGCCGCTCACTCTTCGCCCCTTGGCGCGACGACCCGGCTGCTTGATGAAGACTCTTATCATTCGATTTCAGGGCCTCTCATCAAGGCCGTCGCCAGAGGCGTTTCGATTCGCATTTCAGGCCCGCTTTGCAGCCGCCTGGCGATAAAGGCGGTGCTTGCGCTGGTCTCTGTTCCCATCTGGATGATGATCGTACTGCTTTCACCGATAGACGCCTACCTGGCCGCAAAAGATATCTCTGCCCGCGCTGCCTGCCGATGAGTGACGGGAAATACTCTCCAACGATGATGACATTAACTGTCTGAGGGCCGCTCGACGCGGGCGGAAAAGGTTATGAGCGCATCGACCATTTCAAACAGGCGAGCCGAAAACTGGAAGAGCCATACCATTCTCTATTTTGCGTCATTCGTCGCGCTCGGACTCATGGTGGCCGCCATCGGGCCGACTCTTCCGTCGCTGGCCCGGTCGACGCATTCGTCTTCAAGCGAAGTCGGCTTGCTGTTCGTTTCTCTTTCGCTCGGATACATGCTCGGCTCACAGGTCGGAGGAAAACTGTTCGACCGCGCCGACGGCAATCGCGTTCTGGCGTGGGTTCTTGCGGCGTCGGCATTGATGATCGCTATCATACCGTTTTTTACTTCTCTGTGGCTGTTGATAGCTGTCGCGCCTGTGCTCGGTCTTGCGCAGGGCGCGCTGGATGTGGGCGGCAATGCGCTGCTCATCCGCGTGAACGGAAGCGATTCAGGGCCTTTTCTCAACGGGCTTCATTTCTCATTCGGTGTCGGCTCGTTCCTCTCACCGATCATCGTTGCGCAGGCAGGCTCTCTGGCGGACAGCGATCTGCGGGCTTACGGGGTCATAGCTCTTTTGACGATTCCTGTGGCCGCGCTGCTCGGTCGCCTGCGCGGTCCCGAGGCGCGAGCAGTTTTTGAAGAAGATGAAAAGAAGAAATCGAATCGCGCGCTTGTGTTGCTCATCGCCGTCTTTCTTTTTTTCTGTGTCGGAGTCGAAGGCGGTTTCGGCGGATGGATTTTTTCATTCGCTCTGGCCGAGGGGGTTGCCGACCGCGAGACCTCGGCTTATCTGACTTCGGCCTTCTGGGGCGCGCTCACTATGGGAAGACTGCTCGGTGTTTGGCTTGCGGCGCGATTGATCCCGCAGGCGATTCTGGCCGCCGATCTTGCCGGATGCATAGCGAGTTTGTGGTTGATTATTTTCTTTCCCGCTTCGACTGCGGCTGTCTGGGCGGGAACCGTCGGGCTGGGGCTTTCGATGGCGTCGGTCTTCCCGGCGATGCTCTCGTATGCCGAGAAGCGATTGACCGTAGATGCGCAGACGACAGGACGACTGGTGCTGGGGGCGAGCGCCGGATACATGACGCTGCCGTGGCTTGCGGGGCAGATGTTTGATGCTCGCGGGCCGCTTTCGATGATCTCCACAATGCTGGCTGCTATGATCGCTGCTTCGATCACGCTGGCTGCGATTCAGAGGTTGACTTCAGATGTGAGGTGAATGTATGGATTACGACTTCGATCCTGATTTGCGGTCGGAGGGCGAAAGCTTGCCGGTCGAAAGGATTCCTCATTTCAACAGCCGGCAGTTCGCGCTTGAGCGCGGCCTGTTCGTGATACGCGAAAGAACGACTGCTCGAATGAGTCGAAGAGGAAGGAATGAAGAATGGAGAATGAAAAATGGAGAATGGAGAATGGGGAGTGAAGAATGAAAATATACGGCTGATTCTCAATTCTCAATTCTTCATTCTCAATTTCTAAAAGGCGAGAGATTTGGTTTATGAAGAAAGCAATGGGGCTGTTTATCTGCGCGATGGCCGTCGCGCAGTTCGCGTCCTGCTCCAGTGGCGAGCAGCAGAATGCCAACACCGCGAACAGCAAGGAAAAAGCCGCTCCCGCCGTCAGGCGCGCAAGTTACATCACCGTGCTCGACTCGCGACTCGAAGCCCTGATTCCTGCCGACGCCAGACTGGAAAAGATAGCCGACGGATACAACTGGGTCGAAGGGCCAGTGTGGAATCGCGCGGAAAAATATCTGCTGTTTTCAGATATCCCGGGCAATTCCATTTTTCGCTGGGAGCAGGGCAAGGGCGCCAGCCTGTTTATGAAGCCGAGCGGGTATACGGGCGCGGCTCCCTTCGAGGGGCGCGAGCCGGGATCGAACGGACTTGCGTTTGACGCGGAAGGAAGGCTCGTTTTGTGCGAGCATGGCGACCGGCGCGTCGCGCGCCTTGAAAAAGACGGCTCGAAAAAAACGCTTGCCGATCGCTTCGAGGGCAAGCGTCTGAACAGCCCTAACGATCTCGTCTTCAAATCCAACGGCGATCTTTATTTCACCGACCCGCCCTTCGGACTTCCCAAAGCCTTCGACGATCCGCGCCGCGAGCTTCCTTTCTGCGGAGTCTATCGATTGTCCGCAGACGGCAAAGTAACGCTTCTGACCAAAGACCTCAAGGCCCCAAACGGCATAGCGTTTTCGCCTGATGAAAAGGTTCTGTACGTGACCGATGTCCTTCAGGCGCGACCGGTGTGGATGGCCTTTGATGTTCTGGAAGACGGGACGATTGCAAACGGGCGGGTGTTTTTCGACGCGACCCCTTTTGCAAGGATCAGGAGAGGCGTTCCTGATGGATTGAAGGTCGATAAAGATGGAAATCTGTTTGCGTCAGGGCCGGGCGGGATTTACATTTTCGCGCCTGACAAAACTCATCTCGGATTCATCGAGACGGGAGTAGCTACGGCCAACTGCGCCTTCGGGGATGACGGCTCGACGCTCTACATCTGCGCCGACAAAGCGATCTATCGAATAAAGACTTCGACCAAAGGCCCAGGGTTTTAGGCGGAGGCGTAGTCGGTGTATTGACGGAGGTCGGGGTGTCGAAAGCCTAAAACGATATGGTCTTTTGGAACCCCGGCGGCTTCCAGATCGGTGGCGATTCCTTCTTCGGTGTTGTCTTCCTGAATCCAGGTTTTGCCGTTGATGATTTCCATCTGGGCGACCACACTGTGCTCATGCCGCTTTTTATCCCAGCCGAGACAGATCAAAAGGGACTGGTCGCGCTGGCGATCAAAGACAACACGATTTTCCAACTCGCTATAAGAATAGGGAATCTGCGCGTGTTCGATGAGGACTTTTTCAATGGTGTCGCGGTAGACATTCAGGTTATCCATCGCAGAATCTCCTCGGAGGTCGCATCGAAGACAATCAGGCGCAGCCGTTTTTCTTCAGCATCAATCGACCTGGTGGTTTATTGAAGACCGATTCGAAAACTGTCTCCTCGATTGCCAGATACAAAATCCTTTCAGGCTCCGTCTCCTCCAAAAGATCGTAGTACATAATGACGAGAGCCTGTTCCAGGTCAAGCACATCAGCGATTTTACTCCCGGCTTTCTCCGCTGCCAATAATCTTTCCGCCCCCAAGTCGATGTATAGTTTTTTCCTCCCCCACTTTATTGTCAGCGGGTCGTCAGTGATCGGTCACCCGTCTTTGATAAGAGCGTTTTTGACCTGATCGTGAAAGATGTCGTGTGTGGGCATCGCTACTCCCTCGATCTTTCGTCAATCTATCTTATCGCCGCCGCTTCGTTTTGTTCAATGGCGATCTCGCCGCGACGGGCCGTGTCAAGCACGACGAAGATGGACATTCACTATGAAATGAAGAGCGCCGCTACTTCACCTTCCCCGGCCCCCACAACGCGCGGCCCGGCTTTGCTCCGGTGTGCTCGCCGTCTTTCAAAACATGCGCGCCATTGACAAACACATCCTTTACGCCGACGGCGTATTGATGGGGCTTCTCGAAGGTGGCCCGGTCGGCAACAGTCGCAGGGTCGAATACCACCACGTCGGCAAAATATCCTCTGCGCAGAAAACCGCGACCCGCAAGTCCGAGATTCGTCGCCGGAAGCGATGTCAATCGCCTGATGGCTTCCTCAAGCGTGATGACTTTTTCTTCGCGCACATATTTTCCGAGCAGCCGCGCGAAGTTTCCATAAGCTCGCGGGTGGGTGCTCGAACGGATGAACGGCTCTTCCGGGGCCATCGATGAAGCATCCGACCCTATCGAAACCCAACGCCGTCGAAGCTGCTTTTTTATGTTCTCTTCGTCCATCATGAAATAAACCGTTCCCACGCGCGAGCGGTCTTCCAATACCAAATCCATGATGGTCTCTTCCGGCGTCTTGCCTCTCATTCGGGCGACTTCGCCGAGCGTCTTGCCCGTCAGCGGCTTCAACTTTTCCGATTTGAACTCGACGAGCAGAACTCTTTCCGGCGAGCCTGCCGAAAGATAAAGGTTTTCCCACTTGTCGGAGGGGGTGATGATCTCGCGGGCTATTTTCTTTCTCGTCTCAGGATCGTTGAGTCGCTTGAACAGAGCCTCGTATCCGCCGTCTTCAGCCCAGGGAGGCATGGCCGCATCGAGGCCCGTAGAGCCTGCCGGGTACATATACATATCGGCGGTGATCTTCAACCCCCGTCGCCGCGCCGCCTCGACCATCGCTATCACCTTATCCATCTTGCCCCAATTCTGACGGCCCGCGGCCTTGAGGTGATAAATCTCGGCAGGAATTCGAGCCTCGCGCGCGATTCGAATCAACTCTTCGACCGCTTCCACGAGGCGATTTCCCTCGCTTCGCATGTGCGAAATGTATTTGCCCTTGTAGCGCGAGGCGACCTTGCACATCTCTATCAACTCCTGGGTCGAAGCGTAAAACGCGGGCGCATAAATCAGAGACGAACCTATGCCGAGCGCGCCCGCTTCCATCTCGCGGCGCACAAGCTCGCGCATCCGCTCCATCTGCTCAGGCGTCGCCCGCTTGTCTTCCAGTCCTATGACGTACTCGCGGATAGTGGTGGCTCCGATGAACGACGCGACGTTTTGCGATACGCCGCGCCGTTCGAGAAACTGGAGATATTCGGCAAGCGTCGTCCACTCGACAGGGTATTTCATATCGCCCTGAGATTCGATCATTCGCTTTTTCATCTCTTCGGTGAGCGGCCCCATCGAAGAGCCTTCGCCGAAGATTTGCGTGGTCACGCCCTGTCGAATCTCTCCCTGCGAGCGGCCATCGAGGATGATCGAATCTACGGACCACGACAGCATATTGATGAATCCCGGAGCGACGGCCATCCCGCTGGCATCGATGATGGTCGCAGCCGTTGCCGAAGCGAGATTGCCGATTGCGGCTATGCGGTCTCCGCGAATTCCGACATCAGCGCGCGCGCCCGGACGCCCGGTTCCGTCATAAACCGTCCCCCCGCGAATTATGATATCGAAAGTCGCCCGCCTCTGGGCTGAGAGCGGAGCGACAAGCAGCAGCACGACGACGAGCGACAGCAGTTTTTTCATTTCCACCTCCCGATGGCTTAATCTGCGAAACCTGTGGTTTAATCTGCGACTGGCACATATTGATACCTGGCTCAAACAACTGCAAGGAGGATTGATCGGTGGACGAACTTTTTACCAAAGAGAACATACATTACCGCGACCTGGCGCGCGAGGTGGCTGAAAAATATGTCCGCCCGGTCGCGGCAGAACTCGACCGCACGGGCGAATATCCCTGGAGCGTCATCGGCGCGCTCAAGGAAACCGGGCTGATGGGCATGTGGATACCCAAAGAATACGGGGGCGCGGGCGCGGGACTGCTGAACCTGTGCATCGTGTGCGAGGAAATCTCCCGCGTGTGCGGAGGCATCGGCTGCTCTTACGTGGTCAACGCTTTGGGGTCGTTCCCGATCATACTCGGCGGCACGGAAGAGCAGAAGCAGAAATACCTGCCGGAGATTGCGACAGGGAGAAAGCTGATATCATTCTGCCTCTCAGAAACCAACGCAGGCTCGGACGCGGGCAGCCTTCAGACCCGCGCCGAAAAAGACGGCGATGATTACATAATCAACGGCGACAAGAAGTGGACCACCAACGGAGCCGCTGCATCGATCTACACCGTG
>CAZPQE010000424.1:0-6217 GCA_964588615.1 uncultured Clostridia bacterium | reverse complement strand
CGCCATGAACTGCTGTCGTGCATGGGAACCCAGCGCCGTTCTTCAGAGCGATAATGCCAGTCCTTATCGATCTGATAGTAGACCTGAATGCCCACGCTCTCGATGATGTTGACTATCTCGTTGTTGTGATAGTTCTGCTCGTCGTAATCGGTAAGCGCCTCCTGTCCCATCTCGGAATAGAGTTCGTGCAGGTCGAGCAGCAGATCGTTGAGACGCGGATCGAGGTCCGAGACGTTCAGCCCGATCCGCTTGGCTTCTTTTTGAAGTATCGGGTAATCGTGCGCCGGGTAAGCCGAGTTGAGATGCCAGCTAATTTCTTCCGCTCGGCTGAGGTCTTCGAGATGGAAGCTCAGAATCTCGGTGCATAGCTTCACGGAAAGCGAGCTTGCGCGGTCGACTGCGCCTATGACCAGCGGATGCACATGCTCGAAGAGAGCCGAATAAGGGTTGACCATAGCATCGGCGGCGGAGGTTTTTTTGCTGCCGTGAGATTCTTTTCTCCACAGGTTGACCACGCGGTTGAGTTCGTCCTGGCTGACGCTGACCTGGCGATTGTGAAGATCGACGGGCGACAGGTCGTGGGTGAGCGAAGTATCTACGGCGGTGAGAAAAGCGAGCGGCCCCATATTGATCTGGTTTGCGCCGAGCGCGATCATCGTGGCGGCCGAAGCGCATTCGAGCGGCAGCAGTGCGATGAGATGATTCGTGTAGCGTCGAAGAAGATTGACTATGCGAAGCGATGCCGTCCCGTCGCCTCCTCTGGATTTTAGAAAGATGTGAAGGTTTTTCTGCGGGCCTATGCGCTGGAGGACTTCGTAGAGACCCTGCACGTCGTTCTGGCAAACGTTGCCTCCGGGCGAATTCCAGTAGCTGAGGAAAGTGCCTCCGGTCTCAGCCGCGATTGCCCGGATGATTCGCTGGGTTTTTGAAAAAAGCACCGGCGGTTTTTTGATTTTTACTTTTCGCTGAACTTTGGTTTCCATGTTTTTTCGCGATGGCTGATCTAAAGTTCATACCCTACTTGCGCGCTTGCCCCGTCACCTCAAGAAGAAATTCCAGAATCTCCGTGTGCCTGCGAGCCTCCTTCAAGTCGTGGCCCCAGGTGTAAAGCCCATGACGGCGAAGCAAAAATGCGTGCGCGTCTTTGTGCCGCGTGAGCGCGTCTTCAACCCTCTGAGCAAGCGCCGCCATATCCTGAGAGTTTTCTATCACCGGCAGCCACTCTCTATGTTCATGTGTGCGAACGCCGCTCAGTCCTTTTAACATCTCGTAGCCTCCGATTGCAAAGCCGCCTTCATCACCGAATGCTTCAGAAAGAATCGTACTCCACACCGAGTGAGTGTGAAGAACCGCGCCTGCTTCTCTCACGCGCGCGACGCTCAGATGCAAAAGCGTCTCGTCCGAAGGCCGCCCCTGGCCTGCAATCACGTCGCCTCGCTCATCGATTTGCAAAATGTTTTCTTCCCTCAGCCTCCCTTTATCCAATCCGCTCGCCGTTATCGCAAGACTCAAAGGGTCGCGGCTCACAACCGCGCTGAAATTCCCGCTCGTTCCCATCACCCATCCGCGACGGTAAAAATCGCGCCCCACATCGACGAGAAGCCTTGCGAGCTCAGAAAACCCCGCTGCATTTTTCACTACTGACTCTATCTCCATTTTTCAGTCTCACCCGTTCGCAGAAATGAATGTATGCCGCGAAACAATGAGAGTCAATCCGGCGCGATTGCGGACCGCTCTCCTGTAGAAAAAAATGACCACCCCGCAGGGTGGTCATTTCTTAAAGCCAGAGGCTAAGAATCGAGAGCGAGTCTTTTACGCTTCCTTCACTAGTTTCACCCGCGTGTCGTAGAAAGACACGCTGCCGCCAACCGGGTCGATCATGCATGTGTTTTTCAGGTAGTCATCGACCCGCATGACCGCGTTGGCGTGAATGCCTGTCGCCCGTCGCGGGTCGCCTTCGATGAGGTTGCCGTCAATCGTGACATCGCTCGCGCCTACGGCCCAGTGGCCCCAGCCAAGAGCAAAGCTTATCACTCCCGGACGAATGCCCTGAACCACCTTGACCTTGCCCACCATCGGCGCTTTACCTTTGTTATTCAAATCCCACACGCCTTCAGGATTGCTTGCCGAAACGATCCTCGCCCGATCACCGTTCCTCAATCCATAGCGCGCCGCATCAACAGGACTCATCACGATGAAGTTCTCAGGCATCAGGTCGAGCAGCCAGTAATCAACGATCGTGCGGGATTTCGTCTGATACATTTCGCGGTTAGTGATCAGGTTGAGATCGAACCCCTGATCGTGTACCTCTCGACCGAGCGCGTCTCTTACAGGCAGATAGACAGCCTGACCCGGCAGGTACTCGCCCGTCAGCGCGCCCCTGGTCGTGGCGACTTTCTCAAGGTAGATGCTGGCAAGCTTGCCATATTTCGACTTCACATGATCGCCCGCCCAGCCTTCGTCATAACTCTCCCAGCGACCGCCGCGATTGAGCACATAGATGACTTTGCGCCACCACTCAGGCCCGACCGCCCTTTCCCATTTCGCCGGATCGAAAACCGTCGAAGGCAAATGGCGGCGGCTGTTGAGGAACAACTCGACCTCGGCATCGCTGGCATCAGGTACTTTCTGACTGCCGTCTGATTTATCGCCAAACGCGATGTCGGCTGTCATTCGCAGGTAATAGTCTTCGGGCCGCTTCAAATCCTTGCCTGACTCAATGCCGTTTGGTCCGAAGCCGGGCAGTCGCATCCTTTCAGCAATCCCCAGGATCATGGATTCGAGCGAGAGCGGCATCTGCTCGCCGAACACGCTGACCGTCTCATTGACCGGCTCAACGACCGGCTGACGCACGGGCGACACCTTCTGCGGGATCGAAGGATGCGAACCGTGAAATTCCCATCTCTCCAGAAACGACAGATCAGGGAAAATATAATCGGCATACATCGAGGTCTCGCCAATCACAATATCGCTGGCAATGATGAGCGGTATCTTTTTGGGATCGGCGAGAAACCTTATGTTGGTGTGTCCGGCAGGGAGAGCGTAGACGGGCGATCCCATGTAAATGAACAGCGCGGCTATCGGGTACGGATAGGCATCGCCCGAAGAAGGAATGATTTCCTGATAGATGTCGCTTGAGAACGGATACCAGTTGCGTTTGGCCGGATAGCCCGCGAAGATGGTCGTCTTTTCGTATTCGACCTCGTGGCGAATGATGCTGATTCCGAACGGCGTCAGCTTCGACGGGTGCTTGCCCACATTGAAAGGCTTTCCTGAAGTCGAGCCTGTTTGATCGTAGGTCACGCCGCTGTAGAGCATTCCGCCTTTCCAGTCGAAGTTGCCCACGAGCAGATTGAGCATCATCACCGCATGAACGTTGTAGAAACCGTTGGTGTGCTGGGCCACTCCGCGATGCGGCTCGACGACGGCTCGCTTTCCGTGAGAGGTGAACTCGCGGGCGAGCTTCACGATATCGTGCGAATCCACGCCGCAGATTTGCGCCCACTCTTCGATCGTTTTGCTGGTCGCCGATTCATAGAGCAATTGAAGCGCGCTCTTGACCCGCGCGCCCTGAATGGTCGTCTCGACGAACAAATCGCCTTTGACAACCTTGCTCGCATCGTCGTACTTGAAGGCGAGAGGCTGTCCGCCGCTCATTACAACGAAGCTGTCAGAGTCTCCGAGTCCTATATCGCTGGCGCGGAGAAACCTCGAAGGTCGCCCGTCGGATTCGATCCTCACCAGCCACGAAGCGTTGGTCCAGGTCGGCTCATTTGCGGCTGTGGACGCGCCCTTGTTGGCGTTCTCAAGGAACGCGCTGTCATAACGATCATGGTCGATGATCCAGCGAATCATCGCCAGACACATCGCGGCTTCGGTTCCAGGCTTGATCGGCGCCCACATCCAGGCTTTGCTCGCCGTCTTTGAAAAACGCGGATCGACGACAGCTATCTTCAGCCTCTCATCGACTATGCCGCCTGTTATTTTCCCTGCTTTCAGCGGCGGGCCGTAATTGCCGTCGAGCGGGCTTGAGCCGATGTAGATGATGAATTCAGCGTTGGCTGTGTCGGCCATCCAGTAAGCCTTCTTGCCGCCCGACCATTTACCCTTGCTGTACTGATCGCTCATCGCTTTGCCTTCGAAATAAAGCGACCCCTGGCAAACAGTCGTGTGACCGTGCGCGTTGACCGACCCGAAACTGTCGGTGACGAATCGCCTGATGAATTCCGAGCGGCCCGCTTTGAGCCTCCCCCACATGAACACCATCTGATTGTTTTTGGGGCCGAAATCGGGATGATCCGGGTCGATGAGTTTGTCGAGATGAGCGGCGTACTTGCTCTTGAACTCCTCGACGGTCATCTTCTTGTCCCAAATCCTGGCCACATCATCGGACATCGCTTTCAACAGCGATGGATCGCGCACCGCCCAGATGTCCGACAGCCCCTTCACATAGCGATCCCTTTCGCCTTTGACATTCGAGAACAGATAGCCGCCGGAGACTATCTCCTCGATGGCCTGTTCGAAGGGGATCGTCACCCACTTGTTCTTTCCGCGTTTCCCCGCGCGCTTGAGCACTCGGATCACGCGATAAGGATCGTAATGGGTTTGAATCCCCGCCTGCCCCTTGGGGCAGATGTGGCCATCGACTGCGGCCATATCGAAAGGCGAACTGTCGTAAGGCGCGTGCGGCGACATCGTTCGCGGCCCGTAGGGGCTTCCATCTATCTTCACCACGATGCCGTCGAGTATCTTCGCCTTGATTTCGCATCCGGTATTGCATTGCAGGCAGGTCGTGTAAAGTATGTTTTCCGGGCGAGCCAGTTGGTAGTCGTGACTGCTCGGGATTTCCTCTGCATAAACGGAGTTGGAAAAAGCTTCGGCCCATCGCATCTGACTTGCAATGAGCGCCGTTCCGCCCAGCAGAGCCGAGGTCTTCAAAAGTTTGCGCCGACTCATAAGGCGCGCGTCATTGGTTGAAGGCATCAGGTTGTCATCGTCCTGATGCGAGAGAGGCGTTTCGTCATTCGAGAAATTTTTCTGCGCCATATTCTTCCCCTCCTCAGTAGTGGCACTGAGCGCAACTCGGTCGGCTGACATCAGGCATATCGTCGAGGACGAAGACCAGACGTGGCCGCGTGTTCATGGTTTCGTTGATGTCGAAGATGTAATGCCAGGCCAGCATCTCCGAGACGAGGCTTTGAGGATCGTTCTTGTCTCCGAAGTACATGGCTCCGCCGATGCAGGTGCTGACGCAAGCCGGAAGCATACCGGCATTGAGCCTGTGCAGACAGAAATGGCATTTGCGAACGCTGCCCATCGGCTCCTCTCCGTGCTTGCGCTCGTACTTCGACTCATACTCATCGAACTGTCGCGTTTCGAATGGTTGAACGCCGCCGGGGGTGTCTTCGGTATAGAAACTCCCGTCATCGTAATAAAGCGCGGAATAAGGGCAGGCGCGGCGCGCGGCTTCAAAAGCTTCGCGCGAAGTGAACTTCGCGTAATCGACGGCCACGATCCCGTCTGGGCGTTTATAAATCGCGCCCGGCGGGGCTGCTTTCATGCAGGGTGGATTGTCGCATTGCGCGCAGTTGACAGGTTTGAAAATGCGGCTGATGTTGGGAAACTTGCCGGTCTCGATCTCCTTGACTGTTCGGTAAGAGACGCCCGGCGGTGTTACGTTTTCAGACTTGCAGGCGACGGTGCAGGCGTTGCAGCCTATGCATCGGCGAGGATCGACGACCATCATCCAGCTTCGACTGGAGAGAGGCTTGCTCATAGCGCGCTTAACATCCTGCTGCATCCTCATAAGCGCGTTTCCCGTTTCCACTGCTTCGGACTGGCGGGCCGGGTCGAGGGCAGACTTGTTGGGTTCGCGACTCTGCGCTACCTCGGCGGTCATTGCCGCCCCTGCGCCCCCAAGAACAGCCAGCTTCAGGAACTTTCTTCTTCCACTCATTGGCATATCAGGATTGGCCATAGGAGAACTCCTTTCAATATGAATAACGCACTTAGGGCAAACCTTGTGCCAGCGCGGCCCTGTCCTGACACAGGGACGCGAATCGCAGGATTTATTGAATGGCTTTGTTTTAATGGGGCGGCGAGGCGTTGATGAAAAGATTCGGCTGTGGGTAAATCCGCGCACGCATACAGTCAATATCCGCAAAGGCTGGCACAAGGAACGCAAGCGTCTCGCTTGCTGGTGCAGTAGCAAGCGAGA
>CAZPQE010000423.1:0-6249 GCA_964588615.1 uncultured Clostridia bacterium | reverse complement strand
GGCTGGCTCAGGACAAGGAAATGCAACGAGACCGTAAGCGTCTGGTGAATGTATGCTGTTCGCCAGAGTTGCCCATTGCGCTGCAGAGAGCCCCGCGACCTGCAAGTTTGTCATTTCAATAAGACGCTTCTTAATTTGCAAGTCTTCATTTATTTCGTCGTCGCTCTGCTGGATTGGGCTTTGAGCCGATAAAGCATCTCGCCTGCCCTGGGCACAAGCAGCAGGCCCTCCAGTTGACGGTCTCGCCAATCGTCGAGATCGACGCGGTCAGGATCGCAGTAGCCGAGATTCAAACGCCGGCATCGCTCTTCAGAAATGCGCGTGGCGAGAGTGACACGAATGCGCGGCGACTCCAGTCCGGTCTCAGCGTTGTACTCACCCATGCCGCGCAGGTGAGTGCTGTGAGCCAGCACGCCGCCGGGATAATGACGGAACCTCTCCCACTGCTTCAGAAAATAATCGCGCACGTGATAGCCGATCTCGTCTATCAGCCGGCCATGCGTGTAGCTTATCTCATCGATGTGTGGCGCATAAATAATCACCTCGCCGCCGTCGGCAACCACCGGCTCAAGCTTGTACATGCCTTTGGCCGCAGTCCAGATATCGTCGTAGATCGTGGGCATCACCGACAGCACTCGCTCGAAAGGGCGGTCGACCCATCTGATGTGCAACTTCGAAGAAAGCTCGGCGGCGGCCTCGTAAGCTTCTTCAGGCGAGCCGATGTAAAGGCCCGCAAGCGATCCGTCTTTGACCACGAGGCTGAAGCAGAGTTTCGGCAGATTGATGAAAGACGCGGCCTTATCTATCAGGCGGCGGACGGGAGTGTAGCGGGTTCCTATGACCGAGTAGCTGGTGATGACCGCCCCGAGCCAGTGCGAAAAGTTGATGACCTCCTGGCCGCCGATGCCCGGAAAAAAATATTTGTTGCCGCCCGAAAAGCCCACCACTTCGTGAGGAAACGTCGGCCCGCAAATAATTATCTGATCGTAGTCGAATATCATTCGATTCAGGCGAATCGCTACCGGCTCTTTCATCAGCCCGCCGGTTATCTCTTCGACTTCCTCTGCCGCGATGTGTCCGAGAGTGCGGAAAGTTTCTGCCAGGTCCCAGCGATGATTGAATATTTTTATGCGGGCAAATCGTCCGGCGCGCTCCTCTGCGGTGATGCCGACGAGTTTGTTGATCGCCTCTTCGCTCATTAGCTTGTGCGTGCCGAGCGCGATCAGGTAATCGAGAGCAGACACTCGATCAATGAGGCAATGGTGAAAGATGCGAAACAGGAGAGGAAGCGGCGCGGTGCGGGTGCTGTCAGGAATGATGATGAGCGCGCGCCTGCCGTCAAGTGCGACGCTTGCGAGAGCTTCGCGCATCAACTCCTGAATCTCGGATTCAGCGAGCAGCCCATCTTCACATCCTTTGCCGATCAACGCCGCAGCCTCCGTCTAATCGAACTTGTAGGCCCGCTTTGCCAGTCGATAAGCCGCGTCGTGAATCATCTCTTCGGCATCCTCGATATCGATTATGCCCCGCACGACCAGCCCTGCCAGCCAGTTGGCATCGACCCGGCGCGCGAGATCGTGACGGGCCGGAATCGATGGAAAGGCGCGCGTGTCGTCGTTGAATCCGGCAGTGTTGTAAAGCCCGGCTGTCTCGCACACCTGATCGCGATAACGCCGCATGCCGTTGAGGCTGTCGTGAAACCACCAGGGCGGCCCAAGTTTGACTGCCGGGTAGTGGCCTGCTATCGGCGCAAGCTCGCGCGCGTAGACGGTCTCGTCCAGCGTGAAAAGTATTAGAGTCAGACGCGGATCGTTGCCGTACTTCGAAAGAAGCGGCAACAGGTTGCGGGTGTATTCGACAGGCACGGGAATGTCGGCTCCCTTGTCCATTCCGAATCGCTCGAAGATCGTCCGGTTGTGATTGCGATATGAGCCGGGATGAAACTGCATCACCAGCCCGTCTTCTATACTCGCGCGCGCGCTCTCGATCATCATGTGGCCGGTGAACCGCGAGGCGTCGTCGCTCGACGCCTCGCCCTTCAATGCGCGCTGAAATATCGATTCAGCTTCCGCGTCAGACAACTCTTCGGTGTAAGGAGTCAGAGCCGCGTGATCGGTCGCCGTCGCGCCCATGGATTTGAAAAAGGCGCGGCGGTTTTCTATCGCTTCTATCAACCGGCGATAGCTCGTGACATCGATGCCGCTGACCTCAGTCAACGCTTCGATATTGGCGAGCCAGTCGGGGCGATCAATATTTATCACGCCGTCGGGTCGAAACGTGGGGACGACTCTTCCCTTCCAGTCCGATTCAAGAATGGCGCGATGAGATTCAAGACGGTCGGTCGCGGGGTCGGTGGTGGCGAGGACTTCGATATTGAACCGCTCGAACAGACGGCGCGGGCGGAATTCCGGCTGCCGCAAACACTCTTCGATCTGATCGTAGATTTCCTGCGCCGACTCCGGGGTCAGTTTGTCTTCGACTCCGAAAACATCGTGAAGTTCATGCGAAAGCCACATCCCGGTGGGCGTGCCGCGAAACAGGTAAAAATTATCCGCGAAGATTTGCCAGATTCGGCGATGGTCTGTCTCGACCTCGCCGCCGTCGAGTCGCGGAATGCCGAGGCGTTCAAGCGGTATCCCGACGGAGTAAAGCATTCGGAAAATGTAATGATCCGGGATGAGCAGCAGGTCGGCGGGCGTGCCGAACGAATAATCGGGATCAGCGAACAGGCGCGGATCGACGTGGCCGTGCGGGCAGACGAGAGGCTTGTCGGCTACCTGATAGTAGAGGAGTTGGGCGATTCCTTTCTGACGGGGATCAGGATCGAAATAGCGATCAGCAGGCAGGGATATTTTCGAGCGGCTTTGTTCGGTCTTCATGAAAATCCTTAGAATCCTTTCTACGTTGCGTCATACCCCGCGAATTCTTTCAGAGAGGTGTTTCCTTTGTATTCCATTTCGTTGTGAATGCCTATCTTCGAAGTGTAGTAGGCTCGGGCGGTGCGGCGCTTCAACTCTCTGAAGAATTTTTCTTCTTCTGTTTGCGGGTTCATTTCGTTCTTCGAGATTCGCTTCAGCAATGCCACCTTCTGTTCAGGACTCGATTGCATAAACGAGCGGCCATGCATCTGCCGGGAAATCGCATCGATGAGTTTCAATCCGCTGCGCCACATCTGTTTCGTATCTTCTTCGAGAGATTCGGACATGCGCTTATCTATGTAAGCAGCGACTTCGGCGGCCCGCGCGCCTGGCGAGTGATCGTCGGCAGGGATGATAATCTCGGTCAACTCATCGACCATAGCGAACTCTGCGCGGGTGAAAAAAACGGGCGCGCGCCATTGGGTGACTTCGCTGGCAGCGGCGATTTTCTCTGCCAGCGCGGCAGTCATTCCGGCAGCCGTCAGCTTCATCATCCGGCGACGCGACAACTCGTCGCCTGCAATCGATTCAGTTTGATCTTTTTCGCGTTCTTCCTTCATCACAGGTTTCCTTTTCCCAACTCATCGGCAAGATAATCGCACGAACGCCAGCACAGCGCCATTATCGTCCAGGTCGGGTTCTGACACGCCGCGCTCACGTGGCTGCTGCCATCGACGACGAAGAGGTTTTTGACATCGTGGGATTGCTGAAACTGATTGAGCACGGAGGTCTTCGCATCAGCGCCCATGCGGGCCGTGCCCAGTTCGTGAATAGACCAGCCCTCGGTGAGCGTCTCGCGGTTGACTCCGAGGACTTCTATTCCTGCCCCCTCGAACATCTCGCGCGCCGCTTCGGCCATGTCTGCGGCCATCTTCTTTTCGTTGTCGCCGAATTTGTAATGAAAGCGCAGCACGGGAACGCCCCATCTGTCTTTCATCTGCGGATCGATTTCGACATAGTTTTCATAACGCGAAAGCACTTCTCCGAACGCGCCCATTTCGATGAACGCGCCCGCATAGTCGCGCACCGTTTTCTTGTACTCCGAGCCGAAGCCCGGCGTGTCCAGCGCGTTGCCCGGAAACATGCCTGTTCCGCTTCCCCCCTCGAATCCGTAGCCGCGAATGAAATCGCTGTGGCGCTCGGCGAGGTTGCGAAACCTCGGTATGTAAAAACTGCCGGGCCTTCCGTCATCGAGAGTGCGAGGCTTGCCCACGAGCTCTTTTACGAGTCCGGCGATGCCTGGCCCCATCACATGCTCGCAGAAATTATGGCCCACGTGCCCGCTCGAATTTCCGATGCCGTTTGGATAAGCGATTGATTTCGACAGCAGCATCAGCCGCGCCGATTCGAGAGTGGAAGCCGCAAGCACCACCACTTTAGCTTTCACCTCGTAGGTCTTATTGGTTTCAGCATCGATGAAAGCGACACCGCTGGCCTTGCCGCTGTTTTTATCGACGGTGACTTCACGAACTATCGAGTTGGTCCTCAGCGTCAGGTTGCCGGTGTCCATCGCGGGATAGATCAAACCTGTGGGCGAATCGAATGCCGCGTGGATATCGCAGCCGCCCGCTCGGCGAGAGCACGCGCCGCGCCCGAAACACCGGCTTCTGTATTGATTGTGCTTGAGGCCCTCGGTGGTAACTCCCGCGCGGTAAGGCGTCAGAGTGCGGCCCATCTTCCTGAGCGATTGCCGCAGGCGCACTTCCGCGAAATTGAGTTTCGTCGGTCGCTGAAAGATGCTGTCGGGCAGGTGCGGCAGGTTTTCTTTCTGGCCTGAAATACCCAGGTAGAGATCGACCTTGTCGTAGTAAGGTGCGATATCTTTATAAGAGATCGGCCAGTCCTCGCCATAGCCGTCGTGCGACTTTGCCTTGAAATCGTAATCCGAAAGACGAAGCGCGAGCCGCCCCCAGATGTTGGTCTTGCCTCCGAGGCAGCGCGCGCGCACCCAGGCATAATTGGTTCCGGTGTAGGGGTGATCGCGCTCATCGACGACGATATTTCGGCTGTAATCGGGGCCGCCCCATCCTTGCACGTAAGAGTAAACATGCTGATGCCTGGTGCCTGCGGCGTAGGGCGGCTTTCGGATGTTGTACTCGTTGGGAGTGAGCGCGTGAGAGCCGGGCGGCATCTCTCCCCGGCGGGGATGATCGTAAGGCCACTCTGTGGATTTGAGTTCTTTATCGATGTCGAGTTTCTTGCCCGCTTCGAGCAGCAGCACTTTCAATCCGCGCGCAGTCAGGACGTGAGCGGCCATGCCGCCCGCCGCGCCTGATCCGACCACTATGGCATCGTAAACTTTGTTGAGATCGATTTCCTGAGCCGCCTGACGGCGCAAAGCAATAAAATTCATCGTGTATGTCAACCTTCCTGAATCGGGCATCAGCCGCTGCCTCGCAGCAACAGGGCAAAGGTATTTAGTATGACCGGCAATGTCAATAGCCGACAGGGAAATCCTGCAAATCGGTTTGCCACAATCGCCGGTCTCTTGTATCTTTTGTGGCACGCAAGACTAGCTTCAATCAACCGACAGCCTGCAAAGGAGAAGATTGATGTCCGCCTCAATTCCTCGTCGCTCTTTTCTGACCGGAGCCATCGCCGCTGCCTCATCGCTTCCCGCGCTCGCCGGTCGCTTCGAATCGCCGCTCTATCCGCCGATAGACCTTTCATACTTCGATCTTCCAATCACTCCTGCTCCATCGAAGATAGATTTCGCCTGCGCCTCGATAACCTGGCAGGGAGATGATATTCAGGCCATCAAAGACATTTCTGAAATCGGCTTTCGCGGCATTCAGCTTCGCTCGAACATCCTGAAAGAATTCGGCGACCGCCCCCAGGCTTTGCGCGAACTGCTCAAACAACACCGGCTCGAAATGGTCGCATTGTCGAGCGGAGGCGTCCGCATCGATGCGGGAACGGAAGCAGATCAGATCGCGCTTCACACACGTCACGCCCGATTCGTGCGCGATGTCGGCGGGCATTACCTCCAGCTTACAGACTCCGCGCTTCCAAAAGACCGCAAGCCCGTTGCCGACGATTATAAAAAGCTCGGACAGATTATGACTGAGATAAGCCGCCGCGCAGTCGATGCGGGCGTGCGCGTGGGCTATCACAATCACATGAACAGTCTGGGCGAAGCGCCTGTAGAGATAGATCGCATAATGAACGAAGCGGACCCGCGCTATGTCAAACTCGAACTCGACATCGCGCACTACTATCAGGGAGGCGGCGATCCGGCCAGAGCCATTCGTCAGTACCGCGACCGCATCCTTTTTCTCCACATCAAAGACGTGGAGCCTCTTGAGCCTAAGCCCGGAGGGGATGCGAAGTA
>CAZPQE010000422.1:5096-6250 GCA_964588615.1 uncultured Clostridia bacterium | reverse complement strand
GCAATGTGAATTATTCGTTGAAGCAGACGCTCTGGTTTTGGTGTTGAGAATGGCGTTTCGCCAGGAAACAACTGAGTAATCTCAGCTTTGGCAGTTCCAGTCGTCCCTACTTCTGTGTGGAACCAGATGGTCGAAGGCACCAACCCAGACTGCACCTCCGACAAAAATTTTTTAACGCGGGGAACATTGCTACCATCAGGGCCGAACCAGATTCGGTTGTCGGCAACCATTTCGAGAAACCTTTCTTCCGTGTAAAGCCAACACCGACCTGCGGGCGGATCAACCTTGCGTCCAGAAGGCGTCGTAATGGTAAAAAACTGAGCCTGTCGTCTCCCTTTCTCCGCCTTTGCGTGAGCGGGAAGTGATGCCCATACCCCTCTCGGATCATTGTCGGGATTTGTGTAGCGTTCCATCTGACTATCTGAGGATGGTAGCGGGTTCCGAGTGTCCTTGAATATCTCGCGTTGCTTTGCAAACACAAGGACATGATCATGTATTGTTGAAATGTCAGTTCTGTTCTCCCTTGTATGGGATTTTTGCCAAAGCACGTTTGCTACAAAATTGCCCCGCCCGAATATTTCATCACAAACGATCTTGAGGTAATGCGCCTCGTTGTCATCAATCGTGATCCACAAACTGCCATCGGCCTGGAGCAGCCGATGAAGAATTTCAATCCGGTCGCGCATCAGTCCTAACCAAATCGAATGCTCCACTCCATCGTCGTAATGCTCGAACGCTGTGCCAGTATTGTAAGGCGGATCGATGAAGATGCACTTGATCCTTCCCGCGAATTCCTGTTCCAACGCTTTGAGGGCGAGCAGGTTGTCGCCGAATATCAGCCGGTTATCGAACAAATCACAGTCGGTCACGCGATGCGCGGCGTGATAAGTCTTTGTCGGGTCTTCAAGCAGTATGCGCGGCTCAAGCCGGGGCCGGTTCTCTTTGCCGATCCATGTGAGTTCGAGTTTTCGCTTCGTCATAATGTTGATGCAGGATCGCAGGCATCCCCCACAAACGCAAAGTCAAGGAGCGCAAGCGTCCAAGGAGCGCAAGCGTCCCGCTTGCCAATGTTCGTCGTGCGCATAGGGCAACCGAGACGGTTGCGCTCCTTGTTGCTACTTGCGATTATAGGCGCTGCTCCATTTCCAGTCTTC
>CAZPQE010000422.1:0-4996 GCA_964588615.1 uncultured Clostridia bacterium | reverse complement strand
GTTGCGCTCCTTGTTGCTACTTGCGATTATAGGCGCTGCTCCATTTCCAGTCTTCGGGTCGCTTGCACAACCCGGCCTTTACAGGATTGCGTTCGATGTAATGCACTACCCGATGGAAATGCGTCTCATCGCGGATAAAACGATCAAAAGGCTCGTGCATCCAGAAATCTCCCTGACGTTGCAGCAGCTTGTTGGCCTCATGAGCAGTGTACGATTTCCACGAATGGGCAATCTTCTCCAGTCTCCACCCAGCCTGCGGCGTTATCAGGGTGTGAACGTGGTTCGGCATGACGCACCAGGCATGTAAAAGATATCGTTGCTCATGGAAATGCAGGAGCGCGTTTTGAATCATCCCGGCAATGCGCTCATCGCGCAGCCAGCACGCGCCATACCCATTGTCCAGATAACGCTCCACTCGGCGGAATCGCTCGATCATCGCTTCCGCGTCAGAGAGGTGTTTCAGTTCGGCCTGCCAGCTTTCAAGTACATGCACAGGCAGCGAATCAGCCAGGCGAAAAGTGATGAATTGCGTCACGTTGTCGACATCAAAATGAGGCAAATACCCGCGCCCATACCAACCCGGAGCGCCTTCCCGTGAAGCGTTTTGTTTGAAAGCGAGATAACGCTTTTTCCAATCAGGTGATCTCATTTTTGATCTCCACTCAAAGAGCGCCAGCAAGGAACTCAAGCGTCTCGCTTGCAAGAGTGATAAGCTGTGCGCTCTGCTTCGTCGTTCATCAGATGCTCGACGGCGGCGGCTTCAAGCTCATCATCGAAATCGAACTCGCTGCCCGCTACCTCTGCTGCGTATTCGGCGATGGATCGATGCAACGAGTCGCTGGTGAAATCAGGTTGAGGCGGCGATTGAGCCAACTGCTGCGCCAGATATTTGATCAGTTGCAATTAGTCCTTCGGTGATAACCGTCGCGCCTGCGTCAGGACTGTTTGCAATTCGCTCAAGCGTCATTCTCCTGGAGATGGCCGAATGGCGGCCATCTCGAAATCTTCTTCCGTCGACATTCGATCCGGCGCGCGGCGATATTTGCCATAAACCATGCGGCGCGGCTCCCGTGTCGCCGGAGCCTGCATCAGGTCCGCGGCAATGCGCTGAATAACCTTCAATCGCTAATCGAAGTGAAGCTGCCTGACCTGTGAAACGATGTTTTCAATCGGATCATGCATATTCGTTCACCTCCGTCGGAATTATAAAACAAATCCTTCAATCCTCCATCGAAGAGTGAATAAAGGCTGAAGGTCGCTCTTCTGAGCGAGCTTGCTTTCGATTTGTTCGATCAACTCCTCGCGCTGTTTATCGACTTGATCCTGAGCATCGAACAACGAACGCCGCTTTTGATTTCGCAGCGATTCGAGAGCCTTGACTTGTTTCTGCCCGTCCAGTTTTTCCTCCAGCGTCAAGGCAAGAGTTGCTGCTCGGCGGGCTTCTTTAATCTGTCGATCAATCTCCTTGATTTCGCGCTCCAATCCGATTTTAAGATCATCAGCCCATCCGTCCAGCTTGGCGGCTTCGGTCTCGAAATATCTGGCATTGCGTTCGGACACCGACCTCTGAATTTCTTGCTGACGCCGACGAGTAATGCCGTCCAGGTCACTGAGCGTTTCAGGTGTTGCTGATGCCGACGAGCCAGTGGCTCCCGGAAGCGTAAGCAGGCGACACGCCATCTCTTCATCGAGTATTTGTCCCGCATCCGTCACGGCAGCGAACAGAAGATGGTCTTCCGTCTGATCGAACGATTCGATAGTAAAGAGCGAAAGCGCCAGCCAACCGGATTGGCCGAGTAACGGTTCCAGAATGCTGATTTTTCCTTCGTGTTTGTCATAATCGAAAACCACTTCGGCAGGCGGCAACTCGCGCGTGCGCGCCCGACGAAGCACTGCTTCGGCCAGCGGATGTTGTAGGCGGTACAGATGCGCTTCACCGCTGCGGCGCGGAAGTTCGTACAGGCCCGGTGGGATGTCGCTATTGGTTTCCGGGAAGGGGTTCGACTCCAACCGAAACACTCCATCGTCCAGGAATTGGGCCTTTCCATTCAACTCATGCTGAGTAAGTTGCATCAGCAGTTGCTCGAAACGGCTGAGGTTCGCTTTTGCGGCTTCGGCACGGGTTTTCAGCTTTTCGCGCACTTCATCATCAAAGTTTTCCAGCAGCTTCTGGCGGGTGCGCGTCATCGCCTCATTGATTTCCTGACTGAGTTCGAGTTGGAGTTGATCGAAAGCGGCTTGAATATCTTCGTGCTGGCGGCATCGCTGGTAGATGTCGGCGATGCGCTTCTCGAAATCCACGCCGGAACCAATCGCGCCCAACACTTCGTCGCTTGCGCCGAAGACGCCTTCGAAGAGCTTGAACTTTTCCGATAGCAGATCAAACACACGCTGATCGGCTTCGTTCTTGCGATTGAGAAAGTTGACGACCACGACATCATGTTTTTGCCCGTATCGATGGCAACGTCCGATGCGTTGCTCGATGCGCTGCGGGTTCCAGGGGAGATCATAGTTTACGACCAGCGAGCAGAATTGCAGGTTGATGCCTTCCGCGCCTGCTTCGGTGGCGATCATAATGCGGCCTTCGGTGCGGAAGTAATCCACCAAAGCGGAGCGCATATCCGCCGTGCGCGAGCCTGTTACGCGATCCGTCCCTTGATGTCGCCTCAGCCAGTCGGAATAAATCTGCTTCGAGATTTCGTCAGTGTTGGAGCCGTTGAACAAAACGATGCCGTCCCGATACAGGCTGTCGGCCAGCAGCCGCAACAGGTAACTCTGCGTGCGGCGAGATTCGGTGAAGATGATAGCTTTCTGCATCGCGCCGAGTTGCGTGGCTTTGGCAAAAGCTACGTCAAGGGCTTTGAGCAATGCCAGACCTTTAGCATTGTGTTCGATGGAGGTGGCGAGATGCGCGAAGGCATCGAGGTCGGCAATCTCGGCTTCAAGGGCGGCGCGGTCGGCATCAGAAAGAAATTCCTGCGCTGCGTCCTCGATCCACTCTTCGGCAGTTTCGTCGAGCGCTTCGTAATCCTCATCGAGTTCATCTTCGAGCGATTGCGCGGGTTCATGCCTCTGTAGTTTGGCTTTGAGCCGATTAGAAAGGGAAGTCAACGCGCCTGCGATGGCGAAGGTGGATGACGCCAGCAGTTTGCGCAGAACGAGCGTCATCAGCGAACGCTGACTGGCGGGCAGTGCTTGCAGGTTGTCCCGCCGCAGGTACTCAGACACCAATGTGTAAAGCCGGTCTTCGCTTTCAGCCGGTGTGAATTCCTCAACCAGCGGATGCCGCGATGGTCTTGCCCAGACCGACTTCATCCGCCAGCAATGCGCCTTTGGACAGAGGAGAACGGAAGGCAAACAAGGCAGCGTCCACTTGATGCGGATTGAGATCAACTTGTGCGCTTGCAATTGCGCCCGCAAGTTTTTCATCGCTATCCGAGGCGTGGCGTCTGGTCAGTTCATAAGCGTAATACTTGGCATGGAAGTCGGTCAATTTCATCAGGCGCAACATCCTTTCAGGTCGCGCTGCTTCTTTTCAAACGAGCGACTGCAACCGCTCCTCGATGGAAGCGATGGTCGCGCTTGCTTTGGCCGCATCCTGTCGGGTAGCTTCGACCACTTCGGGCTTCGCTCTGCTGACGAACCCCTCGTTGCCCAATCTCTTTTCAAGCGCGGCGAGTTTTTCCTGCTCCGCGTTGAGTTGCTTGGTCAGCCTTGCACGCTCGGCTTCGGTGTCCGCACGGTCGAGGCTGACCGCGACGCTGAAGGCTTCGTCAACTCCAACGCTTGCGTCTTTGCGAGTGGTCGCCGACGCTCCATCAAAAGAGAGCGCATTGGTGCGCGCAAGGCGCGCGATTATATCCCGACAGCTTTCCATCACTTCAGCGTGAACGCGAGGCTGCACCTCGGCGTTTACTTTCGCCTTAGGCTCGATGCCGCGATCTGAGCGGATGCTGCGAATCGCAGAGATGAGCCTCACAACTGCTTCGACTCCTTCGGCGTCTTCCTTCCAGTCGTGCTCGGCTCGAATGCGCGGCCACTCGGCGCGAATCAACATCCCCGGCCTTCCAATCTCCGTCCAGATTTCTTCGGTAACGAACGGCATGAACGGATGCAGCAGCCTCAGATATTGATCGAACGCATGCAGCAAAACGGCAGGGGTTTCGTCGCGCGCTGACAGGTTTTCTACCTTGATCGCTTCTAGGTAGAAGTCACAGAACTCGCCCCAGAAACTCCCTCTGATCTGCTCGCCCGCTTCGCCGAGCGAATAATTCTCAAGCCGATCATTGACCGATTCGATCAGACTCCTGATCCGCATCAGTATCCAGCGATTGACCGGATGCTGAACCTTCGAAGGCGGAACCTCATCGATGTTTTTACCTTCGATGCTGCGGGCGACGAGCTTCGCGGCGTTCCAGATTTTGTTCACAAGCCGCCTGCACGCTGTTATATGATCGCGGCCAAGCTTCGTGTCGCGCCCGACCGCGCTTCCCAAAATCATCGCAAGCCTGAGAGCGTCGGCCCCGTTCTCTCGAATCTCGTCGAGAGGATCGATGCAGGTTTCAGGCTTCTGCTTGGACATCTTATCGCCGTTGATGTCTAGCACCAGCCCGTGCAGGTAAACCGTGCTGAACGGAATGTCGCCCGTCGCGTAGGTGGTCATCAGAATCATCCGCGCCACCCAGAAAAATAAAATATCGTAGCCGGTCTCCATCACCGAAGTCGGATGGAATCGTTTGTAATCGGGGCTGCGTTCGAGTATCTCGGCAAGCGAGAGGCTCTGATCTTCGGCTGCCGTCGAATCGACGAGCGTGCTCCACGTCCACAGCGCCGAAGAAAACCATGTGTCGAGCGTGTCCGGGTCCTGCGTCCAGCCGTCGGGCGGGCGATGGCCCACATACATTTCATCTTCGAGATGCCACACAGGCACGCGATGGCCCCACCAAATCTGGCGCGATATGCACCAGTCGCGCAGATTCTCTATCCAGTGAAAATA
>CAZPQE010000421.1:0-6250 GCA_964588615.1 uncultured Clostridia bacterium | reverse complement strand
CTCATCATAGAAACCTTCTGTGATCCCGGCGGCTCCGCGCTCCTGTGAGATTCTACACCACCCTGGGCTTCTCAGCGCGCCGCCATCACAGACATCATCTGCTGCGCCGTCAATTGAGACTGACGCGGCGCAGGCGTTGAAGAAAGCGCGCGCGTTGACTCTCAAATTTCGCTGATATACACTGAGTTTCCGCGTGAAGGGTCGCCTGGTGGCGCGTGCAATGCCAACCGATGACCTCACGGTCGGCATCTCATCCGGGCAAGTTCTTATAAGTGGAAAACGAGTCACCTCAAAGTAACGGAGGGTATCCAATGTTTGGCAAGATCATGAAGAAATTTGTCGGCCTCGGCGTGTTCGCCGTCGTTTTATCGACAACGGCGATGGCGCAGACCGGGTCCATCGAAGGAAGCGTCAAGATCAAAAACCCCGACGGGACGACCAAACCCGTCGAAGGCGCGATAGTCGACATCTTCCGCACCGACATCAAGGGTCAGTGGGATGTCAAGACTGACAAGGGAGGCAAGTTCATCCGCCTCGGCATGCCGCTGGTCGGAAGATACCTCGTATGCGCTTCCGGCCCCGGCATGCAGCCCACCTGGGTCAACGGCGTCCGGCTCACCATCAACAACATCGTCGACATAGTCGCCGCTCCCGGAGACGGCACTCGTCTCACTCTCGACCAGATTCAGTCTCAGATCAAACAGTCTCAGTCGGGCGCTCCCGCTCAACCTCAAACTGCATCTGTCGACAAAGCCAAAGTCGAAGCCATGAAAAAAGAGCAGGAGGAGAGAGAGAAGCAGAACAAGGAGCTTCAGGGAGCTTTCGACACCGCCCGCGAGCACTACAACGCGGGAGTCGAGATGATGAAGACCGATAACTACCAGGGCGCAATGAGCGAATTCGAACAGGCGACGGCTCTCGACCCCACAAAGCACAAGGATTTCGTCGAACTCGCCTACAAGTCCCGCGCCAGCCTGGCCGAAACCCATTACCAACTCGGCGTGTCGCTCTTCAACAACAAGCAACGCAACGAGGCCAAGCCTCATTTCGAGAAAGCAGTCGATGCGACGAACCAGGCCATCAGCATCGCCGCCACTTCGACCAATCCCAACATCAACAACGAGATCATCGTCTACTACAACATACTGGCCAAAAACGCCATGCTGCTGGTCGAATACTACGGGGCAGCCGACCGCGTCGATTCGACCGCCGAAGCATTTGCCAGAGCGTCGGAACTCGACTCGGCCAACAAGAACAAGTGGGGCGTCTACAGGGCCGACCTCTTCCGCAACTCCGGTCGAACCAACGAAGCGATCGAGGCATACAATGCGGTGCTGGCCGCAGACCCCAAAAACATCGATGCGCTCTACGGACTGGGCCTCACGCTGGTGGCTTCTCCTGATCTGAAAATCATTCAGGAAGGAGCCAATCGTTTGGGCGAGTTCGTGGCTAATGCGCCTCCGACCGACAGGCGGGTGGCCAACGTCAAAGAAGCTCTCGAAGCCGTCAAGAACGCTTACAAGATCGAAGCTGAAAAGCCTCAGAAGCGAAAAGCGAAACCCTAGTCGGTTGACAGATGGCTCACAGGCGCAAAGCGTGAAGATTGGCGCCTAGAGCAGGCCGCCAGCCTGCCGTAAACCTCAGACCCGTTCCCAGGAGCAGAGAGCCGCGCGCGGGGTTCTCTGCTCTTCACCCGTTTTTTTAGAACTTTTCGCATCCCCCAGGCGTCCAACCTGTGCAGGCAAAACCAGGCAGGCAGCCCTCCTGATGACCTCACACAGCCCTCGAAGTTTTTTCCATGTCTCAACTGCCCGGTTGAACGCTCTTCTGAGAGGGATGAAGAAATGAAAGACATACTTTCAGCCACAAGATGGATGATGATGACCGCTGCTATCACCGCGCTCCTCGTGCTGCTTTCGGTCTGGCATGCCGCGACTTGATCGCTACCTTTCAGCCGCATCCGCGCTCTCTTCCATCAGAGCCATAAGCGACCGGTTGAGCCAATCGACTTCCCCTTCGAGCTTCTTTTGCCCCTCTGAGATCGCCCTCTCTTCCCATGCGTTCGAGCTTGAGCGCCGCATCGCTGACCGGACTGGCCCCGAAATGCCCGGCTGACCCCTTGAGCATGTGCGCCGCCTGCTCGACCGCTCGGCAATCGCCGCTGGCTATGGCTTCCTTTATTTCTTTCGTCAGACGGGGCGACTGCTCAAGCATCATCGCTACTATCCTGAGCATGACTTCCTTCCTTCCTCTGGCTCGTTTCATCAGCGCCTCCATATCGAAAACGCCTTCGTCCCACTCTGATTCTTCTCTGCCCGGCAATCGATCCCATCCTTCTATCAGCGATAACAACTGCTCGACCTGTATGGGTTTTGTGACATAGCCGTCCATTCCCGCCCGCAGGCACCGCTCGCGGTCGCCTTTCATGGCATAGGCGGCGGTCAGCGCGATTATTTGGGTGTGCGCGTCGGTCGCCTTCTCCTTTTCGCCTATGACGGCTGTGGCCTGCGGGCCGTCCATTTCCGGCATCTGCACATCCATCAACACCACATCGAACTCCTCGCGCTCCCACGCCTCAATCGCGCGCAATCCATTGTCAGCGACCTCGACGCTGTGACCGCGCTCGTTGAGCAGCGAGACGGCGAATGCCTGATTGATCGGATTGTCTTCAGCAAGCAGTATGCGCAGACTTCGCGGCGGCTCGGGCCAGCCGTCTCTTGGATGCCTGCGCCCGACGTGAACCTTCTGATCGATCGAAGCCAGTATGGCGTTGAACAACTCCGATCGGCTGATGGGTTTTCTCAAATAGAGGTTGATGCCCAGATGGTGGCATCGCTCTAGGTCGTCGAGCCGGTCGGCTGAAGAAAGCATCATCAGGGTCGAGCCTGCTATCTCCGGGCTTCGAAGTATCTGCTCGGCCACCTGAAAGCCATCCATTTCGGGCATCATCATATCGAGCAGCGCCAGGCGATAAGGCTCCTTTTGCGCCGCTGCCCGCTTCAACTCTTTTATCGCATCGTGCCCGCTTTCGACCGACACCGGTTTCATCTCCCAGCCTGCGAGCATCTCTTCGAGTATCCGGCGATTGGTGGCGTTGTCATCGACTATGAGCGCGCTTATGCCTTTCAGACTGATGGCCGTTTCTTCCATATAGCCCTTTTCGACCGCCTGCCTGCCCAATCGCGCAGTGAAATGAAACCGGCTTCCCCGCCTCGCTTTCCACATCTATCATCCCGCCCATCATCCGAATTATTCTCTGGGAAATGGTCAATCCCAGCCCCGTCCCTCCGTAGAGCCGGGTGGTCGAAGCGTCGGCCTGAGTGAAAGCATCGAAGATCGCTCCCAGCTTTTCAGACGCGATGCCTATGCCGGTGTCCAGGACATCGAATCTCAGGCAGGCTTCTTCCGAAGTCAGCGATTCGAGGTGAACGTTGAGCAGAATATCTCCCTGCTGAGTGAACTTGACCGCGTTTCCCAAAAGGTTGATGAGTACCTGACCGAGGCGGCCCATATCGCCTAAGAGATGGTCAGGCACGTCGGGAGCGATGCGGCACATCACCTCCACCCTTTTTCTTCGGCGCGGAGGCTGAAAGGTTTTATCAGTTCGCTGATGCCTTCGCGGAGATCGAACGGCGCGCGCTCAAGCTCCAGCTTTCCGGCCTCGATCTTCGAGAAGTCCAGTATGTCGTTGAGCAGTCGCAAAAGCGACTGGGCTGAGATGTGCGCCATAGTGATGAACTCATGCTGGCGCGGATCAAGCGTGGTGTGGTCAAGGAGATCGAGCATGCCGATGATGCCGTTCATAGGCGTTCGAATCCCACTTTCGAGTTTTTCCAGTTGAGGCGCGAGAATCTTTTCGAAACACGAGGGGCAGACGCGGTGACTGAAGACAGCTTCCGAATGTTTCGAGATGTAGCTTTCGACCTGATGCCAGTAGTTCTTGTCGTCGCGGATGTTTTTGCAGTAAGAGCATATCGGCAGCATGTCGTAGAGCGTTTTCACCTGAGAGAGCGCCTCTTCCAGTTCCCGGACGCGGCAGGCCAGTTCGGTCTGCAATCGAATCATAAGCGCGCCGACGCCGACTCGCGCTCTGAGTTCTTCTTCATCGAACGGCTTGGTGACATAGTCGTTGGCTCCGCTTTCGAGCCCGCGCACGATATGGGCTTTCTCTCCTCTTGCCGTCAGGAGGATGATGTAATGGCGAGGAGTGAGCGTATCTCGCACTCTGCGGCATACCTCCAGTCCACCGATTCCGGGCATCATCCAGTCGATGATGGCCAGCAGGGGAGCCTCCTGGCTTTCGAGAATTTCCAGAGCCTCGATTCCGTTTCGGGCAATGGCCACATCATAGCCCCAGTCGATCATCACTCCTTCGAGCACGACCTGCGAAATCGGATCGTCTTCGACTATCAATGCTTTCATAATGTTCCCCCTTTGGGCCAATGCCATTAAGTTAAGCTGTGTGTCAGTAGCCCGATGGTGAGGGAGGGCCAGTAGAATCAAGCCCTTGCTGACGCGCGGGCTACTGACACCTTTAAGCCGCCCCCTTAACTTAATGGCATTGCCCCTTTGGGCCGTCATAAAACGGCCGCAGGCCCAAAAAGGCAAAGCCTGTGCCTCTCAAGCCGATCTTCAAATGCGCTTTCTGAAAGGATTTTGGCGGTCAGGGCGAGGTCTGTGTGCAGGTAAAAAGAACAAGCGGGGAAAAAGGCCACAGCGCGTCAGGTCAGTTTTGATGAGAGAAGAAACAAAAGAGGGGGCGATGAGAGCGCCCCCTTATTCCCTGGAGAAGGATTTTCTGCTCTGAACTCGCTATCTGATCGGGGTGAGTCAGCACATCCTGATCTCTTCGTCCCTTCTCAGAATCGTTTGCTCACTCTGTTTTAACGAGCAGGCATCGAATTAGTTCCCATGCGGTTTCTTTCTTTGCTTTCGCCCGACGCTCGAAGCAATGTGTTCGAGGAGGCTGACGGCCTGGTCGAAGCCGGCGAAGCGTCGCTCATCGTCACGAAACTCCCGGCTGTGATAGACCCGTCGAGAGCCGTTGGAGATGGGCGGATGTTTTATGTGCAGCATCTCGTGGTAGAGCACGAACTCGATGGCACATGGCGGCA
Source organism: uncultured Clostridia bacterium (assembly GCA_964588615.1). GTDB lineage: Bacteria > Acidobacteriota > Blastocatellia > UBA7656 > UBA7656 > UBA7656. The sequence continues at coordinate 1,136 of CAZPQE010000421.1, read as the reverse complement.
CGCGCGGGCTGTCGAGCGTGCGGCTGATGATGATGGCCTGATGAACCGGGTCGTGATGCCCGAATATGCGGCTGGTTTTCTGCCGGTTCCAGGAGAGCGCGGGCTTAGGCAATCGCCCTTCGAAGTATTTTTCATTCAGCGCATCGAACATCGAGTCGAGATCATAGATGCGACCGCGAGGCGAAGTGATCATCTTGTAGCCGCGATGGCGGCGCGACGCTTCAGTGGCTTCGACGACTTCGGGTCTCGATACGTACTCGCGATAGACGCGCTGTCGTTCCAGAGGAGTTTTGAGGCGATAGAGTTTGGCTATCAGAATGCAGGCCAGCGCCGCCAGCACCTCGCCGGGCGAATGACGCAGCAGATCGGAAACCCTGGCGTAGACGCGGCCCCGTCGCAGTCGAATCGTAGAAGAGAGTCCGGCGTAAGGATAAAAGCGCGCTTCCACCGCAGGAAGAGGTTTGTTGCCGACAGTCTGGCGAAGAGCCTGGTCGAATATGGCTTCGAGGCGCGAGTCTGAAGACGATGGATCGATCATTTTCAATAGTCAGTCGTCAGTCGTCAGTCGTCCGTTGCATTTCGCATTCCCGCAACTGACAACTGACGACCGACACATTCACTTTTTCTGTTTGGTGTTGGGGTTGTCGTTGGGCTCGAAGTATCGCTGGCGGAAGCGCAGGTCGAGTTGTTTGTTGTCCGGCTGGCCATCGCCATTGACATCGACCTCGACCTGTATTTTTCGCTCCTTCCCCTCGCGCCTGCTGTTGGTAGGCTCATAGCCCAGGCTGTATTGAGTGCGCAATATCGCCTCGATGCTCTGCATGATGGCGGGTATCTGTCCCTCGAAGGTCATCTCGAAATACGATCCGCCCGTGCGGTCGGCGAATGCCTTGAGTTGATTCTGAGCCTGAAGGAAGTTCAATCGCGATTCGGTCGAAAGGCGGTGCTCATTTTTTTTGAAGAATAGATTGCCGACGCTGATCGTGAAAACAGGCACTCCGGCAGTCGCAGCGATCTTGAGAGCCTTGTCAAAGGTGATCTTGCTGAAAGTGTCTATCCCCATGGTGATGAGAATGACCGCCGTGTGGCCTTCGACTTCTTCAAGCCCGTTGTACTCGTTTTCGCCCGCATCTTCG
>CAZPQE010000420.1:0-6285 GCA_964588615.1 uncultured Clostridia bacterium | reverse complement strand
AGTCAAACTCGTCGCTGATTTTTATCACCTTTTCTCACGGTTTCGTGATGAACCGAAATTTATTACACTCGCTGAAGAAATATATCTCGAACCCTGCAAGCGGATGCAGTTTTCAAAAGTCGGTCGAATCCCTCCGACGGAAGTCGGAGGATATTTCAAATCCAACCTACAGCAAAAGCTTCAAGCTGCATTAAATCCCTCCGACGGGAGTCGGAGGATATTTCAAATCCAACCTATGAAGGCTGGGCTTGGACTCCTCCTCCAACTTCCGTTGGGGGTATCTAAAAGAGAGCCAATCCTCTGTGTGCAGGCAGGATTTGTAAGCACCCCCAACGGCAGTTGGGGGGATGCGGTGGAAGCCATAGGACTTTTGAAAACTGCACCCGTCTCTGCGAGAGTCAGGAAGAAATCGTATTACACTCGCTGAAGAAAAATATCTCGAACCCTGCAAGCGCGGCGATTTCGGCTTGCCCTCTTCTCATCGGAACTTCAAAATATGCGACGAATACTTTCAATCGGATTCATTTATGAATTTCAAATCACGCACGCTCTTCTCATCAGGCGTCATCTCACTTGCAATGTGCCTCGCGCTCTCTGCCGCTGCCTTCACTCAGCAAAAAACCAGGTCGCCTGATCAGCAGCCGATGGGCGGAGCCTCGACCGGAGCCGCGCGCACTTACGCCACGCGACGCACGGTCGGCATAACAGACCCTAACGCGCCTGTCGCCTTCGAAGATGTCACAGCCCGCACTGAGCTCTCGGCATTCAAACACCGCGCGGGAAGCGCGGCGAAAGATTACATACTTGACACTCCATCGGGCGGCGTCGCCCTGTTTGATTACGACGGCGACGGGCGAATCGATATTTATCTTCTCAACGGCTCGACTGTCGAAGCCCTGCGAGGCAAAGATAAACCGCCGCGCGCTGCGCTCTATCGGAACCTGGGCAACTGGCGGTTCTAAGAGGTGACCGAACGCGCGGGCGTAGCCAACGAACGGTGGGGCATGGGCGTGGCCGTCGGCGATTATGACAACGACGGACGCACGGATATCTACGTCGGCAACTATGGAGTGTCGCGCCTCTATCACAACAACGGCGACGGGACTTTCACTGATGTGGCTGAAAAACTCGGCGTTGCCCGAAAAGGATGGAGCACGGGAGCGAGCTTCGGCGATTACGACCGCGATGGCCGCCTCGATATTTTCGTTCCCGGCTATGTCGATTTCGATTTGAACAACCTTCCCATCAGCCCTTCGGACGCGGGCCGTCAGTCAGGGGCAGGAACCAACTACTGTTTGTTTCGCGGCGTGCCGGTGATGTGCGGCCCGCGAGGTCTTCGCGGCGAGGGCGACACGCTCTATCATCAAAAGCCGGACGGAGGGTTCGAAGACGTAAGCGAGCGGGCGGGCGTCTCAGACCCTCACCGGTATTTCGGGTTCTCCTCTGCCTTCGTTCATATCGATGAAGACGACCTCATCGACCTCATCGTCATAAACGATTCGACTCCCAATCAGCTTTACATCAACAAGGGAGACGGCACGTTCGATGAGACAGGCTATCAGTCGGGAGTGGCGGTCAACGAGAACGGGCGAGAGCAGGCCGGAATGGGACTAGGTGTGGGAGATTACGACAACGACGGGCGGGTCGATTTCTATGTGACCAACTTCTCGGACGACTCGAACACGCTTTATCACAACGACGGCGAAGGCAATTTACTCGAAGTCACGTTTCAGTCAGGGCACGGAGAGACGACCATACCTTTTCTGGGCTGGGGCGCGAGTTTTCTCGATTACGACAACGACGGCTGGAAAGACCTGCTCATAGCAAACGGCCACGTCTACCCGGTCGTCGATAAGCATCAGTGGGGGACAAGCTATGCTCAACAGCCCCTTTTGTTTCGCAACCTCACGACCGGCAGATTCGAAAGAGTCGCCGCCGCGCCCTCAAGCGGTCTGGCTCTGGCGATACAGGCGCGCGGGCTTGCCGTAGGAGACCTCGACGGCGACTGGCGGGTAGATGCGGTGATCAACAACATAGATTCGAGGCCGACCGTTTTGAAGAATGTGACGCGGACAGAAAATCACTGGATCGTGCTCAGGCTCATCGGCGACCCGACGAAGAAAAATCCCAGAGACGCGACCGGCGCGACCGTTTACGTGACGACAGGAAAATTGCGCCAGCGCGCAGACGTTGTGAGCGGCGCGGGCTATGCTTCGCAGAACGACTCGCGTTTGCATTTCGGCATCGGCGCATCAACGCGAATCGAAAGGGTCGAAATCCGCTGGCCCGGCGGCTCAAAAGAAACCGTTCAGTTAAACGGCTGCGACAAAGTTTTCACCGTAGTGGAGGGCAAGGGGGTTGTTGTCGAAAAATGAAATCCTGCGTTGTAAGGCCAACACATCAGCCCTGAACCATCCATCTGGCCGAGAGATGTTTTGGAATCCACTCAGGCCGACAACTTTAGCCCAGCCGTAGCCGACCTTAATTTCGCTCACGATGTTATGGCTGACTATGCCAAACTGCCGGAAGTGATTGATCGCCCCGCAACGGATGAAGAACTCATCGCGCTGGTGGCCGAAGGCGACGAGGCTGCATTCGAATTGATCGTTGCTCGGTTTCAGGCTCCTGCCTTGAGGGCAACTTATCGCTTCTTGGGCAACTCTCACGAGGCCGAAGACATAGCGCAGGAAGCTTTCCTCCGTGTCTATCGCAATGCCCGCCTCTACAAACCCGTAGCATCCTTCAGGACGTGGTTCTTCGTCATACTCGGCAACCTGTGCCGCGATGCAGCAAGAAAAAAGACGCGCATCTATGAAGGCGATCTGCCTGAAGATGTCCTGTCCGAAGATGATCCGACCCGAAGCCTTGAGCGCAGGGAGAAAGAGCGCGCCGTTCAAAACGCGCTACTCAAGCTCGCCCCCAATCAGCGACTCGCGCTCATACTCTGCTATTACGAGGGGCTGAGTTATATGGAGGCTGCTCAAAGCCTCAATCTTTCAGTCAAAGCCTTAGAGTCGCTGCTCGTGCGTGCAAAACGCGCGCTCAGAAGGGAACTCGCCGGGTGGATGAAAAATTCTTCAGCGTGAGCGCAGGTTTTTCTCCGCCCCTTCGTATACAGGAATGAAAACATGCATTGTCGAAAAGTGAAAAAATCCATTGGCCGCTTTCTGGACGGCGAAATGAACCGGGTCGATGCGGAACGCCTGAATGCACATCTCAGCAATTGCGAAAGCTGTCAGGCAGAAGCCGATCGCGCGCGAGAACTGGATGATCTCCTCAATGAATCATCGACTCCCGCTGTTCCTGAATGGTTTCTGTCTAAAGTCGTGATGGCGGCGCGAAACGAATCGCTTTCGTCCTTTGATGAAAGGCCGCAGTGGAGAGAGAAGTTTTCATTGCCGCAACTGGTCTTGCGCGCGGCTGCTGTTGCAATCATCGTGATGATTCTCATCGGAGGATTCAGAGTCGGGCGGATGATCTCGACCGTTTTCACGCCTCCTGCAAGAGAGGCGAGCGGTTTGCCTGAAATGATCCCGCGGGATAAAGCCATGTCGAGACTGCTTGGCGAAAAAAACGGCTCGCTCGATGAAAACGGCAATGGAGGTCAGCAATGAAAGAGCGAGTGATCAAACTGGCGCTGATAGTTTCCGTCGCGTTCAACATTGCGGCTATCGCAGGGATCGTCTACGGAGTCTTTTTCGCAACCCCCGCGTCGAGCGACAAATCGGAATCGCCTTATCGGGTGATGAACCTGACGCCGGAACAGCGAGAGGTCGTCCGACGCGAGTACGCCGAAACGATGCGACGCATATCGGATATGCACGATCAGAGGACGGCGAAGTGGGTCGAAGCGGTCGAACTGCTCGGAGTGCCGAATCCCGACTGGAAAGCGATCAATGCCAAACAGCAGGAGATTCAATCAATCCACCGCGAGGTAGATTCGTTGATCCTGAGCAAATGGAATGAGCTTAAAGAATTCGTCACCCCTGAGCAGGCCGAGATTTTTATCAAAGTGCTGAAGGGCGAGATTCAATCAGGCAGAGTTTTCGGCAAGATCAAGACAGAGACTTCTTCCGAGTCAGGACGCTAACTGCCGAGCTTGGTAGCGCGATCTGTCGGATTGCGCGCGTCCTGAAAGTACGAAATTTGGAATCGCGCAAGCTCGTCTTGCGCCACGATTCTGTAGTTGCCAATCAATCGGCAAGTCCGTCACCTCCGCATCTTCAATTCAGTTCAGAAAGGAGCAAGGCAGATGAAGGTCAACCCCATCGCGAAGCGATCCTCTTTCATCTTCGTCTTACCGTCTCCCTTCGGACGAAGCCGGGGAATACGGAATGGCAAAAGCTAAAATCTATGACGCGATCATAGTAGGGTCGGGAGCTTCGGGCGGAATGGCCGCCAAAGAACTGACCGAGAGGGGGATGGAAGTCCTCGTGCTTGAGGCCGGACCGATGGTTGATCCTAAGCGCGACTTTCTCTCTCACCAATGGCCTTATGAGATGCCCTATCGCGGTTTCGACAAGCCAGGAGAGCGGGAGCGCACCTATTGGAACCAGCCCTATGCCAACGAGTACAACAAGCACCTTTTCGTCAACGACACTGAGCATCCCTACACAACCGATCCCGGCAAGCCGTTCGTCTGGGTCCGCGCCCGCGTGGTCGGGGGCAAAACCCTCACCTGGGGGAGGCTCTCATGGCGTTTGAGCGACCTCGATTTCAAAGCAGCTTCGCACGACGGGTTTGGTGACGACTGGCCCATCAGCTATGCCGATATAGCGCCTTACTACGACAGGGCCGAAGAGTTCATAGGTGTCTCAGGCTCTATTGAAAACATCCCTCATCTTCCCGACGGCAAGTTCCTCCCACCCATGTCGCTCAATTGCGGCGAGCAGATATTGAAGAAGCACGTCACGCGCATGGGAATGCACCTGATACCGGGCCGCAAAGCCATGCTCACAAAATCGCACCGAGGCCGCGCCAAATGTCACTTCTGCGGGAACTGCGACTATGGGTGCGACACGACCGCGATGTTCAGTTCCATCAACTCGACTTTGCCCGCGGCTCGGGCTACGGGTCGGCTCACCCTGCGCCCCAACTCGGTCGTGCGCCACATCATCGTTGACAAGGAAGGCAAGGCCGCCGGAATCGGTTTCTTCGACCGGCTCACGAAGCGATACTACGAAGAGAGAGCGCGAGTCGTGGTGCTGGGTGCTGCCGCCCTCGAATCGACGCGCATCATGCTCAATTCGGTTTCCGACCGATATCCGAACGGGATAGCCAACAGCAGCCAAGTGCTGGGCCATTATCTGATGGATCATTTCGGCGGGCAGGGCGGCATCGGCTTCCTCCCCACACTGAAAGGCGCTGAAGTCAGAAACGAGGATGGCAAGGCCAGCGGATTTTACATCCCGCGCTTTCGCAATCTCAAAGATCGCCATCCGAAATTCATTCGCGGCTACGGATATGAAGGCCTCAGCGGGGCGAGAATCTACCCCAGCTTCGCCAAAAACCTTTCCGGTTTCGGAAAGGAGTTCAAGACCTCGGTTCGCAGATACTACACTGCGCCGGTGCTGTTCGGCACGAGGGCTGAGATGCTGGCCAGATGGGAAAACTTCGTCGAGATCGATAAACAGAAAGTCGACGCCTGGGGGATTCCTGTGCTGAAGATTCACGTTCAGCACAGCGACAACGAGCGCGAAATGGCCAGAGATGCGGCTGAGATGGCCGAGCATATCCTTCATGAAGCAGGAGCGGAAGAAGTCCGCACAATTCGCCTGCTTACGCCTCCCGGACAGGTGATTCACGAGATGGGAACCTGTCGCATGGGGAATGATCCGAAAAAAAGCGTGCTCAACAAGTTCAACCAGTCGCATGAAGTCAAGAACCTGTTTGTGGTCGACGGCGGAGCCTTCGCCTCCGGCGCGTGCCAGAATCCGACTCTGACGATATTGGCCCTGACGATGCGGGCTTGCGACTATCTGGTCGAAGAATACAAGCGCGGAAATCTGTAGTCTTGAAAACTTCGAGGATAAAGGCATGAGATTCGGCATAAACACCTTCTTATTCACTTCGCCGTTCACCGACGAAAGCACTGCGCTCTTTCGAGATTTCAAGGCATGGGGATTCGATTCAGTCGAGATCGCTCTTGAAGACGCATCGCATATCGATCCCCGTTATGTGAAGTCCGAGCTTGACCGACATGGCCTTGTGTGCGGCTCGATCTGCGGCGCGTTCGGGCCGGGGCGCGATTTGCGCGGAACGGGAGAGGAGCAGCGCGGGTCGCTC
>CAZPQE010000419.1:0-6292 GCA_964588615.1 uncultured Clostridia bacterium | reverse complement strand
CGGAATTATGGCGCTGTTCGGAATCGATGACCAGCCCGATGCCGCGCTCTCTGCCGTCCGCGCCGGACTCGACATGCTCGAAGCCGTAGAGCGGCTTCGTCCGTATCTCGAAAACGCTTACTGTCGAAGCTTCCGCATAGGCATAGGCATTCATTTCGGCGAAGTGGTCATCGGTTCGATAGGTCACGATCAGACCAGGAGGATGACAGCCATAGGCGATGCGGTCAACTTCGCCAGCCGCATAGAATCGGCCAACAAACAGGCGGAAACCTGTTTCCTGATTTCGGAAGAAACCTATCAGAAAGTGAAAGACCTCATCCGCGCGGGCAAGCGCGTAGAGCTTCCCATCGCGGGCAAGACCGGCTGCTACACGCTCTATGAAGTCACAGGGTTGAGCGAGCCGTGATCGTTTCTATCGCGACGATTGCCGGTCGAAGGGTTCGAGCGGTTCAGTAGCCGAAGAAATCAGGGCCGGTTCTGATTCGGACATTGCAGAAGGGTTTGATCAGAAGGAAGTCGGTCACGTTGTTTGTCACAAGCAACGCGCCCGCGCGTTTGACAGTTCGAGCGATCAACACATCACGGATGAGGCGTTGCTTTTCGCCAGGATGCAGGCGAGGGGTTTTACCGCGCGCTTTCGATTTCAGTCCCCGCAGAAGAGAATTGAGCACTTTGCCGGCCAGTCACCAGTCTTCACCGTTTGGCACAAGCAAAGTATTTTCTTTTTCGTGGAGGAGACGGGCAACATTCCACGCCTGCACTTCTGTTTTGTCCAATGAGCCAGCCGTGAGTTCTTGTAGCACCACCACAGACATGCGAAAACCAGCAGGGAAGTCTGCCAGTTTCGGTTTGTAGGCGATGAAGACAGATGTATCGAATACGATGCAGGGCATACTGTTAAGCCAATCGTTTATGTCGATTCTCATAGGTCTTCTGCCAGGCGCGCAGGGTTGCCTCTTTAGCTGTTAGTTCCTTGCGCTTCCTCGCACTGCTCCTGGCTGCTGCCTTCGTCGAATCGCTCCCGCGCTTCGTTGTGGCATCAGCTTTCTTTGGTTGTTTCGCCGTTTCTCTCATAGCTTTTTCTCTGACTTCTGAGGAATCTCTTCACCTGCGACTATACCCTGAGCCTGGCGAACGGATAAATTCACTATCCCCCTTCTCCCCCGCTCCCCTGCCCCCTTTCACTCTTCACCCTTCACTCTTCAGCGATGGCCCGCCGTTTTGACAATGCCTGACCCTCGCGCCTAGAATGGTGAACTCACAGAGATGAGCAAGGGAATGCGAATATCGAAAGTCTACACGCGCGGAGGCGATACGGGACAAACATCGCTCGTCGGCGGCGCGCGCGTCTCCAAATCGAGTCTGAGAGTTGAAGCCTATGGCGAAGTCGATGAGCTCAACTCGTTGATAGGAGCAGCCCGCTCCATTCTTGGGGATGAGGAAATAGACAAATCGCTCGGCTCCATACAGAACGATCTGTTCACCCTAGGCGCAGACCTCGCAAGCCCCTCTGATATCAAAGTCCCCCGCGTCACAAAATCTTTCGTCACCAGGCTCGAAAAGGCATCCGACAGATTCCTCGCACAGCTTGAGCCGCTCCGCGAGTTCATACTTCCGGGAGGCTGCCAGGCCGGGGCCACTCTCCATCTTGCAAGGTGTGTCGCCCGACGAGCCGAACGTCGGGTGGTCGCGCTCTCGGAGGCCGAGGATTTGAATCCTCAGACCGTAGTCTATCTGAACCGACTCTCTGACCTGTTGTTCATTCTGGCAAGAGTGATCAATCATCGCGCCGGCGTCAGAGAGAAGATGACCGATTTCAGCAGGAGGAAATGAGACAGACGCGCGGCGTGTGAACGCGAGTCATCCACATCTATGGCCTGGTTTAGAAGGAAAGACACTCCCATATCGCCTGAACCGGGCGAGGAGCGAACAGTTCGCACCGAGGGCCAGTTCGTCAAATGCCCCAGTTGCGAAGTCCTGCTCGTCAAGGGAGAGATCGAAGACAACCTCAACGTCTGTCCCAGGTGCGGGCATCATCAGCGCATACGGGCCCTGCACAGGCTTGAGATGACCTTCGACGACTCCGCGTGGGAAGAACTCGACTCGGGCCTTTCCTCCAATGACCCGCTTCGCTTCACCGATACCAGGAACTATGTCGAGCGGCTGCGGGATATGCAGAAGAACACTCAGTTGCTCGACGCCGTGATAACCGGCGAGGGAAAAGTCGGCGGTCACCCGGCGATAATCTGCTCGATGGAGCTTTCGTTTGTCGGAGGCTCGCTCGGTTCGGTGGTGGGCGAAAAGATCACTCGCGCCATCGAGAGAGCCCTGGCCAGACGCGCCGCGCTGATAATTTTTTCCGCCTCGGGCGGGGCGCGCATGCAGGAGGGGGCGATATCGCTTATGCAGATGGCCAAGATTTCTGCCGCCCTCGCCCGGCTCGATCAGGCGCGACTGCCTTTCATCTCAGTGCTGACCGATCCGACCACCGGAGGAGTGACCGCCAGTTACGCGATGTTGGGAGATTTGAACATAGCCGAGCCGGGCGCGCTCATAGGGTTTGCCGGGCCGCGAGTCATCGAGCAGACCATAAGACAGAAACTCCCCGATGGATTTCAGCGGGCGGAATTCCTGCTCGCTCACGGCATGCTCGACGCCGTGGTCGCGCGCAAGGATTTGACTGCGTTCATTCAAAACTCGCTCGGTTTCATGATGAATGAAACCTGAATCTTTCATCCGCTGACTATGGACTATTCGCAGACGCTTCATTATCTCAGTTCTCTCGGCAACGAGGTGCTGACGGCCAAGCTTGGGCTGGAAAATATTCACACCCTGCTCGAACGGCTGGGCCGGCCCGACCGCAATCTGAAAACGATCATCGTCGCCGGAACCAACGGCAAAGGATCGGTCTCGGCTATGATCGATTCCATACTTCGCGCCGCAGGCCATCGCTGTGCGCTCTATACCTCTCCGCACCTGGTCAATATCGAAGAGCGGATTCGCGTAGGCGGGCAGGAGATTTCATCTACGGATTTCGCGCGGCTCGCAACCGAGGTGCGTCAGGCATCGGAATACCTGTTTCAGGAAAAACAGCTTCCCACGCTCCCTACTTACTTCGAGCAGATGACCGCAATCGCGCTTTGCTACTTCAGCGAAAGCGCAGTCGAGGCGGCGGTGCTCGAAGTCGGGCTGGGAGGCCGACTCGACGCCACCAACGCTGTCGACCGTATACTGTCGGTCGTCACTTCCATCGATTACGATCATCAGGGATTGCTTGGCAACACCATATTCGACATCACCAACGAAAAGGCGGGGGTAATTCAAAATGGCGCGCGCGCCGTCATAGGCCGACAGCGTTACCAGATAGCGACCGATGTGCTGATGCGACGCTGCCTGACTGAGAAATCGCTTCCGGTCTTCGCAAACGCCCCGACCAACATCAACTTCAGCGACACCGGCAGGATGACTTTCGATTATGAATCGGCGACCGGGCATTACAGCCGCGTGCTGCTCGGACTCCGCGGGCGGCATCAGGCAGAAAACGCGGCCTCGGCCATCGAAGCCGCCGAGGTGTTGAACGAAATCGGCATAAGAGTGACGCGCGAAGCCATCGTGAAAGGATTGCGCCAGGCCCACTGGCCCGGTCGCCTGGAACTCATCGACGACCGCCCGGCCATACTGCTCGACGGGGCGCACAATCCGGCAGGCGCGCGCGCCCTCCGCGCTTACCTCGAAGAAACCTGTCGCAGGCATATAACGCTCATCTTCGGCGCGATGAACGACAAGGACATCGATGGCATGACCTCGGAGTTGTACGAGGTCGCTCAATCGATAGTGCTGACTCAGATTCCCGGCATGCGGTCGGCTTCCAGCGCGCGGCTGGCCAAGAGCGCGCTCGATACATCGCACAACGTCATCTTCACCGAAACCGTACATCAGGCTCTGTCCTGGGCGCGCAGCGTGACCCCCCCTGACGGGATCATCTGCGTGGCCGGCTCGCTCTATCTGGTCGGCGAAGTGAAACGGCTGATGGCTGAAGAAGACCGTCAGCCAACATAAACGGTTGCGCCTTTTTTTGCGTCCGTTCAAGGCTATGACACACGAACTCATAAAGCGGGACTATGTTCACAAAGGCCGTGTTCTCGACCTGTCGTTGAGCAGGTTTCAATCGGCGACAAAAGGCGAAGTCACCATCGAGATAGTTCATCACAACGGCGGGGCGGGCGCTCTGCCCGTGTTCGAGGACGGCTCCGTCGCCCTCGTCCGACAGTGGCGCTACGCCTCGGGCAAGTACTCGCTCGAAATAGCTGCCGGGCGGATAGAGCCGGGGCAGACGGCGGAAGAGACAGCCGCGCGCGAGATCGAAGAAGAGATGGGCTATCGCGCAGGCAGCCTCAGCAAGCTGATAGATTTCCTCGTTGCGCCCGGCTACTGCGAAGAAAGAATTCATGTCTATCTGGCCACCGGGCTTGAAGCGTCGGCTCAGAACCTCGACGACGATGAAGAGATCGAAGTCGTTCACATGAGCTTGAGCGACGCGCTCACGCTCGTCCGGTCGGGCGAGATCGATGACGCCAAGACGATTATAACTCTGCTGGTGGTCGCAGGGATGATGTAGAATTTCAGCGATTCGAATTTTCTTTTGCAGGTGAATGATGGAAGAACCCGCGTGGACTCCTCAACCTCCGGCTCCTTCTCTCGAACTGCCGCCCCTCGCCCGGTGGCAGCCTCCCGATCCGGACAATCCGCACTGGGGAGCGTTTGCAGGCATAGGCATCTGGCTCCTGAGCTTCATCTCGCCTCTGGTGCTTCAAATTATCTTCATCATCCCGTTCACGCTGACGCTGGCAGGTGAAACGGGAGGGCCGCCTGCGCAGGAGCAGATGCAGGAAGAGTTGACGAAGTGGATAGGGACTCCGACAGGCGCGATGGTCGTGCTGGCGGCTACCATAGGGGCACAGCTAATAACGATCATCGTCTGCTGGATGGTGGTGACCCGAAACCGGGAGGAGCCTTTCTTCGAATCGCTCGGCTGGCACTGGGCCGATATGAGAGGGGCGATGAGGGTCTTCTTCGTCCTGGGAACGGTAGCGGCGATGTACGCGCTCAACGGCACGCTGGTGCGGTTCCTTCCTGAAAGCGAGCAGACCGATTTTCAGAAACTCCTGAGCGCGGGCCTTTCCATTCGAATAGTGATCGTGGTCATGGCAGTGCTGACCGCGCCGATAGTCGAAGAGGTGGTCTATCGCGGAGTGCTCTACTCAGGTCTCCGCCACAAAATGAGCATGCAGGGATCGGTCATTATCGTCACCCTTTTGTTTGTCGCCGTGCATGTGCCTCAGTACTGGGGCGCGTGGGCGGGGATCGTCGGGCTTATCTTCCTGAGCTTCACCCTGACTGTCATTCGCGCGTTTACGAAATCGATTCTTCCGTGCGTAGCCATTCACCTGGTATTCAATCTGGTCGCATCGATCTTCATACTGACAAGCCCGTGGGGGTAATCACAGGCGCATAGTTCGAGGAGCGGTATTTGACCGATGACTGAAATCCACAACCCGCAAGACCTCTTTTTCAAAGAGGTCTTTTCACGTCCCGAAGCGGCGGCGGAGTTCTTCGCGGCCTTCCTGCCCAAAGAAATCGTTGCGCTGCTCGACCTCTCGAAACTTGAACCCATCAAAGACTCCTTCATTATATCCATCGCTGCAAGAACACCTGTCGGATTTGATCTATCGCGTTCCTCTCAAGAGCGGCAGCCAGGCTTATATCTACGCCCTGATCGAACACAAGAGCGCCCCCGATAAATGGGTCGCCGTGCAAATCCTGCGTTATGAAGTCGCCACCTGGGACGCGGAAATCAAGGCCAGAGCCAGGCGTCTGACGCCGATCATACCGATAGTCTTTTATCACGGGGCGAAGAAGTGGAATGCGCCGCAGGAGTTTTCTGCGTTGGCACACCTGGGCGGCAATGAGGCTCTGCGCCAGTATGTGCCAGAGTTTCGCTATCACCTGACGGACTTGTCGCAGTACGAAGACGAGGAGATGAGAGAAGCGATAGTCAATGTCATCCTGCTGGTGATGATGCTGTTGATGAGAAATATCTTCAGCAAAGGTAACTACTCAGCCAGTGATTGCGGCTCTGCCGCTTTGATGTGCCGACAGGCTATGCCTCTTTGTCAGCCTCCTTTGCTTGCACCCTGGCGGCCAGGCCGCAAGCAGGCTGTGCCTCGGAACAGATCGGAGGCACAGCCTCCTGTGCGGCAGAGCCGCCAAGAAAGAGTGGCAAGCCTCCCGG
>CAZPQE010000418.1:0-6293 GCA_964588615.1 uncultured Clostridia bacterium | reverse complement strand
CTATATCGAATACGCCACCGTTTTTGTTAATACCACGAAGAAACGCAAAGAGGTCGCCTCGCTGTTTCGCCTTCAACTCTCTATCGAATAATTCCAGTACTAAGGTCGATTTCGTGGCGCGAGTCTCCATGTCCAGGCTGATTTTACGGAGGTTTCCGACCCACGCGCGTGCATTATATAGATAGTCGTCATAGGTTCGTTGAATGCTATCTTTATAATTTGAAATCCTCGCAGCTTCAAGCATTTTCAATGCGATATAGCGCGTAGCCCCATCGATAAACCATCGATCCTCTTCCTGCTCCAGGCGAATACCGTATGGTTGATATTTCGTCCGGATGCTTGCCAGGTTTTCAAACAGTCGGCCCCATTGGAAAGGGGAGATAACGCCTGATGAATCTATTGCATCTCCCAACATACCTGAGATGATGAAAAGCTCATTTTCACGTTCCTGGCGAGGAATTACCAATATGGAATACGTCGTGTTAGCTGGCCAGAGGTTTTGCTCAACCAAAAGAAGCCCTTCTGCTAGCTTATCCTTGAAGTTTTCGGGGTCATCCTCACAATGATTCTCAAAGTAGAGGCGAATATGATTCTCGCCTACGGAGAATTCCTGCAAATCAAATTCTCCCAAGCCTATGACAGATTGCAGGAGTTTGTCAGGAGTTGTTTCACTACCCAAATCACTGTTGAGTTGAAAAGTCGCGTCATTAAATTCCAGTGTAGTTGCTATCTGCCATTGTGGTTTTACGTTAGTGAAGCTTACTACAACTCTATAATTTGATAGATTCTCTGGGATCAAGAATATGTTTGCGCCTGATAGCACAACATAGTCATCTGTTTTGCGGCCAAGATGGCGTCCCGAGTATTTCCCCTGCTGGACATCCGCAAACTCTTTTCCAACCTTAACGGTATATTTGCAATGGCGCACGTTCAGGCCTTCAGCCTCCACTTTTTCAATATCGCCCAGCCGTTGGCGTTTATAGGGAATGGATTGACCTCTATCATCGATAAGTGTTACATCTCGCAAATCCATTTCAACCAATCCCCAGAGTTTGAGAGGCTCATTAAAGAAGGAGTTTACGGGTTCTTGAAAAGAAAGCGTCACAAGAATCTCTTGAGGCTGATCTGCATTCATATCAACAGTGTAAAGGATAGTTCCCTCGCCGCCTCTCTTGAATATGGTTGCGGCCCCGATTGTTACTGCCAGCATGATGAACAAGATTATAAGGGCGAGGCGATTACGGCGATTACGCAGAATGGAAAGAGTGAAAAACTTTACGATTTGCATGGATTTTACCCTAGCCGACTCGAAATCCATATGATTACAAAGGAACACTTAATGCGAATCAAGAGTTGAAATCAGATATAAAGAATCAACAGTTTATCGGCGGCGTAACAACAAAAGCACTCAAGCCGTTTGGGTAAGCCTTTTGTTTTCAACACAGCCAATTTTCAACTCTTGATTCGCATTACTAATCCTGTGCAATCACGAACGCTAATCACAAAGGATGGTCTGGCAGTGACCCCCGACACCCCAGCAACCAACATTCTCAACTCCTGTCCAAATGCAATATCCAGCATAACACTGGTTAAATTCGTTCCAGCAGTCGGTCTTCAGAGCAACGCGAACATTCGGCAGGCTCGACTCATACTTTGTCGAGCTTGGTTCAGCACGTTGCAACTGCTTCTCATACTTTTGTGTGACTGAGTTATAGGTTAGCTCAGTACCCGGAGTTGACTTGGTAAAGCCGAAAACAAAGAGCGAAATCAAACAAACACCGATGCCAGCAATTCCCGGTTTAGAAAATCGTCGGAGATGTATGCTGTTCGGATTCAAAGAGATATACCATTTGGCATCACATTCGTTCTAATCGAAATTGCCGCTCGATATTTCTTGTAAAACATTGCACTCATTGACCATATAACGACGCTCCATTTCTAAACCGGGAATTGCTGACACCGATGCTCAAAATCTTCATATTACAGTCTCCTTTCGAAAGTGAACATACGCACGATGTCGCAGATGATATCTCAACATCTTTCACCTGTCAACGGAGATGCAAATATTTATGCAGAGAAATATGAACCACTTTCTCCCACAGTAACAATCGGTACGCTATCTTGATCAGGGTACCCGAAGTAAAAGATGCCATTGGTGAATTGCTAACCCGCTGTAGCCAATGAGATGCTCAAAGGCGATGCGAAGGCTGAACAACTCGTCAAAGATTCGACTGCGCTGATTGCCAGACTCGATGAGCTTGAAGCGAAGTTTCACAATCCGAAAGCCGAAGTCGTCTACGACATTCTTGCGATGCACGGAGGAGCGAAGCTCTATTCGAGAATGTTGTCGGTGTTCGACACGGTAAAAGATACTGACGGGCTGCCCACGCAGGGCGCGCGAGAAGTCTTCGCGGATCAGAAGCGCGAACTCGATCAGTATGAAACAGAACTCAGGCGATTGATCGAAACAGAGCTTGCGTCGCTAAACGCGCTGGCCCGGAAGCTGGATTTGCCGCACATCATCGCGCAGTAGTTGGTGTTGGCAGGTTCACCGCCGCAATCCGGCGCAGGGACGCAAAGAACCCCCTGTGTCTCCGCGCTTACTTGCGCCGGACGTGCGGCGGTGAGCTTTTGGCCGCTGACCGCTTTACAGAAATCCCACGTTGGGATAACGCGCGCCGAGCGAGATGCGCGAATCGAAGTCGAACCACCGATCAAGTATCGTCGCGTAGACCTCGCGGAAATCGACGTGGAATTTCGGATTGCCGCCATCATCAAGCTGTGACTCGGCAAGGCTGGGCTGCTGCCCGTAGAGTCCGCCTTTGACCGGATTGCCGATGATGAACATCGGCCCTGATGTGCTGTGATCGGTTCCCGCCGAAGCGTTCTCTTCCGGCCTTCTTCCAAATTCCGACCACTGCATCATAATCACGTTGTCGGCCAGCCCGTGCGCGGTCATATCATCGTAGAAAGCCTTGACCGCATCCGAAAACCAACTCATCAGAGTCGCATGCGCCCCGGCTTTTCTGTTGGGAGTCCCGCCGGGAACTTCGATCTGATCCGAGTGCGTGTCGAAGCCTCCCATATCGACGTGCATCAGGTAAGCTTCCGGCAGCGTGGTCATCACCTGCGCGACCATTCTGAGTCCCTGCGCCAGCGGATTGTCCTCCGGGTAAGTGACCGACGAGTTGTAAGACTCGACCGCAGTCTGAACCCTCTCGGCTCCGCGAACCGAAGCGAGCGTCGTCGAGTTGACTGGGCCGAGAAAGCTCTCCGAAGAAAGCTGCCTGCTCGCCGCCTGAACGAACGTGTTGTACTGAAGCGTGTAATCATCGGGATAATGCGGGTCGGCCTGGAAACTGTATTGCGAGAAATCTCTGATGTTGGGAATGACCACACGGCTTGCCTGAAACGCTCTCGGCAAGTCACCGCCGAAGGAAGCCGCAGGCAATCCCTGTTGACTGAGGAGCGCGACATCAGCGTACTTGCCAAGCCAGCCGGTTCGTGAAAGCCCGCTCGGGTCGGCAGTCTGCCACACGTCCATCGCCTCGAAATGCGACAGGGTCGAATCCTGATAGCCCGCTCCGAGTACGATAGCGACCTTGCCCTGATCGTAGAGCTTTTTCATTTCGCCCATCGAAGGATGCAAAGCGAGTTGATTCGACAACACAGTCGATTGGCCCTGCGAGGTCTGAAGATCGCTCTCGCGCAGGCCGAGTTTTGGCCGCAGGCGATAGTAGTCCGCATCGGTGTAGGGGACTACGGTGTTGAATCCGTCGTTGCCGCCCTCAAGCTGGATGATGACGAACTTGCGGTTGTTCTGAGACTGCGCTCTGGCCTGGCGCAAAAAGATATTGGGCATCACCACGCCGACGGTGACTGCGCCCGCGCTGAGTTTGATGAATTCTCTTCTTGTGGTTTTCATACTCTTCTCCTCTCAATTCACCTGGAACTCAGCCAGGCACATAATCAGGTGAACCAGCCCGCGCACTTTCCGGTCGATTGCCTCGTCCGACTTGTCGAACCCGACGCGGCGACCGTCGGAGTCAGTTTCGAGATAAGCGATGAGCGAATTGCGCGTGGCTGAATCGATGTTGAGCGGGCCGAGAAGCGTCAGGAATTTCTTGACCGTCTTCTTTGCGTCCTTCTTGACCGATTTCTTGAGCCGTTCGAGCGAGAGATAGAGGCCCGGCTCATCGTCGTGCTCAGGTCGGCTTGAGGCCAGAAACGCCGCGTAGTTGAACCGATTGAGCATCACCGCCGTGTTGATCCAGCCGAGGTTGAGGTTCCATCCTGACACGTCGGGAGGATTGAAGATGTCCTGCCCCAGATCAGCCGCCGCGTACCAGAGAATGTGCGCCGGTTCGTGGTTGTCATAAGTTCCGGGAGTGAACCTCGCTTCGAGCAACCGGGCCGCGCCGATGACCAGTTCCAGAGGCTGCTTGATGAGAGCGAAGCGCGCGCGAGTGCTGAAGAATTCGTCCGACGTGAAGATCGCCCGGACTAAATCCCTGATCGAGTGATCGCGCCTCATATAAACGTCGGCGAATTTATCGATGGTCGCGCGGTCTGCGCTGCTGTCGGTGAGCGGATAGACGAAGAACTCGAAAAGCTTCTTGACCAGAAAGCGCGCGGTCTCGCGCCGGGCGGCGATGATTTGTATTATGTCTTCCCCGTCGTAATTTGCAGTCTGACCGAACACGGTTTTGAGCCGGAAGTCGTGCTCGTCCTCGTTGAATTCGAACCGGTAATCGAAGGGATTGGAACCTTCGTCGTCGGGGGACGAAAAATTCCAGCCGGTGAAAGCGCGGGCGATTTCCTGCACGTCGCGCTCGGTGTAGTTGCGCTGTCCGGTAACGGAGTCGGTGATGCCCATGGTGAAAAGCTCCATCAATTCGCGGGCGAAGTTTTCGTTCGGGGCGTCAGCGACGTTCGTAACCCCGTCGAGCCATACAAGCATGGCCGGGTCTTTGGCTACTTTTTCAAGCAGGGTGTCGAATTTATCCAGAGCATGTTTGCGGAGCATGCGGTTCTGAATGTAGATGAGCACATCATCGACTTTGGAATTGGAGGTGGCGAAATGGTTATGCCAGAAGAGAGTCATTTTCTCTTCGAACTGTCGCGGGCCGAGCATCATCAGGGTAGTCCACCAGCGGGTGAGTTCGCCGCGATTGAATTTGTCTCCGTCGCGGGGGTCTGAAAGATCGAAGCTCTCATCGAGCAGATTCTCGAAATCCGTGTCGTTTATCTGGTCATAGTTGATAAGGTAATCGACTGCGCCTTCGCGGCCCCGCGCGACGAGTTGATTTATTTCATTCGGGTTGCCGCCGAAGGCCATCCGTCGCATAAGGTGAGCAGCGTCTTCGTAAACAAAGGCCATAGCTTCCTCCTGTGGAACAAGCGTGAGCTTGCGGGATCAAATAGTTTGGGGCGAGAGCGAGCAGCGTGAGGAAACCGGTCGCGGCTATCGTGAGGAGGAGAACTGCCGCGTTGATGCTTCAAGAAGCCTGTTGCCTGATACGGCCAAATGATGCCGGAAAACGCGGGCGATGGCAACAGAAAACCTGAGAGCCGAGCGCCGAGAATCAACTGTTGAATCCGCTCCCGCGCAGGCTTATGATCGCATCATCCGGCTCCTGAATTTCTCATAAGGCGCGCTGATGACGGGGAGGAAATCATGGCTCAGGTGAAAGGAACGCTGGTCAACGCCTGGAGGAACTTTCTCAAAGAACGCTACGGAGAGGAGAAAGTCGCCGCTGCCATTCAGTCGCTTGATGAAGGCGACAGAATTCAACTGCAATCTCCCAAGCTTGATTCGACCTGGTACCCGATGGAACTGCAGCAGGTGATGGGCCGACTCACGAAGGCTGTAGCCGCGCCTTCGGATAAAGACATTGCCCTGGAACTGGGGCGCTACATGGCCGACTACACCTACGGAAAAGTATATCGCACGCTGCTGATGGGCAATCTCAACAGGAACAAAGACCTCGACTGGTTCGACGATGTGTTGTTTCAGGGCTTGCGCCGCTGCGCGACCGAAAAGACCGGCCCCTGTTCTTCCATAGTCCGGTACTACTACCTCGAAGGCAAACCGACCTGGGGAGTGTGCAGGAGCCTTGTCGGATTTCTGACACGGCAGATCGAACTGTCAGGCAGGCAGGGCGTGACCTGCGCACACCAGAAATGCGCGGCCAGCGGAGCCGACTGCTGCGAGTTCCTGTTGCAGTGGCGAAGCGACGATTGAGCCGACGGAAGCGGCGGTGTCAGTAGTCCGACCGTGAGGGAGGACTTGC
>CAZPQE010000417.1:0-6306 GCA_964588615.1 uncultured Clostridia bacterium | reverse complement strand
TCAAAGCGGCCGAGCCGCACAGAGTTCAAGTCTCACAAAGAGGCTGAGTAGTTACAACTGGAAACTGGAAACTGTTTTATGACGAAAGCTCTGGTTATAGTCGAATCCCCGTCGAAAGCCAAAACCATAAACAAGTACCTCGGCTCTGATTTCAAAGTCCTGGCCTCGGTGGGCCACATCCGTGACCTGCCCAAAAAAGGCATCGGCATCGATTTCGACAACGACTTCCAGCCCACTTACGAAATCATCCCCGGAAAAGAAAAAGTCATCCGTGAGCTCAAAGCGGCGGCCAAAGGCGTAGATACCATCTACGTGGCAACCGACCCTGACCGCGAAGGCGAAGCCATCGGCTGGCACATCAAGGAAGAACTCGAAGGTCGCGGCAAGAACAAGAAAAGCATTCGAAGAGTGTTGTTCAACGAGATCACCAAATCGGCCATACAGGAATCGTTTCGTCATCCCACCGACATCGATATTCATCTGGTCGAAGCTCAACAGGCCCGCCGCCTGCTCGACCGCATAGTCGGCTATCAGGTCAGTCCGCTTCTCTGGGACAAGGTGCGGCGCGGGCTTTCGGCGGGAAGAGTTCAATCGGTCGCCGTCCGGCTCGTAGTCGAGCGCGAGCGCGAAATACTCGCTTTCGTCCCGACCGAGTACTGGACCATCACTGCCAATCTTGCGGCTTCTCTCCCTCCGCAATTCGACGCCCGATTGCTTCGCATAGATGACAAAACGGTCAAGTCGACGGATTTCGACAAGAACATAAAAAAATCAGAAATTCATATAAGGGACGAGAAGCAGGCCGACAGTCTCGTTAAAGAAATCGAACGCCAGAAATTCATAGTCGCGTCCGTTACCACAAAAGAGAAGAAGCGAAATCCCGTCCCTCCCTTCATCACCTCCAAGCTTCAGCAGGAGGCTTCGCGCAAACTGCGCTTCCCCGTCAGGAAAACCATGCAGGTGGCCCAGCGGCTCTACGAAGGAATAGAGATAGGCGAAGAGGGCGCGGTCGGTTTGATAACTTACATGCGAACTGATTCGACCCGAGTCGCCGATTCCGCCCTCGATGAAGTGCGCCATCTGATCCAGTCTCAGTACGGCGCGGATTATCTGCCCGAAAAGCCGATTTTCTATCGCTCGAAGAAAGACGCCCAGGACGCCCACGAAGCCATCCGGCCCACCTCGGCCCTTCGCACGCCCGATTCCCTCGCCCGCTATTTGGGGAAAGACGAGCTTGCGCTCTACAAACTCATCTGGCAGCGGTTCGTCGCCTCGCAGATGATGCCCGCAATACTGGATCAGACCACGATCGATATCAGCGCCGGAGAGCGTTTCGTTTTCCGCGCCACCGGGTCGGTCATCAAGTTCAACGGCTTCCTTGCGGTCTACGAAGAAGGCAAGGACGAAAAGGATGAAGAGGACGAGGAGCAGGCGCTCAAGCTCCCGCGAGTGAAAGAAGGCGAGGAGTTGAAGTTGAAAAAGCTTTCGCCCGATCAGCATTTCACAGAGCCGCTGCCGCGCTACACCGAAGCCACGCTCGTAAAAGCCCTCGAAGAAAAAGGCATCGGGCGGCCTTCGACCTACGCTTCGATCATGACGGTCATTCAGGATCGCGAGTACGTCGAGCGGCAGGAGGGAAGATTCCGCCCCACCGATCTGGGAATGATAGTCAACGATCTTCTGATCGAAAGTTTCGACGATCTGTTCAACGTGCAGTACACCGCGCGCATGGAAGAAGAACTCGACGAGGTTGAAGAAGGCAAGATGCGCTGGACGGACGCGCTGGCCGAGTTTTACGGCAAGTTCACCAAAGATTTGGAATCGGCCAAAAAGCACATGCGCGACGTGAAGCGGCAGGAAATAATCACCGACGAGTTGTGCGAGAACTGCGGCAAGCCGATGGCCAAAAAATTCGGGCGCTACGGAGAATTCCTCGCCTGCACCAACTACCCCGATTGCAAGACCACGCGCGATCTTCAAAAGCCGCGCGAGCAGAACAGCGCGGAAGAGAGCGCGGAAGAAGCCGGGGAGACCTGCGAAAACTGCGGCAAGCCGATGGCCCTCAAACGGGGCCGCTTCGGTCAGTTCTATGCCTGCACCGGATATCCGGAGTGCAAGACCACGCGCAAGATTCAAAAGAGCGGAAAGGCGGCATCGGCTCCGGTCGCGCTCGAAGAACTCTGCCCGCAGTGCGGCAAACACCTCGTCGTGAGAGAAGGAAGGTTCGGACAATTCACTGCCTGCTCGAATTATCCCAAATGCAAATACATCAAGCAGGAGACGACCGGCGTGGCCTGCCCCGAAGACGGCGGAGAACTGGTGGTCAAGCGGGGGAAGAAAACCTTCTACGGTTGTTCGAATTATCCCGACTGCAAATTCGCGCTGTGGGATAAGCCCGTAGCCGAAGTCTGCCCCGATTGCGGCGCGCGTTTCCTGGTCGAAAAGTTCAAGAAAGACGGCTCGCGCGAACTTCAATGCCGGGCTGAAGGGTGCAAGTACAAACGACCCGTCCTCGACGCGGCTCCGGGATCGGAAGAAGCCGCACGCATCAACGTGTAGGCAAACACTCGAAACAGCTACACGGACCGAAGCCGACGCGACCGATTGTCACGGATCAGAAAACGTCCGTGACAGTTGGTCGCGTTTCGATTTTGAATCCCCTCTGCGAGATTGACTCCGGGTTGCGCGCCCGTTAGATTAGCGACCATCAGGGAGGACTTCTGAAATGACCAGAAAGCGGGTGACGCTGATATTTCTGCTGGCGCTTGCCGCGCTGGCCTTGATCCTGTGTTTAGTGATGTTCAGCCCGTTCGTGAGACCGTTCATCTCGGCGACGGTAATCGCCATAGTGTTCTATCCGGTGCAGGCTCGCATGCTCAGGCTGGTTCGCTCTCCGAGCCTTTCGGCGCTGCTTTCGACCATCGTCGTCATACTGGCCATAGTCATTCCCACCTCTCTCATAGGACTTGCCATATCGAAAGAGGTCGCCGGACTGATAGAGTTTCTCAGCGAGAAGAGTTCCGAAAGCGGCGGCCTGAGTCCTTATTTTCTCAACCTCATCGAAGGCCCTAAAGAATGGCTGGGCCAGTACATCGATGTTTCGCAATTCGATGCCCGCGCCTGGCTGCTGGCGCGTCTTCAATCGATAAGCTCTTTTCTGATAGCCGAAGTCCGCATCGTCTTAGGCAACGTCGCTTCGTTCGTGATAAACACGATCATCACGCTGTTCGTGCTCTTTTTTCTGTTCCGCGAGGGCCGCTCGATCCGCCGCCGCGCTGCTGCGGCTCTTCCACTGAGCGCGGCGCAGGTCGATGATCTGTTCACCGGGATTCAGAAGACGATCATAGCTACGGTCTATGGCGGGGTGGTGGTGGCGCTGGTGCAGGGGACTCTGACCGGGCTTGCGCTGTGGGCATTCGGCATCCGCTCGCCCGTGTTGTGGGGAGTGGTGGCGACGGTGCTGGCGCTGATTCCTCTGGTGGGCGCGGCTGCGGTGTGGATTCCTGCGGCGATTTATCTCTTTGCGATAGGCCACACCTGGCAGGCGATAGTTCTTATCGCATGGGGAGCGGGGGTGGTAGGGACGGTCGACAATTTTCTGCGGCCTTTGCTGATGAGCGGGCAGGTGAGCATGCACCCGCTTCTGGTATTTCTTTCGGTTTTCGGAGGAGTGCAGGCATTCGGATTTCTGGGCCTGTTCGTGGGGCCGGTGGCGATGGCCGTGACCATTGCTATCTTTCGAATGATCTGGTCGGAGACCGCTGACTGGCGCGCGCGCTGGCGCGAAGAACGCGCAGCCGCAAAAGAAGAAGCCATCGAAACCGAAGCGCGGGAGTGAAAACCCCTTCACGCAAAGAGAGTTTCAATCCTCCGATGCTTTTGATTTGAATCTTACGGATTCGAATATCTTCTTTGCAATCGCCTGACCGTCTCTGTCTCTGCAACGCGCCGTCATCGTCAGCTTCGACTGGCCGCCGAGGTCAGGGAAATGAACTCCCGCAAAATATTTCAAAGGGCTGTCGCTCGATGATTCAACATACATCACTATCTTCGTCTGTTTTCCTCCGATCTCGATCAACTCCGACCGGTGATCCGATTTGTTGGAATCATCAAGAGGATTCGAGTAGACGCCATAATCGAAGCTGATTTCCATCCGGGCGTTGTGGAACTGCCCGACATAAGAGTCTATCGCATGCGCTTCATCTTCATTCATGTCCGAAGGGATGGAAAAGCTGAACCACCCCGCGTCAAATCTTTTCCACTCTTCCTGCGCCGTGCCGCGCATCCCGTGAGCGAGCAGCAGAGCGAGCAGCATCACGATTCCAATCTTCGTTTTCATCATTTCCTCACCCTGCGCAAACGAAGAAGGGCGGAACGAGTCCGCCCTCTGTTCTTTGATCGCTGACTGAATTTTAGCCTGCTTTCTTTATGCTTTTAACGAGTTGGGCGAACTGCGTCTGGTGTTGTTCCCACAGGCCCGGCGCGGCGAAGGCGACCACATAGACGGGCTTGGCGGCATCGATGAGGTTCGCGCCCCAATTGATAGTGGTTCCCTCGATTTCCCCTGTGCCCGAAACGGTAAGCATTTCCATGCCGTTGAGCGTGCCCTTTTGGGCCTCCTCGGTGGATTTGATGTTGGTCATCAGTTTTGCGAGTTCCGAATCGATTGCCTCGGCTGCCGCTTCGATGTCAGCCTCCTGGGGAACCCAGAAAGCGATAGAGATGGAGTTGTCAGGCGCAGAGACGGTCATCACTTCGCCATCGATTTCGGCCTTCCAGTTCGGGGGAACCTCGAACTGAATTCCGGCTTCGGGGTGAGAGTAGACATTGCCGGTCTCGGTAGACGAAGCGGGTTGAACAGCTTTTTTGGTTCCAGCGGGCTTGGTTGCTTGTGAGGTATTGGCGTTGGCGGGCTTGGCCGGTTGAGAGTTCTGATTGGCTGCCGGCTGCTTGTCGCACGCAAAAGCGAACAGGCTCATCAAGGCGATGAGCGTCGTTATTTTTAGTTTTCTCATTTCTCCTCCTCAATGTTTTCGACTGGGGGCAAGACTTTACTTCTTTTCCCACCCTCGCGCAAGAACGTCAATCGCCCCGATCATGAGGCTGGACAGAACCGGGGTAGAAGAGAATTTCACGCGCCGTCAGATCGCGGATCGAACTGCTCTCTCAGAGTCCGCTTGAGTATCTTGCCTGACGGATTGCGCGGAAGGCTTTCGAGAAAGACGATGCGTGAAGGCACTTTGAACTTCGTCACGTATCCCGCGATGTGAGCCCTGATCTCTTCTTCCGTTACAGACTGGCCGGGCCTCAGTACCACTGCCGCAACGACCTGCTCTCCGTACAAATCATCGGGCACGCCGAAGACTGCCGCCTCGGCCACGACAGGGTGAGTGTAGAGACCTTCTTCTATCTCGCGCGGAGAGATGTTCTCTCCCCCCTTGATTATCAGGTCTTTCCTGCGGTCGGTGATGTAGAGATAGCCGTCTTCGTCGAGGTAGCCGATATCGCCCGTGTGCAGCCACCCCAGGATGATCGCTTCGCGGGTGGCTTCTTCCTTGTTGAGATACCCGCGCATCACATGCCTGCCGCGAGTGCATATCTCTCCGGCCTGGCGCGGCGGAAGCACCTGATTGTCGAAATCCATTATGCATACTTCGATGCCCGGCAGCGCGCGGCCCACCGATCCCGTGCGATATTCCTCGTCAGGCAGATAACCGGTCAGCGCGCCCGCAGACTCCGACAGCCCGTAGCCCTGAAGCGCGCGGCAATCGAACAGACGCTGGAACTCCTGCCGCATCGCTTCCGAGATAGGAGCGCCCCCCGACCCTATGGCTTCGAGCGATGACACGTCATATTTTTCGCGCTCAGGATGATTTATCAGATAAGTGAGCATCGTGGGGACTACGGCGAATCGCTGGACTCGGAAATCCTGAATCGTTTCGAGCACTCTCGTAGGATCGAAGGATCGGAGTATGCGCGAAATCGTCCCCACTCTGTAACCCGCGTTCATCACCAGCACGCCGTAAACATGACTCAACGGCAATACGAGCATGGTGCGGAACTGGCCGAGGCTCTTTTGATTTTCGTAAACCGCATCGGCAACGAACACAAGGTTGTCGTGAGAGAGCATCACGCCTTTTGGGCTGCCCGTAGTCCCCGAAGTGTAGAGCAGCAGCGCCAAAGTGTTCGGGTCGCAATCGACTATGAGGTCGAGAGGAGCGGCGGTTTCGATTTCAGCGGTGATATCGGTCGCGCCTTCGACCTCCGTCCGACCTGTCACCAGAATCGCTTCGAAGCCTGAGATGC
>CAZPQE010000416.1:0-6330 GCA_964588615.1 uncultured Clostridia bacterium | reverse complement strand
AGCCGAAACACTCGAAACCTGCATTGAAAAAGCGAAAAGGTTTTTGCGCGCTCACTCGGTCGCAGGCGAAATTATCATCGCCGACAATGGCAGTACAGACGGCTCGCAACTCATAGCCGAAAGACTGGGAGCGCGAGTCGTGGATGTGAAGGAAAAAGGCTACGGGAGCGCGCTGATGGGAGGCATCCAGTCGGCGCGCGGCAGGTACGTCATCATGGGCGACGCCGACGACAGCTATGATTTCAGCCGCCTGGAACCATTTCTCGAAAAACTGCGCGAGGGCTGCGACCTCGTGATGGGCAATCGCTTCAAGGGCGGCGTCCTTCCGGGAGCCATGCCTCCTTTGCACCGCTATCTCGGAAACCCTGCGCTGACTGCGATCGGAAGGCTCTTTTTCCGCAGCCCATGCGGGGATTTTCACTGCGGCCTCAGAGGGTTCAGCAAAGCCGCCATCGCTGATCTTGAGTTGCAAACCACAGGGATGGAATTCGCCAGCGAAATGGTCGTAAAAGCCACAATAAAGAAATTGCGCATAGCCGAAGTTCCGACCACTCTTTCGCCCGATGGTCGCAGCCGACCGCCTCATCTGAGAAGCTGGCGCGACGGATGGAGGCATCTGCGCTTCCTGTTGCTCTACAGCCCTCGCTGGCTTTTTCTTTATCCCGGACTATTGTTGATGATCGCCGGTCTTGCCTGCGGCGCATGGCTTCTGCCAGGACCCAGAGTCATAGGTGATATCACCTTCGATATACACACTCTCCTGTACGCCTCGGTCGCCTTGTTCATAGGCTTTCAATCAGTGTTGTTCGCTGTTCTCACAAAGGTCTTCGCCATCAGCGAAGGGCTGCTTCCCTCGGATGCTCGCCTGGAAAAACTTTTCCGCTACATCAACCTCGAAGTGGGCCTGGTCATGGGAACTGTGCTTGCGCTTGCTGGTCTCGTAAGTTCGATCTATGCGCTTGGGATTTGGGAATCATATTCGTTCGGGCCGCTCGATCCTTCGAGCACCCTGAGAACCGTCATCCCTTCCGTCACATCGCTGGTGCTGGGCTGCCAGATCATTTTGTCCAGTTTCTTTCTAAGCGTTCTGGGGATGAAGCGGCGATGAGCGACCAGAGCTTCGATCAGTACGCGAAAGATTACGACGCACATCTCTCTCAGGCGCTCGCTGCATCGGGAGAAGACAAAGAGTATTTCGCGCGCGGGCGCATAGGGTGGTTGAGCCGTTGTCTGTCGGCCATGAAATTTTCGGCCAGGTCGGTGCTGGACTTCGGTTGCGGCACAGGCTCGGCTGCGCCCTACATCCTCGAACTGCTCCGTCCTCAAAGCGTAAAAGGTGTCGACCTGTCGCAGAAATCTCTGGAAATAGCCGAACGACTGCATGGCTCAAACCTGGTGAAATTCATCGCCCTCGGCAACTACACGCCTGATGAGGAAATCGATCTGGTTTTTTGCAACGGTGTGATGCACCATGTTTCGCCCGATGAGCGACACGAAACGGTGAGCTTTATCCACAAATCGCTCAGACCGGGCGGGGTGTTCGCCTTATGGGAAAACAATCCTTTCAACCCCGGCACGCGCTACATCATGAGCCGATGCCCTTTCGATCAGGATGCTATAATGCTCAACACTTTCGAGGCGCGAAGGTTGTTGAGACAGGCCGGGTTTGAAATTCTGCGCACCGATTACATGTTTATCTTTCCGAGAATCCTCAAAGGGCTGCGCGGACTTGAGCCGTCTCTGGCGAAATTTCCTCTGGGCGCGCAATACCAGATACTTTGCCGAAAGGCATGACGATCGCTCTTGCTAAACCGTAATTCGATTTCCAGACAGGCTGGACGGCTTGGCCTTCTCGTTTTTTTTCTGTTCGCGCTCATAAGCTCCGGCACTACAGGCGTGGGCGACTCGACGATCAGATATCGAATGGCGCGCTCACTGATTGCGCGGGGAGATGTCTCTCTTGACCGGCCCGCGCCTGTCGCTTTGCCCGGACGAGGCGGGCGGATATACGCTGTTTATGGCATAGGGCAGACTCTTATTTTCGCCGCGCCGGAAATCTTAATTCGAATCGCCTGCGGAGTAACAGGCAGCGATTGTGACAGGCCATTCTGGGAAGACGTTTCGATTGCGATTTCGAGCCTGGTGCTCTTTCCGCTGATATCGGCGGTGGGAATAGTTTTTCTGTGCCTGGCGCTAGGCGAACTCGGATTCGATCAAAATACAGCCGTCGCAAGCGCGATGCTCGTCGCGTGCGGCTCGCTCATCCTTCCTTACGCCAAGTTTCATCAGGAAGAAAATCAGATATTCGCTATAACATTCGCTACGGTGTATTTCGCTGTCCGGTTTTTCAGGGGCGGGCGAAACCGCGACGCTGTTGTGGCCGCTGCCCTCTGCTGGCTGCCAATGTGGTTTCGCGTGTCGGCTCTTGCCGAAACTATTCCGCTGGCCATCTTTATAATGGTTCTGGCGTTCAAACGCGCGTCGTGGAAGCGCGCGGTGATGACGCTGATCATCGCGGGCGCAATCACAGGGTTGTGGCTGATGTTCTATAACTGGCATCGGTTCGGCAGCGTCGTCGACACCGGATACCTCACTATCTACAAACAGAGAGGAGACCTCGAAGCGAACATCTTTGAAGGACTGGCCGGGCCGTTCTTTCATCCGTCAAAGAGTCTTTTGCTCTATTCGCCTCTGGTCGTGCTTGCGGCGTGGGGAGCGTTCATTGCCTTCAGGGATTGGCTGGGGCGCGCACTGGTTTTGACCAGTATCGCCATTCTTTCAATATCGGTGATGATCCCTTCGAGCCTGCGCTCGTGGAGCGGGGATACGTCCTGGGGGCCGCGATATCAGGTGGCGGGCCACGCGATGCTTCTCCTGTTCGTGGCTTATGTGTTGAGCCGCCGTAGTGCGTTGTCTCTGTCGTTGCGCGTCGCAGTTACGTCTATTTTGCTCTGGGCGATTCTGATTCAGGTTGTCGGAATTGGATTCAATTACAATCTTGAATATCATCGAGGACTGCCTGACGCCTGGGATCAGCATGCGGTCAGCGAGTGGTATTCGGTTTCTCATTCGCAGATACCGCTTCGCCTCGATTCAATATGGAAATACAAATCTGCATGGGCGAAATCTCCCGCAGAGCCACACGACGCAATCGAAGAGTACAGCATCCCGGCATTTCTTCCCTGGAAACTCGGCCAGCGATTCGGCAGTCGAGTGTGGCTGATTGCCGTCTTGATATGGCTGGCTGGCTGTGCCGCGTGGGGAGTATTGTGCCGGAGATTTCTTGCAAGAATATTGAAAGATGCGCCTGATGTTGCGGAGTTGAATCAATGATGATGCTTGTCTCCATGATATCGGGCGCAGGATTTGGCGGCATACAGATGGTCAACCGCCTGCTGATAGATGCCCTCAATTATGCTGGCATGGAGGCGGCCATCGTCTCTCTGCATGATAGTCCTGATGCCGAATGGAGGCATCGCTTGAGACATAGTTTTTGCGCCGGAGGGTCAAAAGCGCGATTCCTTATGGGCGCGCTCTTTCTCAAACGTCACGCCCGTCGCTCCATCATTTTTGTGTCTCATATAAACCTCGTATCGGTGGGCAGGATGATCAAACAGGTTTCAGGCGCGAGTCTCTATGTTTTCGCTCACGGTATCGAGGCGTGGCAGTCTCTTCCGCCGAATGCGATGTGGGGGATGCGCGCATGCGACAGGGTTGTGGCCAACTCCCAGTTCACGCTCGATAAATTCCGTGACTCCAATTCATGCCTTTCGACCATTCCCGGCCTGGTGCTACATCTTCCCGCCCGAAGGCTCGGCGATTCGAACAGCAACTCGACTTTTTTCCGCCATCCGGAACTGCGCGTGCTGATAGTGGGAAGATTATGGGGCAGGGGGCTGGTCAAGGGGCAACGTCAACTCATCGAACTCTGGCCGCAGGTGAAGAGCGAATTCCCGCGCGCCGAGCTCTTCATCGTCGGCGCGGGCGACGGGCGCAGGGAGCTTGAAGAGATGGCGCGGCGCATTGGGGCCGCAGATTCGATCAGATTCACAGGCCAGGTGACAGACGAAGAACTCGCCGCATTCTACAGATCGTCCGACGTTTATGCCATGCCCAGTTGGGGCGAAGGCTTCGGACTCGTGTTCGCCGAAGCCATGTCGCACTCTCTCCCCTGCATAGCGAGCCGGTTCGACGCCGGCAGCGAAGTAGTCGTCGATGGAGAAACCGGCCTCCACGTAGACCCGGAAAACCCGCAGGAAATACTGGCCGCCCTCAAGACCCTGCTCGGCGATGCCGACCTCCGCCGACGGATGGGCGAGGCCGGGCGACGCCGCGCATCTGAGCTTTTTTCGCTCGATGCGTTCAATCGCAAGATAGAAAAAATCCTGCGCGGAGAGAAATTCGATTAAATGAAAGAGGGCATCAAGTCGCTCACTTACCGCGAGCGAATCTACGGAGAATATGTCTCCGCTTTCAAAGGCACTGATGCGCAAAGCCTGATGGACGAGGCTCGACGCCACGCGCGCTTTTTCGATCACCTGTTCAAACCACTGCTCAAGGAATCAATCCCTCACGACATACTCGAAGCCGGGTGCGGGGCAGGGCATTTTCTTCACTGGGCCGAGAGTCGCGGATTTCAGTCCGTTCGCGGATTCGATCTCTCAAGAGAGCAGGTCGAGCTTGCGCGCTCGCTCGGCCTCCCGGCAATAGAAGCTTCCTTTCAATCCTTCCTCCCGCAAGAGCGCAACTCCTGCGATCTCGTGGTCGCTCTCGACATCATAGAACACCTCACGAAGGATGAGGGGCTGGAGTTCCTCGAACTCTGCTGCGCCGCGCTTCGTCCTGGCGGAGCGATTTTTCTCACGACGCCGAACGGCGCGGCCCTCCGCCCCGGCCCTATCATTTCGGGCGATCTGACGCATGAAACCATTTACTCTCCTCAAACCATCGCGCTCGCATTGCGACTCACCGGGTACGAGTCGATCAGAGTGAGCGAGATTGCGCCTCCGCCGACTTCCTTCAGGTCTCGCGTCCGGGGATTTCTGTGGAAAGGCATACGCCTGTGGCCGATGATGATCGATCTCATAGAAACGGGAAGCTGTTCGACGAGAGTTTATTCCCGCGTGATGGCAGTCCGGGCCAGACGCCCTGCTGAAGCGGGAGACTGAATTCCTCGCGCTCATCCTCTTTGCGATGGAAAAAAACGCAACGCGCCAGATATGGATACACGCCCTCGGCGCAAAGGCCGGAGGCGGCATAACCTACCTCAACTCAATACTCCCGGAACTCCTCGACCAGCTTGAGGGGAAAGGGATCAAGGTTGTTCTGCTGCTCCCCAGGCCGCTCGCAGGGATCGAACTGCCTCAGTGGGTCGAAGCCCGCGTCATGCCGATGGCGGCAAGAAACCCTATCACACGGTTCTTCTTCGATCAGGTCGCGCTTCCTCTCAAGCTCAAGGGCAAACGCGGAGTGTCGCTCTATTGCTCTGGAAGCTTCTCTCCCCTGATAAAGCCTGCCCCGACCATCGCCCTGCTGCGAAATGCCATTTACTTCGACAACCGTTTCCTCGAACGAGAGACCTGGCTCAAGCGGCTGTCTCTCCGTGCGCAGGGCAGACTCATCACGCTCGGCGCAAGGAACTGCGAGGCCATTCATTATCCGAGCAACTCCATGCGCGAACTGGTCGAAGCCCGAGCGCCGCGACTCATCGACCGAGGCTTTGTAAATCATTACGGCATCGGAAAGGCATTCCGTGATGCCGCGCCTGATCCGCGCGCCTCGTCGAAGGAGAAGTCTCCGGCTACCTTTCTCTATGTTATGAACTACACGCTTCAGAAAAACCTCGGCTTCCTCCTTCGCGCGCTCGCACTGGCGCGACGCGAGAGCCTGCCCGTGCGCGCGGTCGTCACCTCCTGGCTCGACCGGGGGCCGAAGGCATGCTTTGCCCAAGACCGAGCTTTGATCGAAGTAAATGAGCTTGTCGGCTCCGGGTACCTCTCCCCGGTCGGCCCCAAATATGAAGATGATCTCATCGCGCTCTATCGTTCTGTCGATGCGTGCATATTTCCATCGATCTGCGAATCTTTTGGTCACCCTCTGCTTGAAGCCATAGCTATGGGCAAGCCGCTCATCTGCTCTGACCTTCCGTTTGCCCGCGAGATATGCGGCGATTACCCGGTCTATGTGAACACGAACCGGCCCGAAGAACTATTCCAGGTCTGGAAAGAATGGCCGCTCTATGCGCAGGAAAACACTCTGGCCTCGCGCCAGTCTGCTTTGAGCCAGTTCTCCTGGCGCAAGCACGTCGCCAATCTGATAGAATCGCTGACG
>CAZPQE010000415.1:0-6344 GCA_964588615.1 uncultured Clostridia bacterium | reverse complement strand
GCCCTCAAACTGAAAAGCTCTATGAAGCGATCCGACTCGCGGCTGAAAAAATAATTGAAGGGTGAGATGTCACTTGTCATTTGTCATTTGTCACTCGTTGACCGATACAAATGACAAATGACAAATTTGATTATGAAAAAGCGAGTTGCAGTTTATTTCACCGGCGGGACGATATCGATGAAGTACGACCCAGTGATTGGCGCGGCAGTACCCGCGCTTTCAGGCCGCGAGATACTCGACTCGGTCACTGGCGCGGATGAAGTGGCCGACATCGAAGTCATCGATTTCGGGCGTTATCCGGGACCGCACATGACTTTGCTCCTGATGGCGGAGCTTTCCTGCAAAGTGAGCGAGACTCTCGCGCGCGAAGACATCGATGGAGTCGTCATCACTCACGGGACAGACACGCTCGAAGAGACTGCTTATCTACTCGATCTGACCAGCGATAGCGATAAGCCCGTTGTGATGGTCGGAGCCATGCGCAACAGTTCCGAGATGGGATGGGACGGGCCACTGAATCTGCTTTCGGCCATCCGTGTCGCTTCCTCCGATCGCGCGCGCGGGCTTGGGGTGACGGTGATTTTGAATGAAACTATCCTGGCCGCGTCGGAAGCTGCCAAGACGCACACCGAATCGTTTGACGCTTTTCAAAGCCCCGACTTCGGCCCCGTAGGAGTCATAGACAAAGGCGAGGTGATAATCCGGCGAAAGCCTGCGGGTCGTCGAAGGCTTGGAGAAGCGGAGATGGCCGCGCCAGTTTTTCTAATCAAGATAGTTGCAGACATGGACTCGACTCTCATCGATGCTGCAATCAATGCTGGCGCGAAGGGATTGGTGCTCGAAGCGCTCGGTCGCGGCAATGTTCCGCCCGCCTGCCTGACAGGAATCAGAAGAGCCGTCGAGAAAAAAATTCCTGTGGTGGTCGCCTCTCGATGCCTGCGCGGTCGCGTGCTTGAAAGCTATGGCTATGAGGGAGGTCTCAAACAGCTTCTCGGCCTGGGGGTGATCCGCGCAGGATTTCTCAATGGCCAGAAGGCGAGGATCAGACTCGCTCTCGCGCTCGGCCTCGGCAAAACCCTACCTGAAATCCGCGAGCTATTCGAAATCGCCGAACGACTATGACAGATCATCCACAAGTTCCGACGGCGTCTGAACGCTTCCGAGGTCTCGACGCATATTCCCGCCCTGCGCCAACACAGCAGCGACAGATGATTGCCAGCCTCGAAAGAAGAATGTTATCGTCACGCCTTTGACTTTGGAGGTAGCGTGACGGAGAGGAAGGCGTTCTGGGCGATCTACTCCAGCGTGGCCGTCAGTTATCTGGGCGTGGGGCTGGTGGCTCCGCTCATAGCGATAATACTTGCCGAGCGCGGCGCGGACACCTTCGTGGTGGGGCTGGTGGGAACGACCATGTTTGCCGCTTTCACTGTGGCGTCGTTTCCTGTCGGGGCGGCGACCGACCGCATAGGGCCGAGGCCGATACTCCTCATCGGGCTCGTGGTGTATGGGATTTCCATACTTGCCTTCGCGGTGATCGATGATATAAAACTTTTCTTCCTCACCAGGGCGGTCGAGGGAGTCGGGGCTGCTGCCATATCGGTCGCCACCGAAACTATGATAAGCCGATTGAGCGCGCCGGAGGAGCGCGCCCGGCGGCTGAGTTATTACGCGCGGTCTGTTGGGCTGGGCTGGGCGGCGGGGCCGATTACGGGGACGTTGCTTTTCGGCATCCGTCGCGAAGTTCCGTTTTATGGCGGCTTTGCTTTCAGCCTGCTCGCCGCCCTGCTTGCAGCCGGTTTCATCCCCCGTATGGCTTCCATCTCGCACAGAGTCGAATCTCTCGGAAGCGTGTTTTCAGTAAAGATTCTGATCCCGGTCTCTGCCGGGGGACTTTACGGCTATCTGATGTCATCGATGGTGACGTTGTTTCCGCTCTACCTCAAGGCGATTGGAATCGAGGAAACGAAGATGGGAAGCATCGTGACTGCGGTGATAATCGGCACGCTGATAAGTCAGATTCCGCTGGGGTGGGCTGCTGACAGGTTCGGCAGGCGAAAGACACTCCTGCTTTGCTCGGTCATATTGGCTGCCGTGCTGGCGATGGCTCCTTCCCAATCCGACTGGCGAATGTTTCTGGCCGTGGGAGCGATTCTGGGCGCGCTGGCCGGGAGCCTTTATCCCATTGGCATTTCGATCATAGGGGAAGTGGTCAGCAAGGAGCGGCTCGGAGCGGCGACCTCGCTCTTTTCGCTGACCTTCGGGTTTGGGAGCCTCGCAGGCCCGGCTGTTTCGGGCCTGGCAATGGATCATCTCGGCAACTCCTGGCTCTTTTATCTGCCGACAGGACTCGCCGTCGCCTTCTGCGCTCAACTCCTGGCTCTATACCGACAGGCCGGGGCTGACGGGGAGCGATTCGAATGAGGCATTCTGCCACGAAGGGCCCGTCTTTTACTTGCGCAGATTTTTTTGGCAACAACTGTTGCTTTCCTGTTGGGTAAATCACTGACGGCGGGTTTCCATTACTGTAATATTACAGACGTGCTTGCGTAATAGTAAATTAGCATAAGCCGAAAAAGGCGAAAAGGAGCGAGGCGATCCGGTTACAGAAGCCCGGATCGCCTGCCTGAAACAGAGAAAAGCTTGACCAGGAGATGGCTGCTGATGTCTTTCCGCTAAGAGATTCATCAGCGGTTTGCGTGTGAAACCATAAACGATGTCCCCAGGAGAAAGAGGTGACAGAATTGGCAACAGCAAAGAAAGCTCGTGTGAAAGCAGACGGAGCCGTCAAGAAACGGCGCAAGACTAAGGGGCCAAGCGACAAGATGCGCTCGATGGCTGCGTTTAATCTGGGCGCTAAGGTCTCTTATCTCAAGCTCAGCGACATCATAGGGCCTGACAACCCTTCGGTCGAAAACACCATAAACAACATGCCGAGGGCCACCTTCAAGCCCGGCAAGGTGATTGAGAGAAAAGGCACATCGCTCTTTTATCTCAAGAGCGGAGAGGCCAACATCTTCCGAATAGCCAAGAACGGAAACCGGTTCGAAGTCAAGAAGATCGGTTCCGGGGCGGTTTTCGGAGATGAGCCGCTGCTGGGTCAGAGCATGCTCGGCGCTCAGGCCGAAGCCACAGAACAATCGACGGTCATATTCCTGACCTCCGCCGATGTGGTGAAGCTGCTCTCCTCATCGGCGGAGATAGCCATCAACGTGCTTCGACAGATCGGGCCGCGTCTGGTCGAAGAGGAGCGCAAGCAGGAACAGTCGGCCTTCCAGCCGGTGACTTCCCGTCTTGCCGGGCTTCTGCTCAAGCACGCTGACTCGTCGCATCAGGTGACTGGCTATACCCATCAGGACCTGGCCGACAAGCTGGGCGTTTACCGCGAAACGGTGACCAATGCGCTGGCCGAACTCAAGGTCGACCGCATGATCAAGATCGCGCGCAAACGCATCACGCTGACCAACCTCGATGCTCTGCGAAAACTCGAAGCCCTCTAATTGGGGTTCGTTGCCATAGGGACGGCCTCCGAAGTAGAATTGAACTTCGCCAAGTTCATGTCCGGGAGCCGTCCTTATGGATTATCTGTGGTTTGTAATCCTCATCGGCTACGTCTTGTGCGTGGTGGAATCCATCTTTTCCCTCACCAGCAGGGAGGCGTCCCTTCATCGCTACGTGATTGTGGCGCTGGCCTTCTCAGCCCACACCCTCTGGCTCATCCATCGCGGCATCACCGCCAATCGCTGCCCCATAGCGGGCACTGAAGAGATGTGCGCCTTTCTTTCCTGGTGTCTGGTGGTCTCCTGCCTGATAGCCCATCGCTGGTATCACGCAGGCGCGCTCAGAGCCTTCATCTTTCCGATAGTGCTGGTGTTGACGACCATCGCCGCCATCGCTCCGCAGACCGACGCCAGACCAGAGGGGATAGACAATCCTCTCGAAGGAATTCTCTTCCCCATTCACGCCGGACTCATACTGCTGGCCTATTCATCTTTCTTCATAGCCTTCGGGGCGGGGCTTATGTACCTGATCCAGGAGCGCGAACTCAAGCACAAGCGGTTCGGAACCATTTTCTATCGCCTGCCCTCGCTCGACACCTGCGGTTCGATAAGCTTCAAGTCCATGGCCATAGGCTTCATCCTGCTGACGCTGGGAATAGCAGCCGGGATAGGTTTTCAGCGCGCCCGCGACGGATATTACTGGCACGGCGATCCGATGGAAATATTTTCCGTAGTCACCTGGGTGATATATCTGCTGTTGATCCAGTCGCGCCGCAACACAGGCTGGGCCGGGCGAACGGCTGCGCTGGCATCCATCGTAGGCTTTCTGATCGTAATATTCAGCCTGGTGGGAGTGCGCGCCCTGGGAACTCTCCACCCGTTTAGTTGATTCGAAATTGTGAAGCCATCCCGATGAACATAGTCCTCGTAGGATTGAGCCATAAGACAGCGCCGGTAGAAATGCGCGAACGTCTCGCCTTTGCCGGCGACCTGCTCCCCGACGCTCTTTCAAGATTGGTCGATGAGGACTCGGTTGATGAAGGGCTGATAGTTTCGACCTGCAACCGAATCGAAATGGTCGCCTCTTCGTCCGCCGATGCTCAAAGAAGCATTGACCATCTCACAGGGTTTCTGTGTGATTTCCACAACCTCTCGCTCCGCGCCATAGACCAACACATCTATCGTCACTCAGGCATCGATGCCATAAGACATCTGTTTCGCGTGGCCTCAAGCCTTGACTCGATGGTCGTTGGCGAATCCCAGATACTCGGCCAGGTCAAGGACGCTTATCGCCTTGCCATAGAGTCCGGCACCGTGGGCCGAATGCTGAGTCAGTTGATGGATCGCGCGTTGATGGTGGCCAAGAGAGTGCGAACCGAAACCGAGATAGCCCTCCGACCGGTCTCCATAAGCTCGGTCGCCGTCGAACTCGCCCTCAAGGTCTTCGGCTCTCTTTCGGACAAAGCGGTTCTGCTCATCGGCGCGGGCGAGATGGGAGAGATTGCCGCCCTCAACCTCATCGATGCCGGAGCGGGCAGACTCCTGGTCGCCAATCGCACCGAGGAAAAAGCCCAGTCCGTCGCCCGGCAGTTCGGCGGCAGCGTAGTAAAATATGAATCGTTTTATGACGCCATCCCCGCAGTCGATATAGTTATCTGTTCGACCGGCGCTCCGGCTTATGTCATAAACGCCGCTGACCTCAAGCGCCCCCTCAAGAGCCGCAGGAAAGGACCTGTGTTGTTCATCGATATTTCCGTGCCTCGCAATATAGACCCGCAGATTGCCGCGCTCGAATCCTCTTTCCTCTTCGACATCGATGACCTGGAATCGATATCGAAAGTGAATATTCGCGAGCGACAGAACGAAGCTCTCAAGGCCGAGGCCATAATCGATGCCGAGGCTCAACGCTTCGTCAAACACATTCGCTCGCTCGATATCGGTCCGGGCATAGTCGAGGTCAAGGAGATAATCGCGCAGATGGCCTTGAGCGAATTCAAGCGAAACCGCAAGCGGATGGGAAACCTCTCTCAGGAACAGGAAGCGGCCATCAGAGACGTGCTCATTCCTTCTCTGGTCAACAAGCTCTCTCATCCCATCATCGTTCACATGCGGGCGGCTGCCCGCAACGGCGATGACTCGGAAGTGCTCGACGAGCTTCGCAAGATGATCCGCATAGAATAGGGGGATGCATTGGACCGCAGGATAGTGATCGGAACACGAGGCAGCAAGCTCGCCCTCTGGCAAACCGAATGGGTGAAAAGCCAGATCGAAAAGCATCACCCCGACCTGGAGATCGAAATCGCCATCATCAAAACCAGAGGCGACCGCATACTTGATGTGTCTCTGTCCAAACTCGGCGAGCAGGGCAAGGGACTGTTCACCAAAGAACTCGAAGACGCGATGCTCGATGGAAGAATCGATCTTGCGGTACACAGCCTCAAAGACCTGCCTGTGGACTTCACTCCGGGCCTTCACCTGTCGGCGGTCTGTGAACGCGAGGACGCGCGCGACGCGCTGGTGGCTCGCGCGGGAATAAATTCCTTCGCCCAGATTCCTACCGGCTCAATCATCGGCACAAGCAGCCTTCGCCGCATAGCCCAACTGTGCGCCATTCGGCCCGACATCAAAACCGCTATGGTGCGCGGCAACGTCGATACGCGGATTGCCAAACTCGATGCCGGGCAGTATGACGCGCTCCTGCTGGCCGCTGCCGGTCTGCGCAGGCTGGGGCACGCCGACCGGATAACCGAATATCTCAGCCAGGAGATGATGATGCCCGCTGTCGGGCAGGGCGCGCTCGGCATAGAGAGCCGGATTGACGATCGGGCGACGAACGAAGTTCTCAGG
>CAZPQE010000414.1:0-6371 GCA_964588615.1 uncultured Clostridia bacterium | reverse complement strand
CCTGGCTCATATTACCCTCGTCCGGCCCATTGTGTCGCACTTTGAATCGCACCCGTGCGATTCGACTAAATGGCGCAAAGGTTGACACTTTTTGGAACCGTGTGTTAATTTGCGTGGCTTGAATTGGCAGTAAATTTATCGATAAAGAGGTGGATGCTTTGCCGGCAACTTTCGCGCTCGCCTTGTCGGAAGGGGGCGCTCAGATATATCCGAACGGCTCGCTCATCGTCATCTTCATTCTCTTCCTCATATTCGTTTTCCTGATGAACCGCCTGCTGTTCAAACCCATCGGTCGAGTGCTCGACGAGCGCGAAGTCCTCACCGACGGAGCCAAAGCCGAAGCGCGCGCCGCCACTCATCGCTACGGCTCGCGGCTGACCGATTACGAAGCCGCTATCAAAGGGGCGCGAGCCGAGGGCTATCGCAAACTCGAACAGGCGCGCGCGGCAAGACTCGAAGACCGTCGCCGCGCCATCGAAGAGGCTAAAACGGAAGCCGCATCCGAAATAGAGCGGGCCAGAGCAGAGATCGGCTCTCAGGCTCAACAGGCGCGCGCCGATCTTGCCGCAGAGTCGCGTCAGATCGCTGAACAGATTTCGCGCACGGTGCTCGGGCGCACAGTAGGAGGTGGAGCCGATTGATTATCGACTCTTTCATTCGACCGGCCCTGCTGCTTGCAGGCGATGCCGCGCAGGAAGGACTCTTGTGGAATCCTTTGGTGTGGAAGGTGATAAATATACTTGTGTTCGTCGCCTTCCTGGTTTACATACTCCGCAATAAAATCCGAATCGGCCAGGTGTTCGATACCCGCGCCGCGACCATACTCAAAGACCTCGAACAGGCTCGGCGCGACAAGCAGGAATCTGAGAGCAAGCTCGCGGAGATTGAAGTGCGACTCGCGCGTCTCGATGAAGAAGTCGCCGCGATCCGCGCTGAGGCCGAGCGCGAGGCCGAACGCGAGGCCGAAAGAATTCGCCAATCGACGGAAGCCGATGTCGAAAAAATTCGACAGGCCGCCCGACGCGAAATCGATGGCGCTATGAAAGCCGCCCGCGCTTCTCTGCGCGCTTTCGTCGCCGAAAACGCAGTCGATATGGCCGAAGCTATGATACGGCGCGAACTCAAGCCGGAAGATGACAAACGGATCATGGCCAAATACATCGATGAACTGAGCGAGGTGGGCAAATGAGCGTCACCGCCATCGCGCGCCGCTACGCCGAGGCTCTGGCCGATGTCGCCCTGGCCCGAAATCAGGTCGAGCAGACGGAGGCGGAAGTGGGAGCCTTCACCGAAATGATCGCTTCGAGCCGCGAGCTTTACGATGTGTTCGCAAGCCCGGCCCTGTCGCAAAAAGACAAGGGCCGCGTGCTCGAAGCCATCATCGAACGGGCGCGTCCGAGCAAAGAGACCGCCAATCTGCTCAGAACGCTTCTGCGTCATTATCGCCTGCATTACATCGATGTGGTTCACGAGCAGTTCCGCCGCGAGATCAACCGTCGTCGCGGAGTGGTGGCGGCAGAGGTGGCCACAGCAGGCCCGGTTGCGGAAGAAGACCGACGGATTCTTTCGCGCCGTCTTGAGGAAATCACCGGCAATCGGGTCGAGATAGAATTCAAAACCGATCCGTCGCTCATCGGCGGCGTGGTCGCGCGCATCGGGTCTGTGGTCTACGACGGCTCGATTCGCACTCAGCTTCATACAGTAAAACAGAAGCTCAAACAGGATTGATAAATCATAACGGCGAAATGTTCGCTCTTTGGAGACAGGGATGGAAGCAATAAGAGCAGACGAGATAAGCAAAATAATACGGCAGCAGATCGAAGGCTTCGACACGACGGTCGAGGTCAGCGAGGTGGGAACGGTCATCGCCTGCGGCGACGGCATAGCTGAAATCTACGGCCTGGAGCGGGTGATGGCCGGCGAACTCCTCGACCTTCCTCACGATGTCGCAGGCATCGCGCTCAACCTCGAAGAAGACAAAGTGGGCGCGGTGTTGTTCGGCGATTTCCACAGGATCAAGGAAGGCGATGAGGTTCGCCGCACCAATCGAATCATGTCCGTCCCCATCGGCGAAGAACTCGTGGGCCGCGTCGTAGACCCGCTCGGTCGCCCGCTCGACGGACAGGGACCGATTGACACCGGCGGCAAATTCAATCCGATTGAAAAACTCGCCCCCGGCGTGATGGAACGCCAGCCCGTGCGCGAGCCTATGTACACCGGACTCAAGGCCGTCGATTCGATGGTCAACATAGGTCGCGGCCAGCGCGAACTCATCATCGGCGACCGGCAGACCGGCAAGACCGCTATCGCAATCGATGCCATCATCAACTCGAAGGGCAAAGACCTCATCTGCATCTACGTGGCCATAGGTCAGAAGGAATCGACCGTGGCTCAGGTCCGAAAGACGCTCGAAGATTTCGATGCCATGGATTACACCATCATCGTCGATGCTTCGGCCTCAAGCCCTGCGGCCATGCAGTACCTCGCCCCTTACGCCGGATGCGCCATGGGCGAATACTTCCGCGACAGCGGTCGTCACGCGCTGTGCATCTACGACGACCTCTCGAAGCACGCCTGGGCCTATCGCACGATTTCGCTTCTGCTGCGCCGCCCTCCCGGACGCGAGGCTTATCCCGGAGACGTTTTCTATCTTCACTCCCGTCTGCTTGAGCGCGCAGCCAAACTGTCGGACGCGCTCGGAGGAGGAAGCCTAACGGCGCTTCCCATAATCGAGACGCAGGCGGGCGACATCTCGGCCTACATTCCGACCAACGTCATTTCGATCACCGACGGCCAGATATTCCTCGAAGCCGATCTGTTTCACTCAGGCAACCGCCCGGCGATCAACGTCGGAAACTCGGTGAGTCGCGTTGGCGGCTCGGCTCAGATAAAAGCGATGAAGTCGGTCGCCGGA
This sequence comes from uncultured Clostridia bacterium, assembly GCA_964588615.1. Classification (GTDB taxonomy): domain Bacteria; phylum Acidobacteriota; class Blastocatellia; order UBA7656; family UBA7656; genus UBA7656. The sequence goes on along the minus strand of CAZPQE010000414.1, from coordinate 3,457 downwards.
ACTCTGCGGCTCGACCTTGCGCAGTACCGGGACCTGGCGGCGTTCGCGCAGTTCGGTTCCGATCTCGACAAGGCCACTCAGCAGCAACTCAATCGCGGCCAGAAGCTGACGGAGATTCTCAAGCAGCCGCAGTATTCGCCGATGCCTGCCGAAGAGCAGGTGATAGTCATCTGGTCGGGGACGAACGGATATCTCGATGACATCCCGGTCGAGCAGGTGAAGAAGTTCGAGGAAGGACTGCGCTCGTTTTTGCAGAACACGCGCGGAGGGCTGTTGGAAAACCTCCGCAATCGCAAAGTCATTGACGACGAAATCCGCGACGAGATTCGCTCGGCGGTCGTCGAATTCAAGGAGCGATTCGTCGCTGAAAAATAGATTTTTGTCATTTGTCCCTTGTCATTAGTCATTGGTTAGGAATCAGTAGCGAATGACAAATGACAAATGACAAATGACAAATGACAAACTATGCCAAGCCTTCAAGACCTTCGCCGACGGGTGCGATCCGTCCGCAACATGCAGAAGATCACGCGGTCTTACAAGATGGTCTCTGCCGCGAAACTCCGTCGCGCTCAGGATCGCGTGGTCGCCGCCCGCCCCTACGCCAACACCATGATGCGAGTGCTCTCAAGGCTCGCTTCGCGCGCAGGCGATTACAAGCATCCTCTCTTGGACCGTCGCGGCGATGAGCATTACGTGCTGGCGCTGGTGACAGCCGACCGCGGGCTTTGCGGCGCGTTCAACACAAATCTGATCAAGGCCGCGCAGCAGTTCCTCCGCGAGCATGCCGACAAGAAAGTCGAGCTTGTCACCATAGGCCGCAAGGGCAGAGATTTCTTCCGCCGTCGCCCCGTCGCCATGATTGGTGAATATGTAAACGTCACGGCCAAAACCGTTGATCACACAGAGGCCGCAGCGATAGCGCGCGAATTGATGGATATGTTCACCGCCGAAGGGTCGACGGTTGATCGCGTCTATGTGATTTACAACGAGTTCAAATCGGTTCTCGCGCAGAAAGTGGTTCTCAAGCAACTGCTTCCCATCGGCGCTGAAGAATTCGGCGGCGCGGAAGAAACGGGCATAGATTACATTTACGAGCAGCCGCCCGCCGAGTTGTTCGGCAGGCTGCTTCCCAGGTATGTGGAGACCGAAGTTTTTTACGCGCTGCTGGAATCAATAGCCAGCGAGCATGGAGCGCGAATGACAGCCATGGACGCGGCGTCGAAGAACGCCGGAGAGTTGATCGATTCATTGACGCTGACGATGAACCGCGCGCGTCAGGCATCGATCACGCGCGAGATCATCGAAGTCGTCTCCGGCGCGCAGGCGCAGTAGCGCAGACCGATTGCCAAAGACACGAAGCCCCGCTTTATTGCAGAGCGGGGCTTTCGATTTTATGACCGCAGAGCGAAAGACATTGGAGAGATGGCCGGCAGCGATTCGCTACTGGTTGCCGGTCGCGATGATGATGGGGGCGATGTTCGGTTTTTCGACCGACACCTTTTCGGGCGAGAACACACAGAGTTTCATCCTTCGAGTGATCGCGTGGCTGGGCTTCGACCCGCGCTCCGGCTTTGCTTCATCGATCAATTTCCTTGCGCGCAAACTGGCGCATTTTGCGGAGTACGCTCTGCTCGGAGCGTTGCTTTACAGAGCTTTCCGCTCAGGCGATGCGAGGCGGTGGCGCGCGTCGTGGGCCGGGCGTTCGATGATGGTCATCGTCGCCTGGGCGCTGCTTGACGAATATCATCAATCACTCACCGAAACGCGCACCGGCTCGATTTATGATTCGCTCATCGATATGGCGGGCGGATTGTTCGCGCTCGCGGTGATTTATCTGGTGAATCATCATAAGCGGCCATGACGAGATCATAGCTGGGCTGACCGGCGAGATTAGTCGTATAATGAAGTCACGCTATGGAAACAGAATTCGATCTGAAAAAGGTTTATGCCAAGGTCAGAGTCAAGGAGCAAAAGACGGATTTTGCTTACTGGCAAACGCAATCGCACCAGTCCCGGCTGAGAGTCTTAGAGCAAATTCGACAGGAGTACCACTCCTGGAAATACGATGCTGAACCGAGACTTCAAAGAGTTTATCGAATCGTTAAACGATAACGATGTTCGCTACCTGGTCATCGGCGGATATGCCGTCGCGCTTCACGGATATCCGCGCTACACCAAAGATATCGATGTGTGGATCGAATTGAGCCAGGAGAATGCGGCAAACACCATCAAGGCATTAGAGCAGTTTGGTTTCGGTTCGCTCGGTTTGAAATCCGAAGACTTCCTTGATCCCGACCACGTGATTCAACTGGGCCACCCACCCAATCGAATCGACCTGATAATGTCACCGGAAGGCGTGGACTTCGAGACCTGCTATGCTTCGAGAGTGCAGGCCAGGATAGATGAGGTGACTGTCAATTTCATCGATCTGGAAAACCTGAAGAAGAACAAGAAGGCGGCGGGTCGCCTTCAGGATTTGGCTGACGTGGAGAATCTCGGAGGCGATTAGCTTTCCAGAATGTCTCCTTGCTGATGAGAAGGGCATTGCTCCGCAGTTCCTAAAAACTCTTTCTGATCCTGCGCCTGCCGGTATAATCGCGGAGAAAGAGTTCGACGAACAGGAGCCGGTTCGATATGAGCGATTCTCATCAAACATCTGTCAGCCTTTCTCAGGGCGAGAAGGAAGCCTTTCTCAAAGGATACAACGATTACAAAAATGGCATGAAAGCCATGAACCAGGCGAGCCTCACTCAACCGCTTTCCAATCCTCCAGCGGGATTCGAGCAGGCTTATGAAAGCGGCTGGAAGAAGGCTGTAGAGGAAGCCGCAAACAAAGGGCGTCGGGCCGAATGCCTCGGGCCTGTCAAACTCGGCCTGCTGCTGCTGGTCATCGGGGTAGGAGTCACCGCGCTTTCCTTCATATACTCGCGTGGCGGAGTGATCCTGCTCGCTTATGGCGCTGTCGGCGCGGGATTGATAAACATTCTCAGGGGCGTAGTGAAATACTTCGACGGAGATGTGATCGACTGAGATTCCCTGCAAAGCTCGATTCATGATTCCTTGATGATTCATCGGTTGCTCTGAAGCCGGGGAAATCGCTGTTGTATTTACTCGCCTGATTCGACAGGGGCGAGTAAAATGACGACAGCGAACTTCAGATCGAGGAAAGAGCCATGTCGACCGAAAGAGCGCGCAGACATTTCAACGTCACTCAATACCGGCGCATGATAGAAACCGGGATACTGAGAGAAGATGATCGCGTCGAGTTGATCGAAGGGGAGATCGTCGAGATGAGTCCTATAGGAAGTCAACACGCCTCTTGTGTGGATTCGCTGAACACGCTTCTGGTTATGAGGGTCGGTCAGAGCGCCAGAGTCCGCGTTCAGAATCCAATTCATCTGAACGACTTCAGCGAGCCGCAGCCCGATATCGCCGTGCTGAAACTTCGCGCTGATCG
>CAZPQE010000413.1:0-6397 GCA_964588615.1 uncultured Clostridia bacterium | reverse complement strand
CCGCCGTTCGCTCCGCCTGACCGGGTCGAGCCTCCGCCTCTTCAACCCGCTCCGCCCGTCGAGCCCTTTCAGCCCCCGCCGGCACAACCGCAGGCTCCCTCTTTCGCCGCGCTGACGCCGATGCCCGCGCCGATGCCTGCGCCGACTGGAGAAGGCATCGAATCGATCATCGGTCGTCGCTGGATGGGATGGGCCGCTGTAGTGCTGATACTTTTCGCCGCCGCGTTCTTTCTCAAGTATGCGTTCGACAATCGATGGATAGGCGAACTGGGCCGCGTGTCGATCGGCGTGATCGCGGGCATCGCGCTGACTGCTGCCGGACTGCGCTATCACCATCGAGGATGGCGCGTCTTTTCGCAGATACTAACGGCAGGCGGCATCATGCTGTTGTATTTGTCGACCTACGGAGCTTTCGGTTATTACCATCTCGTCCCTCAAAGCGCGGCCTTCGTTTTTCTGGTCATACTTGTGGTCGAAGCGGCTCTTCTGGCTTCGCGTTACGACGCTCCGGCCATCGCAGTCATGGCGATTGTGGGCGGACTGCTTGCGCCCGTGTTGCTTCGCTCGGATCGAGATCAGTATCGCTCGCTGTTTGGCTATCTGGCGGCTCTCGATTTGGGAACCATCGCGCTTCTCAAATCATGGACGGGGCTGCGCTCGCTGGCTTTCGCGGGAACTCACGCGCTTTTCTGGCTGTGGTACGACGAGAATTATCACCCTGAAAAAATGATCGCGGCGGTCGTGTTTCAAACGGCAGTCTTCCTGATTTTTGTGTCGGCTCATCTCTCCGCCCACGCGCTCAGGCGCAGGCGCGCGGGGATGGAAGACCTCGCGCTGTTGTTTCTCAACCCGTTCGTTTTTTACGCCACCGGCTACCACCTGCTCAACCCCGATCATCACCAGTGGATGGGAGCCTTCGCCCTTGCGCTTGCGCTCGTCTATGCGGGAGTGGCGCGTGCGCTGAGAGACCGCAATCCCGATTCGCGCCAGTTGCTCTTCACCATCGGCACGGCCCTCACATTCGTCACCATAGCCATACCGGTTCAATTGCGCTCGAACTGGATAACGATAGCGTGGGCGATGGAAGCGACGGCCATGCTGTGGGTCGGGTTGCAGGTCAGATCATCGAAGCTGCGCGCGATGGCTTTAGTTGTAATGGCGATGTCGCTCGTGAGGCTGATGTTCGTCGACACGCCTCTCGGCTGGCGGCCCGCTTTCACTCCGGTGTTCAATCGATATTTCCTGTCCTCGCTTGCCGTCGTCGCTTGCCTTTTCGTCGCGGCGGCGATTTACAGAAAATACATCGAGCGATGTCGCGCCGAAGAGCGCGCCTTCTGGCCTGCGATGCTGCTCACGGCCTTCGGCACGCTGTGGCTGGTGCTGACCATTGAGACTCACACTTATTTCGCCTCGCGAGCCGAAGCCGAAAAAGTGTGGGAGGACGCGCGCCATCAAAGCTGGCTGGGGCAGATGGCGCTGTCGGTTCTGTGGTCGGTCTATGCGGCGGGCCTCGCGGCTGTGGGGTTCGTCAGGAAGGCTGCGGCGATGCGCTGGGCAGCCATCGCGTTGTTTGCGATAACGACGATCAAGGTCGCGCTGGTCGACCTCGCGGGGCTGACGCAGTTTTACAGGATAATAGCCTTCTTCGTGCTCGGACTGTTGTTGCTTGCAGTGGCCTGGGCTTATCAAAAAGCCTTTCAGTCGAAGGAATCATCATGAAAAAACTTCTCATTCTGATCGCCTTCTTTTTGACCGCATCCGCGCTGGCTCAGGAAGCGTTGACCGAATGGCCTTTTTACGTCGAGGTGTCGCCGTCGGCTCAGGGGTTGTGCGATCTCACAGTCAGCCCTGAAGTGTTCGACCGCGCCAGAGAAGACCTCGCCGATCTTCGTCTTTATGACTCGCGCGGGCGCGAAGTCCCTTATGCGCTGAGAGTGCGCCGCGATGTCAATCAACAGGAGATGATCGGAGCGAGCGAGTTCAACCGCGCGCGGTCGGGAGAGCGGGCAAGCGAGCTTTCGCTCGACCTCGGACAAGATGCGCGGTCGCACAATGAAGTCGAAATCTCGACCGAGGGCGTGAACTTTCGCCGTCGGGTCGATATCGAAGGTAGCGACGATGGGAAACAGTGGCGGGTGATCGTCTCCGGCGCGATCATCTTCAGTTTCGAATCCCTCAGCAGCCGCGCCGAATCAAGCCGCATCAGCTACCCCGCAAGCCGCCATCGCTTTCTGCGCGTCCGGGTGTTTGCCGACGAGCAGATCGACCGCGAATCTCCCAACATCGCCGGCGTCGAGGTGCTGATGTCCGCGCGCGAGCAGGAAGAGATTCTGTATTGGGGCGAAAGTTTTCCTTATCATCAATCCGTTCGCAGCGAAGGCGAGCCTGCATCGGCCTGGACTGTAGAGATGGAAGGCCGCGTTCCGGTTGATCGCCTGGCGGTGGATGTAAACGCCGAATCTTTTTCGCGGCCTTATGTTCTGGAGACTGCCGACGATCCGCAGAACCCGCGCCTGGTCGCTTCCGGCGTCCTCGCTCGTCGGGCGGGCGAGGAACGCAAAAAGATCATCATCAAATTCGACGAGGTGTTTGCAAAGAAGTTGCGATTGATCGTGACCGATTATCGCAACCCTGCGCTGCCGATCAGTTCGATTCAGGCCGCCGCGCCCGCTCGTCAGGTGATTTTCGACACCAAAAATTTCGCTCCGCCTCTGAAGATGTATTTCGGCAACCACAGGGCGAGCGAGCCGCATTATGATTTCGGTAACGATCTTCCCGCTCGACTGATTTCCGCTCCGGCCCGATGCGAAGCAGGCAACCGGATGAACAATACAGATTTCACCCCTGAGCCTGAACCTCTGACCGAGCGCGCGCCCTGGCTCGTCTACGTCGCGCTTGCCGCGTCGAGCGCGGCGCTCGGATCGATACTCTGGAGCCTGGCGCGCGACTCCATGCGCGCAGGCGATCAGAAACCGGCAGAAAGTGAAGAGGCTTGAAAAGACCTGTAGGGGCCACCGTCTCTGGTGGCCCCTGACTGGAAGCAGGGATCGCTTTGAAGCTGCGGCATAGAACCGATCAGGGGCGGTCACGGAGACCCTCCCCGACAGGTCTTTCATTTCTTATCCCCGGCATTCAAAAGCAAGCCTGTCAGGAAGAATAAACAGAGATTCAAATCCGAGTACGCGCCTGCCGTGAGCGTCATTCCGACAAGAGTGTACGCCGCAACGAGCGCAAGCGCGCAGGACGCTGCCGCTCTCTGCGCGATATCCACAGCGCGATTCGATGCGCGCCAGCACGCAAAAAAGAGACAGGCCCACGCCGCAAGGTAGAGCGCAAGCCCCGTCGCGCCGAGTTCGGCGGCTATCCACAGCGCGTTGGAATGCGGAGAGCGCGCGGCCCTGATCTCGTTGACCGCCTCGATCTCATCGTCTCTGACGTAATACTTATCCAGAAAGTAAGCGGTGTAGTTCCCAAGTCCCACTCCTGTGACCGGCTTTTCGAGCGCGATGTCGACAGCCGCCTGCCATGTCGCCAGTCGCCCGTATGCGCTCTCTGCGCTTGCAAGCCTCCGCGCGAATGCAGCCGAACCCGACGCTGCGTACCAGACCGAAACGACCATCAGCACAACCGACGCATAAGCGGCAAGACGACGCGCGCGCGCGTTGGAATCGTCGCGCTTCGCCCTTCGACGGTTGAGAAACTCCATCGCTATCCAGCAGAAAACCATCGCCGCCGCGACAGTGCGAAATAACACGATGAGAGAACCCAGGGCGGCAGCCGCAGTCGCGCACACGAAAGTGAAGCGCCCGCTCCGGTCAAATCGCACTCGAAAGACCAACGGCGCGTTTCGCAAAAAGAGCGCGATCAGCATGCACACAGCCGCGTAAGACGAATCCGAAAGGAAAGGCCCGTTGACGCGGATTTCACCTCCGCGCAGAATCTCAGACCCCTTGTATGGGAAAAGATTCATGCCGCTAACGAACTCCACTCCGCCGGTCGCCATCAGCAAAAGGGCCACGACCATCGCAGCGCCAAGGATCGCGCTTCCGCGCCCGCGCAGATCGAAGTGATGTCGGGCGAGGCGAAAGACCACCAACGGCAGGCAAAAGGAATCGAAGGCAAGCCTGATGGCGGGCGCGACCTCGTCTGACGCGAGCAGCGCGCTCAACAGAGCCGCAGCGGAGAGCATCGCCCAGAGGATTTCGAACTTCGAGGCGACTGCCCTGCTCTTTTCTCTGTGCCATCTAAACAGCGCGAGAGCGGCGGCAAGCGCGATCATCACGCGATCAAAAGTGATGATCGATTTATCGACCGGAAACCTGAAATAAAAAGAGAGCACGGGAGAAGCGAGGAACCACAACACGAGTATGGATTCGAATGGAATGCGAGATGCGCAATGCGCGACGCGTGATCGCGCGCTGCCTGCGATAGACTCGCTCTTTTCCATCGCTCTCTCGCTCATCGTCAGGCATCGAGTAAGGCATCGACGATGCGACGAGCCGCCTGTCCGTCCCATAATTCAGGAACGCGGCCCGACATCAGGGGTTGATCGAGCGCGCTGATGGCTTCCCGTTTTATCTTTTCAGGGTCATTGCCCACCACCCGATTAGTTCCCTCCGTCACAGTGACGGGGCGCTCGGTGTTGTGTCGCAGAGTCAGGCACGGGATGCGCAGCGCGGTAGTTTCTTCCTGAATCCCTCCGCTGTCTGTCAGCACCAGTCGACTGTTGCTGTAGAGTTGCAGGAAATCCAGATAGCTCATCGGCTCGGTCAGAATGAGGTTTTTCTGACGGGCGATCACTTCCTGCAATCCGAACTCTTCGATTCGCGCCCGCGTGCGTGGATGCACTGGAAAGATGATCGGCAATCGCTGTTGAATTTCGTCAAGCGCCGTGAATATTCCTTCGAGCTTCCATCGATCATCGACATTCGAAGGGCGATGCAGAGTCATCGCGCAGTAATTCCCTTTCTGCAATCCGAGCTTTTCGAGCACACGGGAAGCGCGCGCGCGTTCGAGGCTTTTATACAGCGTGTCGATCATCACGTTGCCCACGAAGCGAATTTTTTCCGGCGCGATGCCTTCGGCCAGCAGGTTGGCGTCGGCGTCGCGCGAGGGGGTGAGCAACAAATCAGCGAGCGTGTCTGTCACCAGCCGGTTGATTTCTTCGGGCATCGAGCGGTCGCGGCTGCGCAATCCGGCTTCGATGTGCGCGACGCGCGTCATCATCTTCGAGGCTACGAGCGTGGCCGCCATCGTCGAGTTGACATCGCCGACCACCACCACCCAGTCAGGCCGCGTCTCTTCGATCACCCGCTCGAATTCCATCATAATGCGCGCGGTCTGCGCGGCATGCGAGGCCGAGCCGACTTCGAGGTTGATGTCGGGGCGCGCCAGGCGAAGGTCTTCGAAAAACGAATCGCTCATCGATTCGTCGTAATGCTGGCCGGTGTGTACCAGAAGCGGTTCTATTTTATCCGCGCGGCGGCGCATCTCCTCGATGACCGGAGCGATCTTCATGAAGTTTGGCCGCGCGCCGACTACGTTGACTATCCTGAGCATTGCTTTAATCGTTGCCTGATTGTTTGAGTGTTTTGAAGAGGTCGAACAATACGGCCAGGGCTATGGAAAAGATCGCGGCGATCAATCCCGAAGCGGCGACGTTTCGCCAGGGCGAAGGAGAGATGACCGCTCCCTGCGCCACCGGATCGACGAGGCGGGTCTTTTCGGTCGCAACCGGCGACAGGTTGTTTGCCCGCGTCTGATCGAGTTCGCTTTCGAGTTTGAGTTTCAGGTCGCTTGCGGGAGATGAGGCAGATTGTTTGATTCGCTCTTCGAGCCGGGCCTGTTGCTGGCGGCGCGGAGCGATTGACTCTTCGAAAAGTTTTTCGTGCCTGACGATGATTTCATCGCTCACAGCCTGAGCCAGTCGCATCGACTCGTCGAAGCTTTCAGTCGAAGCCGTAATGCGGACGAGTATCGGGTAGGTAGCGCGGCGCGGTCCCGCATTCACGGTGTCCGCCTGAAGGCTGCGACGGAGATGAGCGGATCTGACTCCGATCTTTTCGGCCAGCGAGTGAATGAACCCTCCGCCGTTTGCGGTCGCTGCTGTGACATAAGGGTCTTCGAGCGGCTCTTTCCACACGCGCCCGACTTCGATGAGCGCGGTGGCGGTGTAGAGAGTCGGCTGACGAAGGCCGAGGAAAGCGACCACAGAAGCGGCGGCTATGATGACGACGATTATGAACCACTTCGCGCGCCACACCGCTTTGAAATATCTGTCGAGGCTGATCTGTTCTTCGCTCATAGTCGTGAACGTCGAAGTCTACCTTTCGCCCGCCTTCCGGCACAAGCGCTCTTTCGAATGCCTGATGGTTGTGTTACCTTCTGCATCTGTCAG
>CAZPQE010000412.1:0-6484 GCA_964588615.1 uncultured Clostridia bacterium | reverse complement strand
ACCTTTTTCAACGAAAACATTTTCTTAAATGCTATAGCGAGATAGGGCCGCCCCCTTCGGGGCTTGGTCTCAATCGCTATGCTCCTTCCCAGGCCGTTGACCTGGGCTGTCATAGAGCCGCTCCTTCGGAGCTTGACCGACAGGATCAAACGAGCGTTGTTGGGTGGAGTCAAGGCCCAACCGGGACTGAACAAAAAATGAACGGCGCATCAACGGCGGAAAGCAAAGAGAAGAGGAGCAAAGGAGATCAGCATTCATCACGACCGGATGGGCGCCCGAATCGAAGCGAGATGCATAAGAGAAGAGGAGCAAAGGAGATCATCGCTCCGTCACCTCTTCACCTCTTCACCTCCTCACCTCTTTCATGATCCGAAGCTGAACCCGCCGCTGCTCGATTGAGTCGGGAAGAAGGGCTTCATCAGTCCGGCAAACGCCGCGAGGTTTCGAGTCTGAATCAAAAGCTCTCCCGGCCCCATGAACTCAGCCACTATCCCTTCGCCGCTCACCATGCTGCGGAAGAACCCGGCAGCCGCTTTGCGCAACTGATACTGCGTACTCCCTTCCCATGCTACGAGATGTCCGGTATCGACGACGTACCTCTCGCCCGGCCCTAATCGCTTGCGATGAATCGCGCCGAAGGATGACACCAGCAGCAGCCCCGTCCCATGCACCTGCAACACGAACAGGCCTTCGCCGCCGAAGAATGACTTCGCGCCGCCCCACTTCGTATCGACGACGAGCGAACCATCGCCCGCCAGGTATGAACTCGACTGCACGAAGAACATCTGGTTATTGAGTTCTATGCCGGCTATGTCGCCGGGCATGCCGGGAGCCAGCGTCACTTCTCCCGGACCGCCCCGCGCGGTGAATGTGGAAACGAAAGCCGACTCGCCGCCCACCGCCCGCTTGAATGCGCCCATCAGTCCGCCTTTCATCTGCGATTGCAACTCGACATTGGCCGACATCGAGACCATAGCTCCTGCTTCGGCCTGAATCGATTGTTCGGGCTGAAGCTGCACGACGGCCAGCGCGAAGGCGGGTTGATGAAGTATCTCGTAGCTGTAGCCGCGTCCCGTTCCGCGAGAATCCTGATCGATATTGATCCCGCCTCCGGCAGGCGGAGGAGGATAGCCCTGCGGCGGAGTCGGCGGCCCGTATCCGGGGGGAGGCGGCGGAGGTCCGTATCCGGGAGGCGGAGGCCCATATCCGGGAGCCCCGTATTCAGGCGGCGGAGGATAATTCTGCGGCGGCGGCGGATAATTCTGCGGCGGAGGCGGGGGATAGCCCTGCGGAGGAGTTCCATAAGCCGGAGGCTGAGGAGGGCCGTATGGCTGGTTTTCAGGCGCGGGCGCTCCGCAGGTTGTGCAGAACTTCGAGCCTCCGGTCAGTGGCGTGCCGCATCTGGCGCAGTTCATATCGAGTTCTCCTTTCAAGAGTCTGGAGTCTGAAATCGGAGGAAGATAACTCCAGACTCTCGACTTCAGACTCCATACTGCCGATGTATTATTTGTGCCGCTCAAGATTACACTGTTTATCCAAGAGGATCAATCGTAAGGATCGGCGTGATTCACATAAGACTGACCGGATCGACTTCGATTGAAATCGAGCGAAGGTTGTGACCCAGGGCTGCGACGCGATCCATCGCCCGGTCAAGCGCCTGGCGGGCGCGGGTGCGACTGCGGGCCTTGATGAGGAGTTGAAAGCGATGCTCGCTCTTGAGCCTGGCAATGGGCGCCGGCGCCGGGCCGAGAACGCGCAGGCCCGCTGCCTGCGAGGATTCTCTCATCTCCCGCGAAAGATCGGTGGCCGCCATGTTGGCGCGGTCGAATTCCTTGTCGTGAACCAGAATGTTTATGAGCGCGCTGAACGGCGGATAGTGCATCGAGCGCCGAAACTCTATCTCGCGCCTGTAGAATTCTTCATAGTCCTGCGCCCGCGCGCACACCAGCGAATAATGCTCAGGGTGATATGTCTGAATTATCACCCGACCGGGCAACTGCCCCCGGCCTGCGCGCCCGGCTACCTGAGTCAGAAGTTGAAAAGTCCTCTCAGCCGCGCGAAAGTCGGGCATAGCCAGTCCCACATCGACTGAAATGACGCCGACCAGAGTGACGTTGTGGAAGTCATGCCCTTTAGCCAGCATTTGCGTGCCGACGAGCAGATCGATAGTCCCCGCGCCGAATTCCATCAACAGGTGTTCGAGGCTTCCTCGCCTTCGAGTGGTGTCGCGGTCAACGCGCGAGATGCTGCGTTCTGAAAACATCTCCTTGAGCCTGGCTTCTATCTGCTCTGTCCCTTCGCCCACGTATTGAATGTAAGGGCCGTCGCAGGCGGGGCACGAGCGAGGCACGGGGCGGATGTAGTTGCAGTAGTGGCAGAGCAGGCTCGAATTGTGGCGATGATATGTCAGAGTCACATCGCAGTTGGGGCAATGAATCGCAAGCCCGCACGAGCGGCACAGCGCGAAGGTGGAAAATCCCCGGCGATTGAGAAGTATGATCGCCTGCTCATTTCGTTCGAAGGTTTCGGCTATCGCCGTTTTCAGTTCATCAGAAAAAGTCTGCTGCTTGCCGTGACGCTTGAACACCTCGCGCATATCCACGCACTGAACATCGGCCAGCGGGCGATTGCCGAACCGCGATTTCAATCTGATATAGGTGTATTTGCCCGTGTGCGCATTATGAAAAGATTCGAGCGAGGGCGTGGCTGACCCCAGAACGACGACGGCCTTTGCGCGGACGGCTCGCATAATGGCGGTGTCGCGCCCGTGATAGCGCGGAGTTTCGTCCTGTTTGTAGGAAGAGTCGTGCTCTTCATCGACGAGGATGAGACCGAGATTTTCGACCGGCGCAAACACGGCGGAGCGAGTGCCTATGACTACGCGCGCATCGCCTTCCTTGATGCGTCGCCATTCATCGGTGCGCTCGCCTTCCGAGAGGCTCGAATGCAGAATGGCGACCGCCTCGCCGAATGTGCGCCGCAATCGGCGCGAAAAGACGGGGGTGAGCGCGATCTCAGGAACGAGCATCAACGCGGACATCCCGGCGCGGGTGGCCTGGCGCATCGCGCGTATGTAGATTTCAGTCTTGCCGCTGCCCGTCACTCCGTGAAGCAGGAAGGTCGCATACTCGCGCTCTTTTATCTTCCTGGCTATCTGATCCAGCGCTCGCTGTTGTTCATCGTTGAGTGTGATTTCATTGAGCGATCCCTGTTCGATATGCGCGAGCGGATCGCGACGAACCTCGCGGGCGAAGACTTCTATCAGCCCGCGTTTTTCCAGCGTGCGCACGACCGACGAAGACACGTCAGCAGTTTCGAGCAACTGGCTCAACCCTATCTCTCCGTGTGAAGCCACCAGATCGATTATGCGCTGCTGCTGCTCAGTCAAGGGCTTGTCCTTCGCCCTTCGTCCTTCGTCCCTTGTCCTTTGTCCATTGTCCGTTGCATCTTCCTGCTGACCACTGACCACTGACCACTGACCGCTGACGAGACGAACGGCATTTTGCAGCTTGGGGCGGAGTCGGCTTTCGCCGGCGCGGATGGAAACGGTGACGAGACCTGCGCGCTGCATCTGGCGGATGAGCGAGGCAGCCTGCCCGCGCGACATCTGGCGTTCTAGTTCGCGGGAGGTGAGCGAGCCTGCGCGCGCAAGCCATTCGAGCACCTGATGTTTTGAAGAAGACCAGGCGAATCCCGACGAGACATGCGAGAGGGCCGAGCGGCCCGCTTCAGTGAGCGTGATAGTTTCTTCGGTGGCGACCGTAGCGCCAGCCGGAAGAGCTATTCTGAGGCATTCGCCCCACGGAGCGTGATAGTAATCTGCCATCCATCGAGTGAGTTCGAGTATGTCCGGGCCGACGACGGGCGATTCATCGACGAGTTCTTCGACATCGCGGATATCGGATTCGATCAACTCTCCGGCGATGTTTTCGTGCAGAGCGACTATGAAGCCGGTGAGGAGTTTTTTTCCGAAAGGGACGACGACCCGACAGCCGACGCGGGCGGTCATCGTGCCCGCGAGCCGGTAGGTGAAAGTTTTGCGCAGGTGGATGGGAACAGCGACTTCTGCGAACATAGCGCGTCATTGTACACGAATAAAGGATGAGGCGGGAGTCTATAGAAGGAGTGGCATCAGCCATCAGCATTTCCATGAAGTTCGCTAACCTGCTGTACGAACTTCAGGAATGGCAACCTGTACCCGCACTGCGGACAATACTTGTCTTTCCCGATAAAGACTTCTTCGACTGTCCTCAAGAATTGCATCTTTTCGTACCCGATACGCGCCTCTTTTGGCAGCCCGAAGAAGGTAGGATCGAATGATCCGAAATCAACCTGGCAAAAATCACAAAGAATTAAAGTAAGATCACCGAATACACGCATTTCAGCATAAGTGTGCTTGCCAGCTAATGCATGCTCGATTTCTTGTGGAATGTTTCCGCACTCCATGCAAGGAGCCACATCCGTGACTTCCAATGGAGCATAACAAATTGGACATTGGATATCGCTCATCTTATAGGCTCACGCGAAGCGTCTATGGCTGAGATCGTATCCATTGGTGAACAGCGGATTGCAAAGCTTTTTGCTTGATTTGCCGCGCAGTGCGTGGCGAATTAAGAAAATCAGATAAAGCTGCCGTATTATGCCTGCATTCCGTTTTAACTTGCTGTTGGAGTCGTCATCCGGTTTCCTCCAGAATCATTCGATATGCGCCCATTATACTCTCATCGCGCGCGGTGACCAGCAGTGCCGCCTTTTCCCGGTGCGCGGCTTTTATCTGTCGAGGACTTCTCTGATTTTGTGCGACAGCAGGGAGGGGGTGAAAGGTTTTTGGATGAAGTTCACGTCGCGCTCCAGAATGCCGTGCCGCGCCATTTCGTTGTCGGTGTAGCCCGACATAAACAGCACCTTCATGTCGGCGCGCTCTCTGGTCAGACGTTGAGCCAGTTCCGGGCCGCTCATCAGCGGCATCACTACGTCGGTCAGCATCAGATCGATTCCGATATCTTTCCCCTCGCACATAAGCAGAGCCTCGCCGCTTCCCGAAGCCTCTACGACCGTGTAGCCGCACAATCGGAGAGTCTCGCCTGCCATATCGCGTATGACCTTTGAGTCTTCGACCAGCAGTATGGTTTCCCTTCCGCCGGGCATCTCGACTCCGACCATCTGCGTCGGGCCTCTATCGACAGGCTCATAGACGCGGGGCAGAAGTATCCTGAAGGTGGTTCCTCTTCTGACCTGGCTTTCGACCGAGACGTGGCCGCCGCTCTGATGGATGATTCCATAGACGGTCGAAAGCCCCAGCCCCGTCCCTCGCCCTTTTTCCTTCGTGGTGAAGAAGGGGTCGAAGATGTGCAGTTGAGTCTCTTCATCCATCCCCTGCCCGGTGTCGCTGACCGACATCATCACCTGAGGCGCTGCCTGAGCGCCCATCTGAGCGCGCAGGTATTCTTCATCGGCCAGAAAGTTGGCGGTCTCGATGGCGAGTTTGCCGCCATGAGGCATGGCATCGCGGGCATTGACCGCGAGGTTGAGTATCACCTGTTGAATCTGCACCGGGTCGGCCCTTACGCATCCGAGGTCGGGAGCCAGCACCGTTACCAGTTCTATGTCTTCGCCGATGATGCGGCGAAGCATCCGGGTGTTTTCAGTTATCACGTCATTGAGGTCTATCACCCTGGGCTGAAGCATCTGCTGACGGCTGAAGGCAAGCAGTTGATTGGTCAGTGAAGCGGCCTGCGCGCTGGCCCTCTCGATTTCTTCTATCTCCCTCCGCATGGGATCGAGAGCCGAAAGCCTGCGCAGTATCAACTGGCTGTAGCCCAGAATCCCGGTCAGCAGATTGTTGAAATCATGAGCGACCCCACCGGCGAGCATCCCCACCGCTTCCATCTTCCGCGATTGCAGAAGCTGATTCTCCAGCTTTTTGTGATCGGTGTTATCGAAAAGATAGCCGCGAATTTCGACGAGCTCTCCCCGATGATCGAATGTTCCAGCGGCGTTTTCCACCGCGTTGACCCGCAGCCCGTCGAGCCGGCGGAGTTCGGCTTCGTGATAAGCGAGTTTCTTCTCGACGCGAATCCTCCGGGCGAACTCCTCCCAGTCGCTCACATCGGCATAGAGCGACCGGAGGTTGCAGCCCGCAGTTTCGGCTATCGAGCCGAAGCCGAACATCCGGGCGAAGGCCGGATTGCAGGCAAGCAATCGACCGTCGGGCGCGGCGATGTAATCGGCAGAGAGGTCTTCTTCGAAGAACCGGCGGTATCGCTCCTCGCTCTCGCGCAGGGCTTCTTCGGCGCGCTTGCGGTCGGTGATGTCGGTCGAAATCCCGCACACGGCATAGACCTGGCTGCGAGAATCGTAGAGCGGAAATTTTATGGAGATGTATGTGCGCAGCGCGTCGCCCAGGGGGACGACTTCTTCGAATTCCATAGGCTTGCCGGATTCGAACACCTTGAGGTCGTTGGCTCTGATTTGTTCGGCAAAC
>CAZPQE010000411.1:0-6503 GCA_964588615.1 uncultured Clostridia bacterium | reverse complement strand
GCTTCTGACTTCGGCAGGCGCGCGGGCGTATCCATAGCCGGGCAGGTCCACGAAGTAGAACGCATCGTTTATCAGAAAGAAGTTGATCAACTGAGTGCGTCCCGGCGTGGAACTGGTGCGCGCAAGCCCTCGAACGCCAAGCAGGCTGTTTATCAAACTGGACTTGCCGACGTTCGAGCGGCCCAGGAAAGCGATCTCCGGTCGCCCGTCTCGCGGGTAGTGCTCAGGGGCGGTCGCGCTCTTTACGAACACTGCGCTCTTTACTTTCATCAGTTTTCAGTTTCCGGTTTTCAGTTTTCAGTTCGTCTTTGCGCGCCGCTGAAAACTGAAAACTGTGAACTGTAAACTCTTCATTCAATCGCCTGATTCGAAGTGGGAGCGTCCGCCGAAGGCTGACTCCATATAGGAACCGGTATATCGGGCTTTGCCACCATCTCTTCGAGCGCGAGATTCCAGACCTCATCGACCATATCGACGGTGTGAATCTCAAGCGCCTGCTTGACCTCTTCAGGTATTTCAACGAGGTCTTTGGCGTTGTCCTTAGGAAGCAGCACGCGGGTGATCCCTGCGCGATGAGCGGCCAGAAGTTTTTCCTTCACCCCGCCGATGGGCAGAATCTTCCCTCGCAGGGTTATCTCGCCGGTCATCGCCACATCGCAGCGGATCGGGGATTTTGTAAGAACCGACACAAGCGCGGTGGCCATCGCAATCCCTGCAGACGGGCCATCCTTAGGGATTGCTCCTTCAGGCACGTGCATGTGCAGATCGAACTTCTTGTAAAAGTCGGCGGCTATCCCCAGCCGATTAGCCCTCGACCGCACGCAGGAGAGAGCCGCGCGGGCTGATTCCTGCATCACCTCTCCCAGCTTGCCCGTAAGCGTGATGTTGCCGCGACCCGGCATAAGCGTGGCCTCGATGTGGAGCACTTCTCCCCCGACTTCAGTCCAGGCGAGTCCCGTCGCAAGCCCTATCTCGTTGCTCTCGCCTGCAATCTGCGGGCGGAAGCGAATCGGGCCGAGAAGCTCTTTGACCACATCAGCGGTTATCGTCTCTCGATAACTGCCGGGGTCCTGGCTCGTAAGCATCCTTCGCGCAAGCTTGCGCAGCACGGACGCTATCTCGCGTTCGAGGTTTCGCACTCCCGCTTCGCGCGTGTAGAACTGAGTGATGGCGCGGATGCCGTCGTCGGTGAAATCGACGTGCTCGACCGTAAGGCCGTTGGCTTCAAGCTGCTTGCGCAAAAGATGCTGGCGGGCGATGGCGATCTTTTCGAGCTCGGTGTAGCCCGGCAGCCTTATTATCTCCAACCGATCCTGAAGCGCAGGCGGTATGGTGTGCAGGACGTTGGCAGTAGCTATGAACATCACGTTCGACAAATCATACTCGACATCGAGGTAATGATCATGGAAAGCGTGGTTCTGCTCCGGGTCGAGGACTTCGAGCAGAGCGGCTGAAGGGTCTCCGCGAAAATCCGTTCCGAGTTTATCGACCTCGTCGAGCATGATGAGCGGGTTGACCGTCCCCGCTTTTTTCATCATCTGGATTATCTGCCCCGGAAGAGCGCCTATGTAGGTGCGGCGATGTCCGCGAATCTCGGCTTCATCCCTCACGCCGCCCAGACTCATGCGGACGAACTTGCGTCCCGTAGACCGGGCTATCGAGCGACCGAGGCTGGTCTTTCCCACTCCGGGCGGGCCCACGAAGCAGAGTATCGAGCCGCGAGGCCGCTCCACAAGCTGGCGCACGGCGAGGTATTCGAGTATGCGCTCTTTGACTTTCTCAAGCCCATAGTGGTCTTCGTCCAACACCTGCTGCGCGGCCTTCACATCGCGCACTTCTTCGCTCTTGTCTTTCCAGGGAACGGCAAGCAGCCAGTCCAGATAGTTGCGCGAGACTGTAGATTCAGCCGACATCGGAGGCATCTGCTCAAGGCGGCGAAGCTCGGCTATGGCCTTGTCATAAGCCTCTTTGGTCATGCCTGCGGCTTCGATCTTCTGTTTGAGTTCTTCGAGTTCGGCCTTCTCGTCCTTGCGTCCGAGTTCTTTGTGAATGGCCTTGATCTTTTCGTTGAGATAATACTCTTTCTGCGCGCGCTCCATCTGGCGCTTGACGCGTCCATGGATAGCGCGGTCGACCTGAATTTTTTCGAGCTCGATTTCGAGGACTTCGATCAGGCGGGTCAGTCTTTCGGATAGCGAAGTTATTTCGAGCAATCCCTGTTTGTCTTCGACCGATATCTTCAGGTTCGAAGCTATGGTGTCGCAGAGGCGAGTCGGGTCGTCGTTGCGAAGCGCGGCGGTGAGAGTTTCAGGATTGGAAAGCTCTGTCGATTGGCGAATGTACTGATCGACGAGCGAGGTGACGCGGCCCACGAGCGGATTCAGGCGCGAGCGAGGTTCGACAGGCTCGACCGATTTTCTGAGTATCGCCACCCAGTATTCGCCGTCGTCTTCGACTCTGACGGCGCGGGCGCGCTCAATGCCTTCGACCATGACCTTGATGTTGCCGTCGGGCTGGCGCAGGTTGTGGGTTATGCGCGCCATGGTGCCTACGCTGTAGACCTGATCGAAGGTCGGCTCATCGATGGTGGCGTCGTGCTGGGTGGCGAGGAAGATAGTCTTGTCGCCGTGCAGGGCGGCCTCCAGAGCGCGGACGCTCGTCGGGCGGCCTATGACGAAGGCAACCATCGTAAAAGGAAAGACGACCACATCCCGTATGGGAACCATCGGGCATCTGACCACGTCGCTTGGGGTGCTGTCGCTGAATTCATTCATGGCTTATAAAAAGACACGGGGAAGGTCTGAGATATGAAATCGCAAATCTGAAATTTCGATTCTCAACCGGCTTTCTCCAGTATGGGGAATGTTGCGCGGCGGTTTTCGACCATCTCGCGCGTTAAGACAAATTCCTTGACCTTCTTGCTGGAGGGGAGCATGTACATCACATCCAGCATCAATTCCTCAAGAATCATCCTCAGTCCGCGAGCGCCAACCTTGCGCGCGCAGGCCATGTGAGCCACCGCTGCAAGAGAATCATCGGTGAAGCGCAGCTTGACGCCTTCGTATTCGAAGAGCTTCTGGTACTGCTTGACCAGTGCGTTTTTGGGCTGGGTCAGTATCTCGACCATCGCTGCTTCGTCAAGTTCGTGCAGGGTTCCGAGCACAGGCAACCGGCCCACGAATTCCGGTATGAGTCCGAAGCGGATCAAATCTTCCGGTTCGACCTGCGACAGGGTTTCGCTCAATCGAGCCTTGCGCGCGCTGCGGACGTTGGCGTTGAATCCCAAAGCCTTTTTGCCTGTGCGCTTCTCGATGACTTTTTCCAGTCCGACGAACGCTCCGCCGCAGATGAACAGGATGTTTGTCGTATCGACGGGGAAGAATTCCTGATGCGGATGCTTGCGCCCGCCCTGGGGCGGGACGTTGGCAACAGTGCCTTCGAGTATTTTCAACAAAGCCTGCTGGACTCCCTCGCCCGACACGTCGCGCGTGATCGATGGGTTTTCGTCCTTGCGGCATATTTTATCGATTTCATCGATGTAAATGATTCCGTTTTGCGCGCGCTCGATGTCGCCGTTGGCCGACTGAAGGAGTTTGAGGATTATGTTCTCAACGTCTTCGCCCACATAACCGGCTTCGGTCAGCGTGGTGGCATCGACTATCGTGAAAGGGACGTTGAGCATACGGGCCAGCGTTTGCGCGAGCAGTGTTTTGCCTGTGCCTGTGGGGCCGATGAGCATTATGTTGGATTTCTGAATCTCGACTTCCGAAGAGCGCCGTTTGATCATGTCTATCCGCTTGTAGTGCTGATAGACGGCCACAGCCAGTTTCTTTTTGGTGTCGTCCTGGCCGATGACGTAATCGTCGAGGAATTCCTTGATCTCGACCGGCTTGGGCAGAGGAGGCCGACGCGAAGCAGTCTCCTGATGCTGATCATCGGTGATTATCTCGTTGCAGATGTCGATGCATTCGTTGCAGATATAAACCGTAGGGCCGGCAATCAGCTTCTTGACCTCGTTTTGCGATTTGCCGCAAAACGAGCATCGCAGTGTGTCGTCGCCTCGTCTCATTCAATCCCCGCTTCCCTTGAATTTCTGCTGCTCAGGAAATAACCGCGAGGGGGAACAGATTTCCCCTCTCTGCCCATCAATCGCGGTGTGTGATGACCTGATCGATGAGGCCGTACTCTTTGGCCTGTTGCGCGCTCATTATGCGGTCGCGCTCGACATCGCGTTCGATGATTTCGAGCGACTGGCCGGTGTGTCTGGACAGGATTTCGCTCGTCAGCGCCCGCATACGCATGATCTCTTCGGCATGAATCTTTATATCTGTAGCCTGCCCGCTTATGCCGCCTATGGATGGCTGATGAATCAGTATGCGCGAATTGGGCAGCGCGTAACGCTTGCCGTTCGCTCCTGCCGCAAGAAGCAGAGCCCCCATCGAAGCGCACTGGCCCAGCCCGAAGGTGATCACATCCGGCTTGATGAACTGCATGGTGTCATAGATGGCCATGCCTGCCGTGATCGATCCGCCGGGGCTGTTGATATAGAGCGAGATGTCGCGGTCCGGGTCTTCGGCTTCGAGGAAGAGCAGTTGCGCGACAACGAGGTTTGCCACCGTGTCATCGATAGGCGTTCCTATGAAGATGATGTTGTCTTTGAGGAGACGCGAATAAATATCGAACGCGCGCTCGCCTCGCGCTGTCTGTTCGACGACCATCGGAACCAGCGCCAGATGGGGTGTGCTCAGTTTTGCATCCATAGGGCTATTATACTTTCGTTTTTCCGCTGCGGGAAGTTTCTTTTTCGTCAGCCAAAGAGCGCGTGAGATGGCTTCGATCAGAGACAAACCGGATGCTCACTCCTGAGCAGTCTCGTCTTTCTGCTCGGTCTGTGGATTCCCCTCTCCGAATCCTTCGACCTCCTCGGTCTGAATATCGGCGGAAGCAATTACAAGGTCCAGGGCTTTGCGGCTTTTAATTTGAAGCTTGATACTATCGAGGGCCTCATCCCTTGTCAAGCGCGCCTTCAGAGCGGTGAAGGTTTGCCCTGAGTACTCGGCCATGCGAGTCACTTCCTTATCGAGTTCTTCATCGCCGACTTCTATTCCTTCAGCCTCCGCGATGCGATCAAGGATGAAAGAGACTCTCACCTCCCGCTCGGCTTCCGGGCGAAACGGCTCGCGCATTTTGGCGATATCCAGTTGATTGGGATCGACTTTCAGGCGGTCGAAATCGAGCCGCTGAAGAAAATTTTTCAGCTTCGAGTTCATCTGCGCTTCGACGACTCCCAGCGGCACATCAAACCGATAGCGGTTGAGGAGGCTGTCGAGGGCTGATTTTTCGAGTCCCTGACGGGTGGCTATTTCCGCCTGTTGTTCGATCGCGGTTCGTATATCGGCGCGCAGATCATTGATGGTTTTAAACTTCTCGCCCACATTTCGGGCGAACTCGTCATCGAGCTCTGGCAGTTCCTTGATTCGCACTGCCGTCACTTCAGCGCGATAACTCGCTTTTCGCCCGGCCAGTTCGCTGTTAGGAAAATCTCCGGGATAATCGATTCTAAACTCACGCGCCTCGCCCGTCTGCGCGCCCGCAAGCGCATCGGCAAACTGCTTGAGGACGCCTTCTTCGCCGAGCGGAATTTCAACATCGGTCTCGTTGATCTCC
This sequence comes from uncultured Clostridia bacterium, assembly GCA_964588615.1. Lineage (GTDB taxonomy): Bacteria > Acidobacteriota > Blastocatellia > UBA7656 > UBA7656 > UBA7656. Next base: position 836 of record CAZPQE010000411.1, on the reverse strand, counting down.
TGCGTCTTCTCTTCTGAAGATTCCTCCGCTTTGCCTTCCGCCTCTTCCGTCGCCTCGATGTAGCTGCCCGTGAGGTTGACGGTCACTATGTCGCCTGTCTGAGCGCCGCGATCTTCGACCGGAGCCATTTCGGCGTGATGCTCTCGCAACTGGCTCAGTTCTCCTTCAACATCCTCGTCGCGGATTTTGTAAACGCGCTTGTTCAGTTGAATGCCCTTGTAACCGGTCAGGTCGAAATCGGGAGCGACTTCTATGGTGAAGGTGGCGATGAGAGATTCGTCATCACCGAAGTTGAACTCGTCCATAGTAGGCTGGCCCACCACTCTGAGGCTCTTCTCGCGCGTGGCGTCCTGAAAAGCGTCAGGCAGCAGTTTGGAAGCGACCTCGCTGCGCAGTTCTTTTCGAAACCTCGATTTTATGACCGAAGTCGGCACGTGTCCGGGCCGAAAGCCTGGGATATGAACTTTGCGGGCCAGATCGGCAGCAGTCTTGTCGGTTTGAGCGCGGACTACATCGGAAGGAATTTCGAGCCGCACCTGTTTTTTGCAGTTGGCATGATCTGTAATGGTTATGTTCATAGTGCTTTCCGGCGACTCGCAATGGGGACGGAGGGATTCGAACCCTCACTAAAACGGTTCTAAGCCGTTCTCCTCTGCCAGTTGGGATACGTCCCCAGGTCGCGACTGATGGAGCCTTGTGGAGATGGCAGCCGCGATATCAAAAGATACTTCACCATAAGCGAGTCGCTCTCTTATGTTCAAAGACAAGAACGATAATCGAACAGCGAGGAGGTTTGCAACCACAGGAGGGAGAGATGGAAGGCGAATCTGTGAAGG
>CAZPQE010000410.1:0-6506 GCA_964588615.1 uncultured Clostridia bacterium | reverse complement strand
GGTTCCGATCCGACAGATAAAGGTCAATCTTCTGACCAAATCGGAACAGGATCAAAATGCAAGCGCCCCACTTGCAAGGTTCGTCGTTCAGATTGACGCCAACACTGTAAAGTTCGAACAGCAGGACGACAAGCGCGCGGCGTCACTCGAAGTAGTCGTTTTCGCTTATGATCTGAATGACAGGATCGTCAACGGGTTCAGCAAAACTCTCAATATGAACCTCACGCCACAGATGTATGTCAAAACGCTCGGCGAAGGAATGAATTTGGGCGGCGCAATCGATCTGAAGAAGACGGGGGTATACAACCTCCGCGTAGTCGTGATCGACCAAGCGGCCGACCGAATCGGAACCGCCAGCGGTTGGGTGGAGGCCAGATAGAGTGTTCATCTCAGCCCTTTGCTTTACTGCGTGATGATGTGCGGCAAATCCAGCTTCCGGGCCAGCGCGTCGAGTGACGCAAATTTCATTTCGATCAATCGCCTGAGTTCCTCTTCATACTGATCGAGTTTGTGTGCCTTCGTGACTTTGCGGCAAAGGATAACTTTCCTTGAACACCCTCGCCCCGGCTGGGATAATCACTCCTCCCTGATCGAAGTCGGCCCCTTCCGGCTCAGTGCGAGGAATGAAGTTGTCTATGGAATGTCTTGTCTGCAAGCGCGAACTGCCTGAGCAGTTGATCGCCGACGAAGAAATGGTCGATGCGGTGCTCAGACCATTGCTTACGGTAAACACCGCAGGGTGGGAGCCGGGCAAGCCTATCTGTCGCCAGTGCCTCGCGCGCTTCTACCGCGTGCATAATCAACTGGTCGCCGCTTTCCCGCAATTCTCTGAACAGGAGTTGAAGATACTCCCGACTCCTCTGCGACTCGATGCGCCCGATGAGTATCGCGGGCGCGGAGTCACTATTGCTTTTCTCGATTCGGGATTCTACGCGCACCCCGACCTCACTCAACCTCGAAACAGGATACTCAAATACGTCGACATCACAGGCCGCACTCAGCCCTCAGACCTGAAAAAACCGCGCGTGTCATCCTGGCATGGGATGATGACCTCGGTGGTTGCGGCAGGAAACGGGCTGCTTTCCGAGGGGCTTTATCGCGGGATAGCCAGCGAAGCCAACGCCGTGCTGGTCAAAGTGGGACGCGCCGCGAGGATCGCTCACGAAGATATCACCAAAGGTTTGCAATGGGTGATAGCCAATCGCAAACGGTACAACATCCGCATAGTCAACGTGTCGTGCGGCGGTGATCGTGAAGAAAACTATCTGACCGATGAGCTTTGTCAAACGGCGGAAGAAGCCACACGCTGTGGCATCGTGGTCGTTGCGGCGACGGGCAATGCGGGGCATGAAGAAGGCCACAGGGTTCTGCCACCGGCTTCCGCGCCTTCGGTGATCGCAGTCGGCGCTCTCAACGACAAGAATACATTCGATCATGCGGACTTCGATATTTATCGCTCAAGCTACGGGCCTACAATCGATGGCCTGCAAAAACCCGAAGTGATAGCGCCCGGCATCTGGGTCGCCGCGCCCATCCTGCCCGGCACTCCGACGGCTGAACAGGCCGCGCTGTACGCGGAACTCGAAAGAGCCAAGGACTGGGAACTGCGCGACATCATCAGGCAACATCCCGGTGTGGATGAACACCTCGATCATGCCGAAGGTCTCGCGCCATATTTGATACGTCACATCGTGTGGATCAAGATACGAGACAACAACGTCATCAGCGGCCACTATAAGCATGTCGATGGAACGAGTTTCGCCGCGCCGATAGTTTCATCCATTGCCGCGCAGATGCTCGAAGCCTCGCCGGAGATGAAGCCTCACGAAATAAAATACGCGCTGATAAAAACGGCCACGCGCATTCCGCGAGTCGAAATCGATAAACAGGGCTGGGGCAAGGTCAATCCGCGCGCGGCCATCGGCGCGGCAATCGCCATGCGAAAAGCGAGCGATAGAAAGCGAGTCAATAAATGAGTCCGATTCCCTGCTTTCTCGACTTCGAAGCGTCGAGCCTTTCGATGGAGTCCTATCCGATAGAAGTCGCCTGGAACCTCGAAGACGGAACGATCGAGAGCCACCTGATTTCTCCGGCAGGCATCGCCGACTGGACGGAATGGGACGCGGAGGCGGAGAAAATTCATGGCATCAGAAGAGAAGAACTGATCGCGGGTGGCAAGCAGTCGGCGTGGGTATGCCAAAGGATGAACGAGCAGCTTGCGGGCCGCGTAGTTTACACGGACGCTCCGAGATTCGACGGCAGATGGCTGTTGAGGTTGTTCGAGGCCGGAGGAATCGCGCATCAGTTCAGAATAGATGACAGCGACGACCTTTTCGTGAGCCTGATTTCGCCCAATGTTTCAGGCCGTGTCTGGGGGCTTGTGAAGCTATGGCAGATGAAGCAGGAAGCGCGACGCCTCGCGCCCGGACGCCATCGCGCCGCCTGGGATGTCGAGTACCTCGTCAGGCTGTGGGAGCTTGCTTCCGAAGAGGCGCACAAAGGCGAACAGCAACCAGGGATCAAATCCGATTGAGACATTTGCAGCTTCCCGCTCATCATCAAATCATTCGGGTACGGCTCTATTAGAACGACGGTCAAGTCCTTGAAAATAGCGCTTTAGCCGTCATCACATGGTGTCAGCGTGGGACCTCTGTGGTAGATATGAGTTGCTGTACCGCATATCCCACTACGGAGGTCACCTTTTATGGCTGCCCACGCTGTTGCTCGCAAGCTGTCAGCGGCTTCCGCCTATCTGCCAGCCCAGGAGCTTTTCCAATCGATTGTAAACCAACTTCAATCTTCTCAGACACAGAAGATGACTCACTCAGAATTGGAAAACCTGCTTGAGAGTCAAGGATGCGAACTTTTGCGTCGCCTCCTTCAAGCTCACATCGATGAGCGTAGCCCCGGCACGGCTCGCGAACCGGTCCTGGCTGCCGACTCTCTCTATAGTGGACCCGGAAATTTAGACAGCGAGATGTGGTAAAAATAAGTGGGAAAGTACCACTATGAAAAAAAACTACACATCTGCTTTCAAAGCCAAGCTCGTGTTGGAATTGCTCAAGGGGGAGAAATCTCTCTCTCTCAGCTTTCAAGCGAGCATAAAGTTCATCCCAACCAATTGCGGAACTGGCGCGATCTGGCCCTGACAGATTTCGCCTCTCTTGTCGGTGAGCCGCGCCAGCCTTTACTGCCAGAAGGCGGGGCCGAGTGAGGAAGAAGCGCGACTCAAACATCGAATAGACGAACTCTATACCCAGTACCCGTTCTATGGCTCACGCCGAATGGCCGCGCAATTGCAACGCGAGGGTCAGAGCGCCAATCGGAAACGGATACAGCGATATATGCGGGAAATGGGGATAGAAGGGATTGCGCCGGGGCCTAATCTCTCGAAGCGCAATCAGGCTCACAATGTCTATCCGTACTTGCTCAAGGGCCTGGACATCAACCAGAGCAATCAAGTTTGGGAAATAGATATTACCTGTATTCGGCTTATAGGTGGCTGGATGTATCTGGTGGCCATACTCGACTGGCATTCGCGCTATGTGGTGAGTTGGGAATTGAGTGACACTTTGGAGATGCCTTTCGTGTTGAGCGCGGTGGGCAGAGCCTTTAGAGGGAGCGTGCCTGACATCTTCAACGCGGCTGTGGAGGACGGTGAAGTATGAAGAGGTATACTTGAATGAGTACGGCACGCCGAGAGATGCAGAGCGAGGGTTGAGAAGGTATTTTGAATTCTACAACCGGGAACGTCTACATCAGGCGTTAAAGTACCGAACACCGGCGGAGGTTTACTTTGACTGAAAGGAAATTTGTAATGAAAGGAACCACTTATCACGACCTCGAAATTTTGTCTTGATTTTGGGGTCCGCTATAAAGCAATGGCTCACCTGCAAAGTTTGAGCGCGGTGCTCGCCGGCAAATGGCACTTGCTCAATGCTGCCGCTGATGAAATCCATATCCCTCATCATCGAGTCGACCTGCTCTTCAAAATGGATCAGGAACACCTTGCGGGAGCTATCCTCAACCGCGTCACGGGAGAGGAGATGCCTCTTGCCGAGGTCAACTTCGATGGTTCCATATTACAGCTTCGTATGTGCGCTCGATCAGAAACCGAGCCGTCATCCATGCCGACTTTGGTGTTGAGCGCCGGCAAGGACAGATTTGAAGGGCAGTGGAGGGAAGAGGACGGCGAGGTCTTTGACGCAAAGCTCAAATTGATTCGCGCCAGAGACGAAAACCGCGCCTGACCGGTCGTCAGCATCTATCGATCTCCGTTGTTTGACGATAGTGTCAGAACGGATTGCGGGTTGCGGCAGGCTCTTTGAGGTTGCGCACCATTCGCTCAAGCTGGATTTTTTCAAGCACCATGCTGGCTTGATTTACGAGGACTACGAGTTCGTTGACCCCTTTCATTTCGCGGCCTCCGGGATAATTGTCGCCGTAGATGAGAAACATCGGGCGGGAGCGACATATAAGAGGGAGGATGAAAACCGACAACCCCGACGGGTTTCCTCCGAGGTGATCGAGCATGAAGGAGTGCAGCCGGTCTTCGGGCATAGGGCCTATGAACGGCCTGCCAGTCTCGGCCACCCAACTGAATACGCTGTTGGTGTCGAGCGGGAGTTTGAGGTCGCGCACTTCTTCGTCTACGGTCTTTTCAGTCCAGCGCGATTTGAATCCGAACTGGCCAAGCCCGCAGATAGCGTCTTCCTTGACCAGAAACAACACTCCCCGGCTGCATATCTCGCTGGCATAACGCATCACCAGCAGGCTCACTTCCACCTCGAAGGAGTGCGAGCGCAGTTCCATCAACAGAGAGTAAAGCACGCTTGAAATCGAGTCTTTGAACTCGGCATAGTTTCCGTTCCCGGTCGATTTCGTTTGCGTGTCTTCGCCTTCGAGCAGACTTCTGATGGTCGCCACCGCTTCCGGTTCCGGTTTTCGGGGAGGAGGCGGAGGAGGAGGCGGTGTCGGATTATATGGTCGGCGACGGTTCGACTCGTCGGCTTCTTTGGCCGCTTCAAGGAGGACTTCGGCGATGTCCATCCCATGATTTATTTTGACCTCGCCGGGCGGCAGCAGGAGCGCGTCCTGGTTCAGATCGATCCAGAACCTTCCCTTCTCCATCACCACCATAGAGGCCACCACCGAGCGTATGTGCTTTTTTGCGGCCCATTCGAGGTCTTCAGAGGTCATCACTCCGCTTTCGACTATCAAACCTTCGAGTCCCCACACTCCCTGATCGAAGCTGGTCGCTTCGCGCAGGCTCTTCATAACCGCAGGGCTGATCTTCTGCTCGCGCGTCAGGCGGTCGGCCAGCGTCTCGCCGGGAGTGATCGAAGCGAAGGTTATGCGCCCTTCTTCAATCAGTATCTTGCCCTGAGAGTCCGTGCCTTCGAGCGACAACACTCCCGTCTTCCTGCTCAATGCCAGTATTTGCAGGATGTCGGTCAGCGCAAAATCGCTCAGGTTGCCGGTCAGTTCCATAGTCTTTACTGTCCAAGAAGACTCAACACGAGGTCGCGCAGTTTGCTCATCGAAATGGGCTTCGAGAGATAACCGTTGGCTCCCATCTGCATACCGCGATCAATATCATCTTCAGCGCCCTTTGTCGATATAATAATTATCGGGATGTCCGAGCGTTTGAGTTCATTGCGCACCTTGTCGACGAACTCAAGCCCGTCCATTCGAGGCATCTTGATGTCGGTCAGCACCAGGTCGAAGCTTCCGCTGCGAACTTTGTCCAACGCTTCCTGTCCGTCGGATGCCTGAGTGATATCCTGTTCCGATATCCCATCGACTCTCACCAGACTCATGCAGAGCAGCTGTCTGAAGGTTGAAGAGTCATCAACCACGAGCAAAGATTTGTTTCCCATCGTTTCCCCCTACTTAACGCGCAGCAGGCTCATGAAACCTTCTATGGTTTTGAGTTTTCGGTCGGCAGTCGCGTACAACTTCGAACTCACAAGGGCAGTGGCCGCATGTCCGGCCAGCAGTTCTATCAACTGATGATCCAGGGCGCTGAGTCGCCCCTTGTGAGGCAGCAGCTTGTAGATGGCGATCACTCCGACGACCCGCTCCTTGATCTTGAGCGGGATGCAGGCGCAGACCTCGCCGCTCTCTCCGGCGTCTTCCGTAAAGAACGCTTCGCCCTTCAAAGCGACTATGCCTTCGAGCCCTTCGCCGAAAGAGACCCTTCCCCGGTCGAGCCGCGTGGCCACCTCTCCCTCGCTTCCGGCAAGAACGAGTTCGGAGGTCTCTTCATCGACGACGAACAGTCCGAATTCCTCCGACCCTATGAGGTTCATCAGAATCTCTTTTATGCACTGGACGACTTCCGCCGGGTCTAGCGTCGAATGCAACTGATAGCTGGCCACGTAGAGATTGGCCAGGTTTTCGTTCTGCTCCTCGACCTCGACATACCGCATGGCGAAGTCCTTGTTCTCGGCTTCGATCTCCTGGAAGCGATGGTCGAGGAAATCGAGTTTCTGAGACATCTGGCT
>CAZPQE010000409.1:0-6508 GCA_964588615.1 uncultured Clostridia bacterium | reverse complement strand
CTCGACTATACCCACCAAGAAGAGCCTCATCTTCACAACCGTAGCCGACAGCCAGCAGGTCGTCGAGGTTCACGTCCTTCAGGGAGAGCGCGAGATAGCCAGCGGCAATCGCTCGCTTGCCAAGTTCGAACTCGTGGGCATTCCGCCCGCTCCGCGCGGCGTCCCTCAGGTCGAAGTCTGCTTCGAGCTCGACGCTGACGGGATCGTTTCGGTTTCGGCCCGCGACAAGATGACCGGACTCGAACAGGCCATGCGCATCACTCCATCGTCGGGGCTTTCAGCTTCGGAAATCTACGACCTCATAGAAGAGGCCGGACACAACGCCGAAAACGACCGGAGATTGAAAGAGATCATCATCGCCCGCAACCGGCTCGAAGGTCTGCTTCAGAACACCGTGCGCTCGTTCGGCGAATTCGGATGGATGCTTTCGTCCGCCGATCAGGAACTCGTCCGCACGACCCTCGATAACGCCCGCAAGGCTGCCATCTCAGATGATTCGCAGGAAGTCCGCGTGGCGCTCGAACAGCTTGAAAACGCCGCGCGGTTGATTACCGACGCCATGTTCCGACCGACAGGACTTTCTGCCGGACCCAGTTCGCCGAAGGAAGAAGATGCGGCTCCGTTGTCGGAAATGTCTTAGAGTTTGTTATAATCGGTTTTCAGTTTCCGGCCTGCCTTGCAGCAGGCCGGGATTTTATAACAGGACTGGGAACTGAAATTTGAGCGGCAAAAGAGATTACTACGAAGTGCTGGGCGTCGGGCGCAACGCCACCGATCAGGAACTCAAGCAGGCTTACAGGCGTCTTGCCATAAAGTACCACCCCGATAAAAATCCCGGAGACAAGGAAGCCGAAGAGCGATTCAAGGAGATAGCCGAAGCCTATCAGGTGCTCTCGACCCCCGACCTGCGCGCCCGCTTCGACCGCTACGGACATGCAGGCGTGGGCGCGAGCGCAGGTCAGGGATTCAACCAGGGCTTTCCGGGCTTCGAAGACCTGTTCGATATGTTCGGCTTCGGCGACATATTCGGGCAGACGGGCCGCCGAAGAGGCCCGCGTCGCGGATCAGACCTCAGATACGATATCGAAATCTCGCTCGAAGAAGCCGCCGCCGGACTCAAGACAAAAATCCGAGTGCCGAGACTTGAAACCTGCGAAATGTGCAGCGGGACGGGCGCGGCTGCCGGGTCTCAGCCCGCGCGATGTTCGACCTGTTCGGGCGTGGGGCAGGTGCGCTATCAGCAGGGATTTTTTTCAGTGAGCCGGACGTGCTCGACCTGTCGAGGGGCGGGAAGGATAATAAGCGATGTCTGCCGACAGTGCCGGGGCGAAGGGAGAGTCGAGCGCGAGAGAAAGCTGGAAATCAAGATACCGGCGGGCGTAGACACCGGCTCGCGTCTCAGGATTGCAGGGGAAGGCGAGGCGGGAGATGCGGGAGCGCCGATGGGCGATCTGTATGTCGTCATACACGTTCAGGACCATGAATTCTTCGAGCGGCGCGAGGCCAACCTCTACTGCGGGATTCCGATTTCATTCACTCAGGCCGCGCTGGGCGCTGACGTGACGGTCAGAACGCTCGACGGCCAGGAGGCTCTTCACATTCCCGAAGGCACGCAGACAGGAAAAGTTTTCCGGCTGAAAGGGAAGGGAATGCCCGTGCTGGGCGGTCGCGGTCGCGGGGACCAGTTCGTGGAAGTGGCGGTAGTAACACCGACATCTCTCACGCGCGAACAGCGGCGCTTGATCGAAGAACTGGCGCGCCTCGAAAAGGAAGAAGCCCATTCGGGTGATCGAGGAATAATCGATAAGGTCAAAGACATTTTCGGCTAAAGACTGTGTGCGCCCTGATCGCAGTGCGTGACCTACAAAGCAAAAATCTGATTCTCCTGAAAGGCGCGTTGTTCCTCTTTCTGGGAATGCTCGCCTTCGCGCTGATCGTTATCGAAACCTTGTCTGTGCGGATTGCGGCGCTTGTCTTGATAGCTGTCTGGGCGTTCGGCAGATTCTACTACTTCATGTTCTATGTCATAGAAAAGTACGTTGATTCACAATACAAATACTCCGGCCTGTACAGCTTCATAAAGTACATGCTCTCGAAGAGAGTCGACCGGTGATTTTGACAAACGAGGCGCAGGTGAAAGAAAGAGAGAAGCTGAAAGATTTTTTTTGCGCGCTCCTCTTCTTCTCTTTCACGGCTCTGCTCTTCGGCGCGCTGTTTGCCCGCGACTCCACGCTTTCGCACTCCATAGGCTACAGCCTCTACGGGGCCGAGCGCGTTCTGGAGGGAGAAATTCCTTATCGTGATTTTCATACGCTCTACCCGCCTGCAATCGTCTATCTCAACGCCGCTGTCTTCAAACTCGCAGGCATCTCGCTTTACAACGCGCTGTTGGTCGTCTTCGTTTTCAAAACTCTTACCGCCCTTGCCCTCTATTTCTGCGCCCGCCGCCTTATGCCGCGCCTGTGGGCGATAGCCGCAGCCTCGTTTTCACTCCTGTGGCTTCGGCCCAACGGCCCGTTCAAAGCCGTTCCGATGCACTATGGCGCGCTCTTTCTCGTGCTGGCTCTTTACCTGCTTCTGGTTTACCTCGGCAATCGAAAGCCTGCTGTGCTGATCGCCGCAGGCTTCTGTCTCGGACTGCTTGCGCTCTTCAAGCACAACATCGGCGCATATAGTCTGATAGGATCGCTGGCCGTAGTTTCGTTCGACGAATCCGGGTCGGGATTTTCTCGCATCACGGGAAACTATCGCCGCGCTCTGACGCTTGCAGCAGGGCTTCTGCTCACGGTCGCGCCCGTGTGCATCTACTTTATTATTCAGGGCGCGTTGGGAGCGATGATGCGCGCTCTGCTGCTGGGGCCGGGCGAATTTTTATTGAGCCGACTTGCGGCCACTCCTTCGCCCGCTGTCGCCGCCCTCTTTTTCGGCGCGCTGGCGCTCTCCCTGCTTGCGGCTCATCGATTGAGCGCCAGACCCCGGATTGCATCGACAATCGCCGCTTTGACTCTCCTGGCCAGCGCAGCTTTCCTGCTCATAGCGGAGCAGGAGCGGATCGATTCGCTGATTTTTTATGCGCCCGTTGTGACGCTGGCGCTGGGAGTTGCGGCCTGTTTTGCGAGCAGAGAAGCGAGCGAGAGGCAAAGGTTGTTTTTGATGCTGGTGGCCGCCGCGTCGGCTTTCCTGGAAGCCTTCCCTCGTTTTGCCCGCGAGCAGGCGATAGCGGCGATGCCGTTTGTGGCATTGCTGCTGCTCTGCCTGATTTATGTTTTCAAACCGTCGGCGCAAAAACTGCTTCGACCTGTGAACGCCACACTTCTGATGGTTCTGCTGCCGCTTGCGCTTCTTCTGATGGGCGGACGGTTGATGGCGGCGACTTACTTCGACGAGGGCTTTCGCCTGAGAAGCGATACTGCGCTTGCCATCGAGCGCGGGCGAGGCGTCTATTTCCCTTCGTCGAAAGCCGAGGAAATCGATCAGGTGACCGATTACATCCGCGAGCGCATTCCTGAGGGCGGATATTTTTTCGCTCAGTCCTACACCGGGTCTTCATACCTTTTTCTGGCCGACCGCAACAACCCGTCCGGCGCGCAGTTCTGGGGAGGGGTGGGAGTTTCAGACCGCGAGCGAGAAGAGACGCTCGCCGCCCTTGACCGGAACCGTGTAGAGTTGATACTCACGAGCCGGAAAGATATCGAAGCGGAAAAATACGAGCCGATGCGCCGCTATATCCAGGAGCATTTCGAAGAGAGCAGAAGATTCGGAGAAGTCATCATACTCGAACGGAAGCCGGAATGAATTCATCTGACGACAGAACCTCACCCGATCATCGCCGTTTCTTTTTCAGGGAGATTCTGCCTTTCGCGCTGGCCGTCACCGCCGGTTTTATATGTTACACGCTGTTTCTTCGGCGCGGAATGTGGCTTTCAGTCATCGGCTATTCGGTCGCGCCCGCCGAGCGTGTGCTCGATGGAGAAGCGCCCTACAGAGATTTCCTCTACAACTATACGCCGGGCATTCTCTGGCTCAACGCGCTGCTGATGAAATACTTCGGCGCAAGCATGATAACCATCAACGGCGGGTTGTTCGTATTCAAGATGGCTACCCTCGTCGCGCTCTTTTTCACTGCGCGGCGATTGATTTCTCCCTGGGCTGCGCTCGTTGTGGTCGCGCTGGCTCTCGGCTGGATAGGCTATCAATACGTGTTCGGAGTCTATCCGACTCAGTACTCGCTTCTGTTCGGACTCCTCGGCCTTTTGTGCATGCTCCGCTATGACGATACAGAGCGCGCCCGCTGGCTTCTGCTTTGCGGCGTGGCGGTCGGCGCGGTCTTCGTCTTCAAATACAACGTGGGCATCCTGCTCATCGCAACCGTGACGCTGGCAATCGCCATCAGAGAATCGCTTGCCGTTGATGGACAGAAATGGCCTGAGCGATTGCTTCGCGCCGCGAAAAAAGCCGTATTTTACTGGGCCGGATTCGCTCTGGTGTTCGGAGCGATGGCTTCATACCTTGCTTCGACCGGCGCGCTTGCGGCGATGATCGATCATTTCCTCCATCACGCGAGAGCCTACAGCGAAGAACGCTCAATCCCGCTGCCTGCGCCAAAATACATGCTGCCCTGGGTCTCGATATTGACGGTCGCTGGTCTCGGAGCGATAGTCGCGCTGCGCAAGGCTCCGAAATTATTCGAAGCTTATCTCATAGCGTCGCTCGCCGTTTTGACGATGGCGCTGCTGATTCCCAATCGAGCGATCATCATCAAAAACTCGGCGGCGGCGACCGTTGCCTACCTGCCGATATTCCTGTTCGTCATCACAGCGGTCGCAGCCGTTGTCGAATTCAGAGCGAGCCGGAGGCGGGGAATCGAAGCTGCGAAGTGGTGGCAGAGCGCGGGGGCTATGGTCATCGTCGCTTTGTTTGCGCTCGGCATTTATCTTGAGGTCTATCCGCGCGCAGATTACTACCACCTGGTGCGCGTCCTCCCGCCGGTCTTTCTTTTGTTGCTGATGCTGCTGTCGCGGGCGATGCGAATAATCGAGCCTCACCTTCAAACCGGCTTGCGCTCGCCACGACGCGCTCTCCTTTTGACCGCAGCCGTTCCGTTGATGCTGCTTCTGGTGATCGGATTCCGGGAGACGTGGCAGCCTCAATTCGATTCGGCTTTTCGTTTCCGCGACGACACGCCGCTTGAGACAGAGCGCGCTCGCGGGATGTTCGCCTTGCGCCAGGACGCTGAAGTCATAGAAGTTCTCGCCCGGATCATAAAAGAAAACAGCGCGGAAGATGATTATATCTTCTCGTTCTCTCAGCGGGGGACGGGATTATATTTTCTCGCTGATCGCCGCAACCCGACTCGCTTCGTGTGGTGGCGGGCCGTGGGGATAAGCAGTGAAGACCGTGAATCTGCGCTGCGTATGATCATCGAAAGGAAAGCCAGGCTCATCATCCTTCAGGATTACCTCAAGGACGAGCGCATTCACGAAACCGTCAAAGAGAATTACTCCAGGATCGGGGAGATTGACGAACTGGCGGTTTACAGCAGGAAAGAAATCAACGATGTACAAAAACCATAGAGTCATCGTGGTGATGCCGGTTCATAACGAGCAGCGTCACATCGCCCGTGCAGTGGCCAGAGTGCCTGACTTCGTCGACCTCATCGTCGCCGTCGACGACGGGAGCGACGACAGGACATGGGAAGAACTTTCGCGCACCGACAACAGAAAGTTGATAAGTGTGAGGCACGAAACCAATCGCGGCGTGGGCGCTGCGACCCGGACGGGCTATCGCCAGGCGGTCGAGCGCGGAGCGGATTTTGTGGCCGTCATGGATGGCGACGGGCAGATGGACGGGCGCGACCTTTCGCCGCTGCTCGATTGCGCCCTGCGAGGAGCAGACTACGTCAAGGGCAATCGCTTTTTGCACCGAACGATTTCGGCGATGCCCATCACACGACGCCTCGGCAATGCCGTCTTCAGCTACCTCACTGGCCGGGCCGCAGGGTTTGCGGGCAGCCTCGATTCGCAATGCGGCTACACGGTCATTCGCGCTCGCTCGCTCAGAAGGCTCGACCTCGACGCGCTTTATGATCGCTACGGGTTTTTGAACGAGATGTTGTTTGCGTCTCTCAGAGCCGGGCTTCGCGTCGAGTGCGTCCCGGTGCGCGCCGTCTACGGCGATGAAGTGTCAGGCATAAATCCGCTGACCGCCGTTCCCAGGATACTCTATCTGATCGCCCGCAACTTCGCGCGCGACCGTTTTTCATCAGAGATCAAATCTTTGACGGTCGAGGAGAGTCAGGCCGGTGCAGCCAAGTAGTTCCAACAAGCCGCGTCTTTTGATGCTGACCAGTTCGTTTCCTTCCGGCCCGCAAGACGAGACGTGCGGTTACATTCGTGATCTTGCGCGAAACCTCTCGACGGATTTTCGCGTGACCGTTCTTACGCCGCCCGGCGGGGAAAAAGGAAAAAGGAAAAAGGAAAAAATTTTTCAGGCGAAAGATGTGTTCGAG
>CAZPQE010000408.1:0-6602 GCA_964588615.1 uncultured Clostridia bacterium | reverse complement strand
TCGAGGTAGAGAAGCGTCTGCTCTCCGGCGGTGAACTGCGCGTTGCCGAAAATGATCATCGCGTGACCGTCTGCCTCACCGCCCAGTTCCTTGAGCACGATCTTGCGCTCGGTGATGTTACCCTTTAGAACTTCCTGCACCTTCACGGTGATATAGGTATAGACGCGATCCTGTTGCTGGTCGTAGGCGCTGTGTACGGAAAGCACCTTGCCGCGCACTATCGCGCGCGCGCTGACGATCAGGTCATCGTCAGCCGGGATGATTACTGTGGTGGCAAGTGTGGAGTGAGCGCAGCAGATTAAAGCGAATAGAAGTATGAGTGATTTGAATCTGAAATGCCTCAGAGCGTATTTCATGGTAGCCTCCCGAAGAGGGGCCGTTCCCGTCTTCGTCGAATCGATACAAGACCGGATACTGCATCGAGCCTTGATGCGCTCCCACTACGCCTGGCGTCTTACACAGTCACTGCCTGGATCAAGGATTATTGCTTAATAAGGGGGGCCTCACAGCATCACGTCAGGGCGGCCTGTTGAACTCAGGCTCTAAAAAAACCTGACCGACTCTGGGGCAAAAGGAGCTTCGAGGTTGATTCTTCCACAAGCCGACTTCGATGTCAAAGGTAAAGATTTCAAAGCTTTATCGATGGTCGAAAACCGTAGAGCAGGCGATAAGAATCGAAGGCAGGCATCCCCATACAGGTTAGAAACCGATCTGCGATCATGGCATCTCGCCCGCGATTTTCAGCCTGACTCACCGTTTTCCCGATCAAGCGAATCAGCAAGCCAAAGGGTAATATCCCGGAGGCATTCCGCTGAGACCTGATGTGCCATGGGGTATTCGCAGTAGGTGAGCGGGATCGAAAGTTTTTCGAGTTCGTCTCGACAATCCCGCCCATTGCTGACAGGAATGACTTCATCGTAGATGCCGTGAGAGATGAATACCGCCAGTCTGCGCAGGGCATCGGTCGAGGCTGCATGATCGAGCACGCGCTGAGGCAGGCGTCCGCTCATCGCCACCACTCGCGCAACCTTGTCGGGGCGGGCCAGCGCCACACTGAGGCTCATCATCGCCCCCTGAGAAAAACCCATCAGATAAACCTGATGAGGGTCAGCGCCGTAAGAGTCGACCACTTCATCGATGAAAGCGACAACCAGGCGTCGGCTTTCTTCGGCCTGATCGAGGTCGGGGATGATGCCTTCGGGAGTGAACTCGATGTTGAACCAGGCATACATGCCAGGCATCACCAGGAAAGGCGCGCGGGCGCTGACGACGAGGAACCGGTTATCGAGGTCCGAGGCGAAAGAAAACAGATCGTTTTCATTGCTGCCTATGCCGTGAAGAAGAAGCAGCAGCGGCGGCTTGCCATCTGAGCTTGTCTGAGGTTGACGGACGAGATGAGTGAGCGAGAATTCGTTTGAAGTCATAGGCGAAGTTTTACTTGCGAGTCGAAAGATTTTCAAGCTTCGCGTGATCAAGTGTGCGCGAAGAATGCTGACTGAGAAGACACAGATAATACCCTCACTAATACCCTCACTAAGAGGTACTACCTCCACTGTCGTCTTCTTCACCGCGAAAGCGCCAGCGCGCAGCAGGCCCTTTGCCTCGGACAGCGACCTGCCCGGATTTTTTCAGGCTGTTGAGGAGGGTTCGAATCCACTCGCGTCCTACTCCCGGGCAGGCGCGTTCAATATCAACCAACCGAAAATCTCCAATCTGACTGCGGATTGCTTTAAGCACTATTTCGGCTTTCGCCCCTCTTGGAGAAGCCGTCTGTCCGACGCGCTCTTCAAATTCGTGATAAGCGGATTTCAGTATGAACAGAATGTAATTTATGTAAGGCCAGGGATCATGCTTCCCTTCGTGCCAGGCTTGCGAGCTTTGCTCAAGAGTCTCATAGTAACGATCCTTGTTTTCTTCGATGAGTCGTTCAAGGCTTATGTAGCGTCCGACTTCATAGCCGAGATGATAGCACTGAAGCAAAAGAAGCAGCCGCGAGACCCTTCCGTTGCCGTCTCGAAACGGATGAATGCAGAGAAAGTCGAGATTCATCGCCGTCATCGCGATGAGAGGATGAATTCTTTGGTTGTAAGGAACTTCATTCCACAATTCAATCATTCCTCGCCTGTATTCGGAGCAACCCATCGGGTGGTCTAAATTTATCAAATAGGCATTCCACAATCCGATCATCTCCCGCATAAATTCAGGTGTGCGGACCGCTGTCACTGTCTTGAACCGAACTCGCGCGCGCCCATCGGGATACTTCTCGATGATATCGCTGTCTCCCTGCTTATACGTGCCAGCATCCCCTCCTGTCTGACTCCACTTGTGCAGTATCATAATGTTTCTTTCGGAAACCGGAAGAGTCAGCCCATCTTCATGAATCGCCTTCAGCGCATCTCGATAACCTCTCACTTCTTCTTCGTCGCGGTCACGCAAGGCGCGTTTGCCGAAGACAGCGCCGACGCGGGATTGATCTATGATGACCCCCTCTATCCGATTCGATGAAATCGCGCTTTCGATCAAAGCGTGCTCGCGCAGAGCCTTGAGCTTTTGAGGCGATTGGCGGGTGAAAAGCTCCTGTTTTCCGAGAGCCTCGCTCAAATCGGCAAGATACCATGCGGTTGACATGGGAATTTCTTTAATGCCAGCGGAAAATTTCTTCAGCGTCATCATGGCTTCTTGCCCTCTCTCGGTATAGCAGTCGTTCGATCATAATCAAGCGCCTTCGTTGAGACGCGCTTCGACATAAGCTTCAAGGTCAGGCCCGCCGGGGTTGATCAATACCGCATCGACCCACGCCTGTCTTTCAAAACTCATCACGCGCAGGCCGCAAGCCCGGTTGGTGTGACATACTCGAAATCATTCACACTGTCAGACTGGGCGACAAAGGCGCGCGATACTCCTGATGGTCTCTGAAATTGAGAGTATATCTGGCTGCAACTGCGCGCGGCCAGTTGCGGCGAGTGTGGACAAATGGGGCTGGGCTGATATATTTGCATTGGAGTGTGAAAGCGCGATTTGCCCCTGCAAAGAATCCATTTCAATCATCCCCTGCCCCTGCTAGGTGTAACTTAAATTTGTATTTACTCGACTGACTCGTCGGGCTAACATAAACGACTGGACCAGTGGGAACTATAAACGTGCTGTTATCCTGGCCGGAAAAGATGCCACAATAAGGGGCAGTGTGGTCGTCTGTGTGTAGTGTTGAAGAAGCGATAAACCCGCTCTCTGATAATGAGAGTATGCACTTCTATGCCAGGAAGCAAACAGGGGTGATGCCAGGCTCGCGCTTGCTCTTGTCAGGGTTCCTCAATCCTTCCGCGCTTGGATTGTGAGCGCGTCTGTGCTGTCGAGATTTGCGATGTCGCAACTGACCAGAGGTGACATACTCGACCGGTTGGCGGCGGGCGAAAGTCTGCGCGCAGCCAGCCTCGTGCGCGCAGACCTCTCGGCCATGGACCTGACCCGAATCGATCTTACGGGCGCAAACCTCCGCATGGCCGATCTCTCAGGCTCCGATCTCAAGGAAGCTCGTCTCACCGGATGCTCACTCAGCGGCGCGACGCTCAACGAAGCAAACCTGGTCGGAGCCAATCTGGTCGAAGCCAGCCTCATAGGAGTTTTGCTCAAGGGCGCTGACGTGAGCCGCGCCGACCTGAGCGGCGCTGATCTGACGGGCGCAAACCTCGAATCCACCAGGCTGGAAGGCGCGTATCTGGTCGGAGCCTTCCTCAACGAAACTGACCTCAGCCGGGCAGACCTTTCGGGCGCGTTCGTGAGGATGGCGCAGATGGCCGGGAGCACTCTGGCCGGAGCGACGCTCGACGGGGCAGACCTCTCGCACGCCGATCTTTCAGGAGTCCGCTTCGACGGATGCTCCATGGTGGGCGTGACGCTCGCGGGAGCAAACCTTTCTGCCAGCACCCTTTCAAACTGCGATCTTCGCAACGCCGATGTCACCGGAGCCGACCTTTCCGGGTGCAATCTCACGGGAGCGAAACTGAGCGGCATAAAGTTCAGCGGGGTGAAGCTCAACGACACCTGGGCCGAATGGATAAACCTGAGCGCCGACGGAAAAGGCGAAGAGCGCGCCACGCTCACCCATGTGTTTGCCGGAATGCTCAACAAGCCGCTGGCTGAGATACTCATACAGGGCCGGGTCAATGACGACGCCTGGGCGGTGATCCTTTCTCACCTGTGCGATTTTCGGTCCTCGCACTCCGCATCCTCCGATGTAAAACTCAAGGCTCTTCAGCAGGGAGTCAACTCGTCGGCGCTTTATCTGGAAGCCGGGAGCGAAACGACGCTGGCCGCTTATTTTTCCGAGTTCGCCAAAATAATGGGCAAAGGCTCCGACGAGTTGATAGAAAAACTGGATACGGTTCTCCCCTCCGAGAAAGAAAGCAGAATGCATTCGAGCGGTTCGAGCAACGGGAGAGCCTCGGCATCTTTCCTGGCTGCCAATAACCCGCTCGATCAGGCTCTCAACCTCGAAGACCCGCTCGACCTGCGCTCGTCTTCGCACGCCGAGGCGATGCAGGCTACAGACTTCTGGTCTGCCGAGAAAGCCATCGTCATACTGACTGGCGACCGGAGAGTGTGGCTCGAAGCCGCTTCGGGCGAATCGCTCACCATCCGCCCGCCTCACGGGTCGAACGTCGGAATCGATCTCATTCGCGGTCGCTTCGTCACCGAAGAGAGCCGACGTCAACAGCAGAAACAACCCAAAACGCCCGTGCATGGATGACAAGCGCGCATCCCCGTTCAGGGGCGAAAAAGCGCGGCTGAAAACTGCTTCCCCGCCCTCTGCCCTTGTGATAGACTCTTTGCTGACGAGCGGCCCAGCCCGTGAGGATGCTCGCAGTTGATCAGTTTGAGGAGTTCATCCCATGAAGACAAGCCTGTTAAAACGAATCACCATTTTGATGCTTGCAGCAGCCATCGGCTCGCCGTCGGCGCTGTATGCCGAAGACAAGAAGAACGCCGACGACAAGAAACCCGCCGATGCCAGACAGACGGCTCCCAAGGGTAAGCTCTCCGACAGCGAAAACCCGGAGATGATAGGCAAGCGGAATATCAACAAGAGACAACTCAATTTCTACTCTCTCGATAAGGAAGTCGCCCTTGGCCGTCAGGTCGCCGCCGAAGTCGACCGACAGGCCAAGTTCATCGATGATCCGGTCATCACCGAATACATAAACCGCGTCGGCCAGAACATAGTCCTTCACTCAGACGCCAAAGTCCCGTTCACTATCAAGGTGCTCGACTCGGATGATGTGAACGCCTTCGCTCTGCCGGGCGGCTTCTTCTACGTCAACAAGGGGTTGATACTGGCCGCAGACAATGAAGCTGAAATCGCCGGCGTCATGGCTCACGAGATAGCTCACGTGGCCGCTCGTCACGGAGTCGAGCAGGCGACCAAAGCGCAGATAACCAACTACGCGATGATACCGCTCATTTTCGTGAGCGGCGGACTCGGACAGCTTGTTTACCAGGCCGCGCAGATAGGCGTCCCTCTGGCGTTCCTCAAGTTCGGACGCGGCGCTGAAAGCGAAGCCGACACCCTTGGCGCGCAGTATACCTGGGCCGCCGGCTATGACCCCAACGCGCTAGTCACTTTCTTCGAGAAACTCGAAAAGAAAGAGAAATCCAAACCGAGCACTATAAGCAAACTGTTCCGTTCGCACCCTCCCACACCCGACCGCATAAGCGATGTGCGCGTTCTGCTGGGCCGATTCCCTGAACGCGATGAGTACACCGTCAGCACCTCCGAGTTCAATCGGGTCAAAGCCCGGCTGCTCGCCCTGACCAATGCGCGCGTAATCGATCCCTCATTGCGCGAGAACGGGCCGCAGCGGCCTACCCTCAAACGCCGCAAGGAAGGCGACGATCCGTCGCAGACCCAGCAGGGCGAAGAACAGCCTAAAGACCGGCCTGTCCTCAAACGCAGAGACAGCGACGGCAAACCCGCTGAGACCAAGTCGCCTGAGACCAAGCCGCCTGTCAACTGAGAGTCGGAAACAGAAGATTTCTATCAGGGCCGGTCGATGATCGGCCCTTTCATTTTTTCAACTGCCTCAATGCTTCATAGAGCGCGATGCCGACCGAGGTGGCGAGGTTGAGCGAGCGCACTCTCGCATTGGGCATCGGCAGAGTGAGACATCGATCCCAATTAGCTCGCAGCAATCCTTCGGGCAGCCCTGCGGTCTCTCGCCCGAAGACCAGACAATCATCGATTGCGTATCGAAACTCGGTGTAGACGCGCTCGCCTTTGGTCGAAAAATAAATGAAGCGACACTGAGGCAATGATCCATAGAGGGCTTCGATATCGATGTGGTAATGAATCTCGACTTCGTTCCAGTAATCGAGACCGGCGCGGCGGACGGCTTTTTCGTCAGTGCGAAAGCCGAGTTTGCCTACGAGGTGAAGCGGGGTGAAGGTGGCCGCGCAGGTGCGGGCAATGTTCCCGGTGTTTGGCGGAATTTCGGGCTCGACGAGCGCAACGCGCAGCCCTAAGTTTTTAATCTCGCTCATCGCGCTTTTCTCGAAGCGTCCAACGTCCGATTGACGGCCAGCCGCAGTATCTTCGCATGGTCGAAAGC
>CAZPQE010000407.1:0-6605 GCA_964588615.1 uncultured Clostridia bacterium | reverse complement strand
AGGTCGCTGATCCGCGAAAAAGCGGACGGGGTTTCCTCGGCAGGTTCCAGAAAACCGGGCGATGGCTTCGAAGCGGTCCTCACAGGATTGGTCGCCGGGGGCATCGCGCTCTCGGTTTTAGCGACTGTCGGCATCCCGCTGGTTGCCGGGCGCGGGGCGTCAGGTCGGAGGGAAATATCGGAAGGGCCTCTCATCGAAAACGGGGTTTGAGGCGTGCTTGTGGGCATCATCTTGAATTCTATTCCGGCGGTGTAGAGGGCCGTCTCGAATTCCTGGGCCAGTTCCTGAGCCGAGTGCTGGCGATCATCGCGCTCTTTCTTGAGGGCGCGAAGGACGACCTCTTCGACCGGCGAGGGAATTTCCTTGCGCAGTTCGTGGGGCGGGCGAGGCGCTTCGTTGGCATGCTTGATGACCACGCCCACCGGAGTCGGAGCCTCGAATGGGACTTTGCCCGTAAGCATCTCGTACATGATGACGCCCAGGCTGTAGATATCGGATCGGGCGTCGAGTTCTTCTCCTCGACACTGTTCGGGCGACATGTAATAAGGCGTGCCGACTATCATGCCCGCCTGGGTAAGCTGGCCAGTGTCTGAGGCGCTCTTGAGCTTGGCTATGCCGAAGTCGAGCACCTTGACCCGTTCCAGTCCCTCTTCGGATTTGATGAGCCAGATGTTGTCGGGCTTGAGGTCGCGGTGAATTATTCCCTTCGCGTGCGCGGCATTGAGCGCGGCGCATGCCTGATAGACTATAAGGAATGTTTCATGACAATCGAGTTGCCTGCGCTGTTTGATTCGCTTTCTGAGTTCTATGCCTTCGAGGAATTCCATCACCAGATAAGCGACTCCCGTGTCGCGGGTCACTCCGAAATCGGTCACCGACACGGCGTTGGGGTGAGAGATGTAAGCCGCCGCGCGCGCCTCGCGGCGAAATCGCTCTATGGCTATGTGGTCGGAAGCCAGATGGGTGTGCAGGACTTTGACAGCTACCGTATGATCCATCTGGATGTGGAGGGCGCGGTAGACTTTGCCCATGCCGCCTTCGCCGACTTTCTCTTCGAGCTTGTACTTGTTGTCGAGCACCGCGCCGACGAGCGGGTCTGATTCGATCTTCTGGATGAGAGCGCTTCCATCGAAGGGGCAATAAAGCAGATGCTCCTTCATCTCTCTCTTGCAGACGGGGCATTGCTTCATATTGCCTTCTCCTTGAAGGGCAAAAGAGGATCGAGCGGTTCAATCCTACATCAGCCTTTTTGAGGTGTCTAGCAGCAGCAGTCCGTTGTTCTTTGTTGGCGGTCACTGGCGCTTTGCAATCAGAGCCGCCAATAACTGACACAACTTACTATCATCCTACAGGTTCTCTTTGAAAAACCTGATGAGCCGCTGACTATACTCTTCTCTTGAGTGGCTGATGGAGCGGGCGTGGCGCGCGCCTTCGACTATCCACAGTTCCTTTTTGGTGTCGAGCGCGTCGAAGATGCTCTGCGAGTGGTTTGTGTCGATGAGATCGTCTTTCGTTCCGTGAACCAGAAAGACCGGGCACTTGATCTGCTTTGCCAGAGCCAGCGGCTCGACCATATCGACGTCGAACTTGCCGCGATAATTGGCAACCTGAAAGGCGGGCCACAGGACGGGAGCGAGCACCGCTTTGGGCAGATGTGTGACGCGGGAGACGTACTCATCCGTGACCCGGCGCAGCGAAGCGAAGGGTGAATCGGCCCACACCGCTTTCACTTTCGGGCAGTGGGCGGCGACCTGAAGCGATATGGCCGCGCCCATCGATTCGCCCGCTATGCCTATGCGGTCGGGGTTGATCTTCTTTTCCGAGATGAGCATTTCGATAGCTGATTCCACATCGCGGCGCTCGTGAAACCCGTAGGTTATATGACTGCCTTCGCTCGCCCCATGTCCTCGACCGTCGAATATGAGGGCATTGAATCCCGCTTCTAGAAGCACGAGGGCGGCGCGTATGACCTGAGTGCGATTCTTGGTCACGCCGTGAAGGATGACTACCGTAGGTCCCTGATGATCTCGCTCCATCCACCAGCCGCGCAGCTTGAGATGATCGTAGGAGACGATTTCGACTTCATCGAAGCGGATGCCCATCCGCTTGAGAAGGTTTCTGAAGTGAGGTCTGTAGAGGTGAGGCATGCGTTTGAGGCGGGGTCGGACTAAAAGACCTGAGAGAGGGTAACTGACTGCGCCTATGGCCAGCGTCACCGACCCGATGGCGCCGAGGGCCACCAGCCCCGCTCTTCTGAGCCATTTCAACGGGCCTTTCCTGGTCGCTTCGGGTTTGTCCTCTTCATCAGCTTTCTCTTTCACTTCGCACCTCCCGGTCAAAGGAGCCGTCTCCATTATAGATTAGCCGCCGCCCTGCCACTAGCTTCAATGACGCGACTATGAGATGCAGAAAACGGCGGGGCGGTTCTTTCAGACGTTCTTAACAGGCGGCCCTCTCATGGTAAAATCACCTCCGGCTTTGCCTCAAGGAGTTCAATCCATGCGGTTGAAAGTGATAGATCATGAATAACGCTGTCTTTTGCAATCAGTGCGGCCAGCAGGTTCCGCCGGGAAGCCGTTTTTGCAACGGCTGCGGAGCGACCATGACGCAGAGGCCCCGGTCTGAAATGGTCGAGGAAGAGCGGGTGATGTTCACATTGAGACCGACGATGATCTTCGTCTACCTGTGGTACGCGCTTGCGGTCATCATCGTCATAGCTGCTGCGGCTCTGATGGGAATCATCAACCGGGATGATCGCATCAGCGGCACGACCGCGCTTTATATCATAGTCGGAGTCGGAGCGGCGGCTTTCGTCCTCCCCATCTACAAGCACATACTCCGGCTGCGCGAGGTCTACACGATGACCAACTTCAAGCTCGAAATGCGCTATGGAATCATCGCCAAGAGCGTGCGCAACATACCTCTCAACAAGATTCAGGACGTGACCGTGACCAGTTCCGTGTGGCAGCGATTTCTGGGCCTCGGCGACATCGTGATCGACAGCGCGTCGGAGGCCGGAAAAATCCATCTCGACGACATTCATCATCCTGATCGCTACGCCGATCAGATTCTCAACGAACTGCGCCGCTGGAACTGAATCATTGCAATCGGGGTCTAATGCAAAGTGTCAGTGATCGAGGATCGTATTGATCGCGCAAGTCATCAGACATGCATTTTGAGATAATCAGCGAGATCACCGACATTGAAACCATCGCCGCAGGCGATACGGCAAAGGCAGATGGCGGAAGATGAAAGGCTCTGCGCTGATTCGGCTGAGGAATGGTAAAATACGCCTTGCCGAACTGCACTGATATGAAGCGCACGGCAAGGGGAAGAAGGAAATCAAGCGAAAACATTATCTGGATTGACGCTATGAAGCGACACAGGAAACCAGCGCCCGCGTTTGCAGTCTGTATCGATAATTCGGAATATACGGCTTCGCTCGAATTGCACAAGATTTATCGCGTGCTGCCTGATGAGGAAGCCAGCGAGGACGGAGACCTGCGCGTGATTGACGAGAGCGGAGAAGACTATCTGTACAAGGCTGAGTATTTCATGATGCTGGAACTGCCGCGCGAGGTGCAGCAGGCTTTATTGCATGCATCGTGATGCGAATTGAAAAAGCCGTTTGCCCTGAAGGATCGCTCAACTTGAAAATACAGTTTTATCAGAGAGGCAGTCAGATGTTCATCCAATCGGCGCGAGCGCGGCTTGCGCAAATGAAAATCATAGCGGCGGCATCGCTCCTGCTCGCCGTTTCCATTTCAACCAATGCTCAACAAAACGGCAGTGTGACAGCAGTCGCGCCCGCGCCCAAAGACCCATTTGCCGACACGCTTGCTGGGGTGAAAGCTACAGGCGAGACCAAACGCTACTCGGCGGAAAATCTTTCCGAGCTTGTCGCCGACCGCGCTCAGGTCTTTCGCGAATATCGCGTTGTCTCGGCTGCGTCGCGCCTCTACGGCTCGATTCGCGTCGAGGTGTTTCAAACCGACAATCAATTCGCCGCCTTCGGATTGTTTTCCTGCCTCTCGGCTGCAAAAGACCCGAAGGCGAAAACGCCCGCGATAGGATCGCAGGTGGCGGCGCTCGAAGACGAGATCATGTTCTATAAGGGCGATCACTTCGCGCGGGTGACAAACGCCGAGGCGAAGAAAAAGGCCGCCCCGCAACTTCGCCTCTCGCTGGCTCAGGCGCTGGCCCAGGCCATCCCTCCCGGCAACGAGTCCTTGTCTCGACCGACTTTGCTTGAACAGTTGGCTCCCGCAATCGAGATTGCAAAGAGCGCCGGTTACATTCCGGCTTCTCAAAGCGAGCGATACTTTCTCGGCCCCGCCTCTTTAGGCGCCTTCGTCGAGCGCGGGAGCGAGATGTTCATCTTTCCGGGCGAAGCCGAAGCAGTGATGATCGAGTGCAGACCCGACATTTCAGATCCGCGCGCGCCGATCAAATTCGTCATAGTCGAATATCACACCCCGCAGTTTGCCACCGATGCCATGCAGCAGGCGGAGAGTTTTCTCCAGTCGCTTTCCGAAAGCGAGCGCAATCGCATCAATGTTCGACGCGAAGGCAATTACCTGGTTGCAGCCGTTACTGCCGACAGCAGCGAAGTGGCAGCGCAGATGGTCGACGCGATCAAGTACCCTTATCACGTCAAGTGGCTGCGCAATCCGCTGCTGCCTACCAACGATCCGTTCCGCACTCAGAAAGCCGCCGCGATGCTGCTATCGACGTTCGCCATACTCGGCCTGATTCTTCTGACAGTCGGCGCGGGAGGCGCCATCTTCGGCGCTACGGCCTTTCTCCGCCGTCGCCGATTGCAACGCGAAGCTTTCTCCGACGCCGGCGGCATGCTGAGGCTCGATCTCGACCCGATGGAATCAGCCATCCTTGGACTGCCGCCCCATCGCGAGGGAGCAGGGGAGTAGGGGAGCAGGGGAGAAGCAGAGACGCTCTGTGATCTTCCACGCCCTGACACTCGCGCACACACGAAGATGCCTAACTCGGTTCTTGTAGTAGATGACGAAGAAGGAATAAGACAGTCTCTCGGCGGCGTACTCGAAGACGAAGGTTTTTCGGTCGAGACCGTTGCTTCGGGCGAGGACTGTCTTTTGGCCTTCGAGCGAAGAGTGTTCAGTTGCGTGCTGCTCGACGTGTGGCTTCCGGGCATCGATGGCATCGAGACGCTTGAGCAACTCAAGACGCTTTATCCCGACACTGCGGTCATCATGATAAGCGGGCATGGAAGCATCGAAACCGCCGTGCGCGCGACCCGGCTCGGCGCGCTGGACTTCATCGAAAAACCGCTTCAGATAGAGCGAACCGTTCTGGCCATCCGCAACGCGCTTCGTCAGCGTCAGCTTGAGGCCGACAACCGCCGCTTCCGCGAACAGTTCGAAGACGATTACGCGATGATTGGCGACAGCGTGCCGATGCGCGCGCTGCGTCAGCAGATAGCGATAGCTGCGCCCACCAATGGGCGCATTCTGATCTACGGCGAGTCGGGCACGGGCAAGGAACTCGTTGCCCGCGCGATTCATCGCCAGTCGCCGCGCGCCGCTATGCCCTTCGTGGAACTCAACTGCGCGGCTATCCCTGAAGAGTTGATCGAATCAGAATTGTTCGGACACACGAAAGGGGCGTTCACGGGCGCGACTCAATCCAAACGCGGCAAGTTCGAGCAATCCGACGGCGGCACGCTTCTTCTGGATGAGGTCGGAGATATGAGCTTGAAGGTTCAGGCAAAAGTCCTGCGCGTATTGGAAGAGCAGCGATTCGAGGCCGTAGGGTCTAACAAGCCAATCAATGTCGATGTGAGGATAATCGCCGCCACCAACAAGCGGTTGGATGAAGAGATGGAGCGCGGAGCGTTTCGCGCCGACCTCTTTTATCGTCTGAACGTGATTCCGTTCGAGATTCCTCCGCTCCGGGAGCGCATCGAAGACGTGCCGCTTCTGGTCGATCACTTCAACCGGAAGTATTCGGCGAGCTACAATCGCGCGCCCAGGATTTTTGCCGAAGACGCCATCGAGCGATTGAAATCCTGCGAGTGGCCGGGCAACGTGAGAGAGCTTCGCAACACGGTCGAGCGTGTGGTGATAATGACCGCGAAAGAAGAGATAAGCGCGGAAGACCTGCCGCCTCCGGGCGCAAGCGACGGCCAGTCGCTTCCATCGCCTTACAACTTCACTTCATACCGCGAGGGCCGCGACACCTACGAGCGAAATTATATTCTGCGCAAGCTTGCGGAATGCGACGGCAACGTGACCCGCGCGGCGGAAGCGATGGGCATAGACCGCTCGCACCTCTACCGAAGAATGAAATCACTCGGCATCAGCGACAGGCGCAATCAGGGATAAGGGGTGATTTGTCTGAGGCTGACTAATCGCTCAGGGCAGATTCTCCAGATCGTTGAGGTCTTTGGCTCTCCCGCTCGCCTCTTTATTGATTTTCAGATGTCGCAGGCTGATCAGGTTGATCGGAATCTCATCTATCGCGCCGATTATCCGTTCCGAATAGCACTCGTCAAAAGCCACTCCCGATATCGTTGTGGTGATTTCTATGCGCAAAGGAGGCAAGCCCATGCGCACTATGCGGTTTTCTTC
>CAZPQE010000406.1:0-6606 GCA_964588615.1 uncultured Clostridia bacterium | reverse complement strand
CCTGGCTCATATTACCCTCGTCCGGCCCATTGTGTCGCACTTTGAATCGCACCCAATTCGATGTCTCAGCAGCCCCCCGCCTTGATAGCCTCTCACACGCACCCTATAATCTTGAACTTGATTTCATTAACAAACAGGACATCTTATGGCGATAACCAGAAAGGATGTTGAAAAAATAGCCGAGCTTGCGAGGCTCGAACTCACCGCAGAAGAAACCGAGGAGTTCACCCGGCAACTCAGTTCCATCATCGTCTACATGGACAAGCTCAACGAGCTCAACACCGGAGATGTGCTCCCGATGTCGCACTGCTCGACCACAACGGGCGATGTCGAATACGCCTTGCGCGACGACCTGGCGCGGCCCGCACTTGGCTCACAACTCGCTGTCGAGAACGCACCCGACAGCGAAGCGGGTTTTTTCAAAGTGCCGAAAGTGATCGGCGGCTGAAGGCTCATCACTCTCGAACTGCGCACAAGGATGTACAACAGGCTGCCAGCCTGTTGACAGATTGAAAGGGTGAAAACTTGAGGAACCATCAGGCTGTCTGACTGCTGCACATTTCTTGAGGAGCCGGAAACTCAGGCTGCTGCAACCTTCCGCTCAAGTCGGGACTACGAACTTTTTCTGGGGAGACGAAATTGGAACTCAGAGATTTCACCATCAAATCATTGCGCGACCTGCTGGCAAAGCGCCAGGTGAGCGCGGTCGAAATGTGCCGCGCCTCGCTCGAACGCATCGAAAAACTTTCTCACCTCAACGCATTCATCACCATCCTCACAGACCGCGCACTTGAACAGGCAAAAGCCATAGACGACCTGGCTCGGAGCGGAGTCGCGCTGCCTCCGCTTGCCGGCGCTATCATCGCCGTAAAAGACAACATGGTCATTGGCGGCGCGCGAACGACCGCCGGGTCAAGGATTCTCTTCAACTACAAATCGCCTTACACGGCCACAGCCATCGAGCGATTGGAATCGGCCGGCGCGATCATAATCGGCAAAACCAACTGCGATGAATTCGCCATGGGATCGTCGAACGAAAATTCAGCCTACGGCCCTGCCCGCAATCCCTGGGACACGGACCGCGTGCCGGGAGGGTCGTCAGGAGGTTCGGCGGTGGCGGTCTCGTCCAGCATGGCGATGGCCGCGCTCGGTTCAGACACCGGCGGATCGATTCGCCAGCCAGCTTCGATGTGCGGAGTCGTAGGACTCAAACCCACCTACGGGCGGGTGTCGCGCTACGGGCTGATCGCCTTCGGCTCCTCGCTCGATCAGATCGGCCCTCTGGCTAACTCTGTAGAAGACGCTGCTCAGGTGCTCAGTGTCATCGCAGGGCGCGACCCGCTGGATTCGACTTCGAGCGATGCTCAGACCGCAGATTATGTCAGCGCGATACACGAGGACGTTCGCAAACTCCGGGTGGGAGTGCCGACAGAATACTACGGCTCAGGGCTCGATGCGGAAGTGCGAGCCTCAATCACGGCCTCGCTCGACAAACTCGCCGAATCCGGAGCCGAAATCGTCGAAATAAGACTGCCGCACACCGAGTACGCGATTCCGGTTTACTACCTCATAGCCACCGCTGAAGCAAGTTCCAATCTCGCTCGATTCGATGGCGTGCGATATGGGTTTCGCGCCGAAGAGGCCGCGACGCTCAAAGAGATGTACTCCCGCACGCGCGATCAGGGCTTCGGCGCTGAGGTCAAACGCCGGATAATGCTCGGAACCTACGCTCTCTCGGCGGGATACTTCGACGCTTACTACGGCAAGGCGCAACGGGTGCGGTCTCTCATAGAGCGGGATTTTCGCTCGGCCTTCGAGTCCTGCGACCTGATAGCGACGCCGACCGCTCCGACTCCTGCTTTCCGACTCGGAGAGAAGACCAACGATCCGCTTGAGATGTATCTTTCAGACATCTACACGATCACGGCCAACCTTGCGGGAGTCCCAGCCATCAGCCTTCCCTGCGGCATTTCATCATCAGGGCTTCCCATCGGCATCCAACTCATCTCACGTCACTTCGATGAAGCGCGATTGCTCGCCGCCGCTCACAACCTCGAACGATCGCTCAACCTCCTGATGAAACCGCGAGCGATTGAAAGCCTGTGAACGAAGCCTCAGAAAAAGACTCAGCCGCTGAGGGTCAGCAGGCTGCGGGATTCGGAACCCTCGATCTCTCGCTCATCCTGATGACTTTGATCTGGGGGTCGAACTTCACCGCCATCAAGTATTCGATAGAAGACCTGCTGCCTCTGAGCTTCAACGGCATCAGGTTCATCATAGCTTCGACGGTGATGCTCATCGCTCTGAAGGCATCGGGGAGGAGTTTTCGGGTTGATCGAGCGGACGCGCTCAAATTGTTCGGCCTCGGAGTGCTGGCCAACGCCGTGTATCAATCGCTGTTCATAACCGGGATGGCCAACACCCGGACGGGCAACGCCGCGCTGATAGTTTCGACAACCCCTTTCTTTTCGGCCATAGTAGGCCGTCTGCGACGCCAGGAATACTTCACCTCTCGCGGCGTCACAGGTCTTCTCCTTGCGTTTGCAGGGCTGGCGATGCTCATACTGAGCGGCGACCACAGTGTCGAATTCGGAAGCACGATCACAGGCGATCTGCTGCTTCTAGGTTCGACCCTGTGCTGGACTTTGTACACTTATGGGGCGAAGCGAATGGTGCATAAGCACGGCTCGCTCAAAGCGACCGCCATAATGATGATGAGCGGCACTCCGGTTTTCCTGTTGATATGCGGCCCGTCGCTGGCTGCTCAGGACTGGGCGAGGGTGCGTTCCCTGGCATGGGCGGGAGTCGTCTACAGCGGGTTGTTTGCAATCGCTCTGGCTCACTTCCTCTGGAACTACGGAGTGCGCAGGCTGGGATCGACGAAGACTGCTATCTATTCGAACTTCACTCCCGTCACTGCAATGCTCATCGCCTGGGCGCTGAGGGGAGAGACGCCCACCGCAGGCCAGGCCGCAGGGGCCGCGGTAATCTTCACAGGGCTTTACTTCGTGCGTCATGGCCTGGTGTCAGTCGCTCCCGTCAAACAGACCCAAGAAGAAATCGAGGAAGCCTCTCTCGGCCCGGGCAAAAACTGAGCGATCACCTGAAGGTGAATCCCACTCTGAAATTGTAGACGTTCGTTCCCCCCGGGGTGAAAATGTGATCGCGGAATTCCAGCCTCAATCCCACCCTGTCTTTGAACCAGTAATTGACCCCGCCTCCGATATTCGCCAGGTTGGCCACGCCTTTTCTGAAAGCCAGCGAATATCCTCCTGTAACGAAAGGCACCCACTTCTGGCCGGATTTCGATTTTCCGAAATGATATCCCCCGTTTATTGAAAGGATGCCTAAGCCCCCGTTGAAAGCCTCGAATGGGCCCAGGTATCCGAGTTCGGCTCCTACTCCGAAACCTTTGTAGAGAAGGCTCTCTCCACCTCCTCCGATGTGAAGAGTGGGGGTCGAATCGACTATTCCCGGAGCGGCGAATGCATAGCCCCACCCCTGTCGGTCATTTCCCGATTGAGCTCTGCCTTCTCTGCCGAGCAGCCAGAGAGCCACGAATGCAAAAAGTATCGGCCTGCAATACCAGGCTCCCGATTTCTTTCGAACCGCCTTCGATGTTGCTGTCATGCTTTTTCCTCCTGTTCTCGAAATCACACGAGGAGCGAAGGGCAATCCTTATTCCGTAGGTCGGTCGGCCTCATTTTGACAGGGGAAGCGACCAGGCGAGATGGTCGAATGAAGGGTCGCAGCTAATCTCAGGCTTTCGACATAAAAAATCTGCGCTTGTCGAGTCGGTCGCAGCAACCCGATGAGTTGCTGCGACCTGATTATTACTGCCTCAGAGCGGAGTTTTTTTATCGACCGCAAGGCGATGATCGAGGTTGGCGACTCTCCAGCCCGTGGCAAATACCATGCGGCTGATACGCTCGATCTTCGCAAAATCGATCTTTTCGATATCGTCGGTTGTGCGGTGATAATCCCGATGCACTCCGGTGAAGTAGAAGATG
The DNA here is from genome assembly GCA_964588615.1 of uncultured Clostridia bacterium. Lineage (GTDB taxonomy): Bacteria > Acidobacteriota > Blastocatellia > UBA7656 > UBA7656 > UBA7656. The sequence goes on along the minus strand of CAZPQE010000406.1, from coordinate 2,596 downwards.
ATCGGGATGCCATGCTTGGCATAGTTGTAGTGATCCGAGCGATAGTAGAAACGCTGCGGATGGCTTTCATCGTTGTAGGTGTAATCGAACCTCAGCCGCGCGGTGTCCTGATTGGTCTGCTCGCTTATCCGATGAAGTTCCGAAGAGAGCTTGTCTGCGCCGATGACATAGAGCGATTCCTTGTCGCACAACTCGCGGTCTCGCCCGTCGTTGTTGCCTTCGGCCCGCGAGCGACCGATCATATCGATGTTGAAATCGGCTACCAGCTTCGACAGAGCCACCGCAGGCTCATAATCGGTGTTGAACTCCGAGCCGAACAATCCGAGTTCTTCGCCGGTGTGAAAGATAATCAGCACAGACCTCCGAGGCCGCGAAGCAGCCATTGCCTGCGCGATTTCGAGCACTGCTGAGGTTCCTGATCCGTCGTCGTCGGCCCCGTTGAACACCTCTCCCGATGCGCTGGTCTTGAGGTGATCGTAGTGGGCGCTGAAGACGACATACTCATCCCTGAGCGCGGGGTCGGCTCCTTCCAGCACGCCGATTACGTTTTCAGTCGTCGGCGCATCCTTGACGTGTACTTTCATTCTGACCTCGACGGAGGCCGGAATCGGCGCGGGGTCGAGCGGCCTGCCCGCAGGTTTTGTAAGATACGATTCGTTTTTCCCCATCAGCAAGGCAAGCGACCGGATGGCCCTGGGGCCGATGAGAAAGGCGGGGAAAGGTTTTTCTCCCGCTTCGCTTCGCGGAGGCAGACTGGCCGATTCCTGAGCGACGTAGTTCCTGATCTGCTCCCAGGAGATGAGTATTTGAGGCGCGGCCACGACGATGGCTCCTGCGGCTCCACGCGCGCGCAATGCAGAGAGGCGGGATTCATCATCGCCGACATCCGCGCCCTTGAGCGAAGCCGGAGCGCCCGGAACCATAACTGCTACCTTGCCCCTGAGATCGACTTTGGCCAGATCGTCATAGTCGTGTTTCGGAGAAGAGATGCCGTAGCCCACGAACACAAGCTCGCCCGCGAGCGAAATATCGGTCGGGGATTCGATCAGGAAATCGTCTCCGAACCTGAATTCCTCCTTCGAGCCTGCGCCTTCGATCCTAAGCGCGCTCGACTTATCGACAGAGCGGAAACTCAGCGGCACTCTTTGAAAAAACCCGCCGTCGCGCGCCGCGCCTCTATAGCCGTAGCTTTCGAGTTCAGAGGCCAGGTAGCGGGCGGCTATTCGAATGGAAGGGCTGAAGGTGTAACGCCCGCCGAGTTCGTCGGAGGCCAGGAAGCTCAGGTGCTTTCTGAGGTCGCGGGCGGTGATCGATGCGGTCGCCTCCGACGGCGGAAGCGGCATATTGCCCGCGCTGGCGGCGGTGAAAAACAACAAGGACGCAAGCGCGATCAGTGCTGCGGCCTTTCGAAACCTGCTGCGATGATTCATTCGACTCCTCCGAATAAGTTCGTAGTCTCGCCTTCAGGCGGAAGGGAGTAGTAGCGTAAGTTTCCGGCTCAAGCCGGTGAACAATTTTCATCCTCCCAGGCCATCAACAGGCTGGCAGCCTGTTGTACCCGTGCGACCACTTGCTCGAATCAATCCATGTCTTCATCGACCGGCCCGACGACGACCGTCGTCAGGCATTCGGGGTGGATTCGCCGTCGCGTAACCTGGGTGATATCTTCTATGGTCACGGCTCGAATCTTTTCCGGGTACTGGCGCAGGTAATCGAACCCCAGATGGTAGACTTCGGCATCGATGAGGAAAGATGCCACCTGCGCGTTAGTCTGAAAATTGAAAACGAAATTGCCGGTCAGATAAGACTTCGCCGTTTCAAGCTCATCCTTCGTGACAGGCTCGCGAACTATTCGCTCTATCTCGCGCCTGAGCCCGTCGATGGCTCGTCGCAGATTTTCAGGCGCAGTGCCTATGTAAGCGACGAAGCGGCCCGCGTCCAGCCCCGCGCTCGATGTGATGTTGCTGAAAGTCGAGTAAGCCAGTCCCTGCTCGTCGCGCAGTATCCGAGGTATGCGCGACGTAAATCCCGGACTCGATCCCAAAATGGTGTCGATCACCAGCAGCGCGTAATAGTCCTCGGACGTGCGCTCGATTCCCAGATGGCCTATGAAAATGTTGACCTGCTCTTTAGGCGCGCGGACGTATTTCTTCACCATCTCTTTCTGCATCGAGGCGGCGGGAAGCTGCGGGGCTTCGAACTCCTGAGCATTTTCCCAGCAGCCTAAGGCGTCTTCGATTTTCCGCTTGACCTCATCTTTTTCCACATCGCCGACTATGGCCAGGATCGTGTTTTGAGGAACATAGAATCTGCGATGGAAATCGAGCAAATCCCTCTGCGAAAGTTTCGTGACCGATTCTTCATACCCGACGGGCGGGCGATGTCGCGGCGTGCCTTTGAATACGATCTCGTTGAATAGGTCCGAAGCCTGGGTGCGCGGAACATCGAGTCGGCTGCGAATCTGCGCCGCTCGACGTTCGATATGCTTTTTGACCTGAGCTTCAGGGAAGGTCGCGTTCATCAGGATATCGCTGAGGATATCGAGTCCCGTGTCAAAATCGCCTGCAAGCATAGTGGCCTGCGCGCCGCTGCTCTG
>CAZPQE010000405.1:0-6623 GCA_964588615.1 uncultured Clostridia bacterium | reverse complement strand
ATGATGATGCAGCCCTGGATAGAGCCGGGCAATGAATGGCTCGACCGGCGCGGCACACAAAATATCTTCGCCACCGGCAGGCTCAAACCCGGCGTGAGCCGCGCGCAGGCCGAAGCCGCGCTCAACGTGATTGCCGCGCAACTGGCCGCAGAGCACCCGCAGGATGAAGAGGGCAAGACCATCACCCTCATCCCGCCCGGATTCATACTTCCGTCAGTCAGAGGAGCGTTCATAAGTTTTGCCGCCGTGCTGATGGCCACTGTCGCTCTGGTGCTTCTGATCGTGTGCGTCAATCTGGCCAACCTGCTGCTTGCGCGCGCTACCGAGCGGAAGCGCGAGATAGCCATAAGGCTGGCCGTAGGCGCGAGCCGCTGGCGACTGATCCGGCAACTGCTGGTCGAAAACCTCGCGCTGGCGCTTGCCGGCGGAGCGGCGGGGCTCCTGACAGCCGGATGGATAATCGATGCCTTTGAGTCATTCAAGCCGCCTCTCTCCCTGCCGCTGACCCTGGAGCTTACACTCGACTGGCGGGTTACGCTCTTCTCGATCGCGGTTTCCGTAATCACCTCTGCGCTCTTCGGCCTCGCCCCTGCGCTTCAGGCCACGAGCGCCGATCTGGTTCCCGCGCTCAAGGATGTCAGCCTGCAATTGGGGCTGAGTCGCTCGCGGCTTCGTCGCGCGCTGGTGGTCGCTCAGGTGGCCGTCTCCTTCATCCTTCTGGTCTCGGCGGGTCTCGTAGTCCGCGCTCTCCAAAGCGTTCAGACAGTCAATCCGGGATTTGAAATCGAAAACGGGCTGATCGTTTCCTTCGATCTCGGATTGCAGGGCTACGACCAGGCGCGCGGCCGCCAGTTCCAGCATCAACTGGTCGAGCGGGTCAGGGCGATTCCCGGAGTCGAGAACGCATCGCTTACAGACCTCTTTCCGTTAAGCCTCAACTACTCAAGCAACGGCGTCCACGTCGAGGGACACGAGCCTCAGCGCGGAGCCAACATCCCGACGGCTATGGTCGCTTCGGTCGGCGGGAATTATTTTTCGACCATGAGGATTCCGATGGTCGCCGGTCGCGCCTTCACTGAGCAGGATGACGAGCACTCTACTCGCGTGGTCGTGGTCAACGAGGCGCTGGTGCGCCGCTTCATCCCCGAAGCCGGTTCGATGGAAGAGGCTCTGGGCCGAAGAATCAGTTTCGCAGGCGCAGACGGGCCCTACCTTCAGATAGCTGGCGTGGCGCGGGACGGAAAGTACTGGACGATCGGAGAAGCGCCTCAACCCTTCGTCTACTCGCCTCTTCGGCAGTCCTACAACGGCTCGATCCATCTGATCGTCCGCGCGACCTCCGACCCCAGGGCGTTGATCGGCGCGATTCGCAATGAAGCGCAAAAGCTGGACGCGAACCTTCCACTTTATGACATCAAGACATTCTCCGAGCACTTGAGTTTGTCGCTCTTCCCGGCGCGAGTCGCGGCCACGCTGCTGGGCAGCTTCGCCGTCGTCGCTCTGGCGCTTGCCGCCATGGGCATCTACGGGGTGACTTCGTATTCGGTCTCGCAGCGCACGCGCGAGATAGGCATAAGGCTGGCCCTCGGAGCGCGGCCAGCCGACGTGCTGCGCATGGTCGTCGGCCAGTCCTCCAGGCTTGCCGCCGCAGGGCTGTTGATCGGCCTGGTGTCGGCTTTTCTGCTGACGCGATTGATGGAAGGGTTGCTCTACGGAGTGAGCGCGACTGATCCTGTAACATTTGCCGCCATAGTAGCGTTGCTTGCGCTTGTAGCCCTCGTCGCCTGTTTCATCCCCGCGCGCCGGGCATCGAAAGTCGATCCGCAGGTCGCGCTCAGATATGAGTGAGCGGCGGCGGTGCGATGATCGCCTGATAGCCGGGAAATCGCTCGCTCATGGTTTCAGTCCACGAGGGGCCGAAGACGAGCAGCGCGGTCGAAAGCGCCTCGCAGGCAGAAGCCGACGGGCCCCGCACCGCCGAAGCGAGCGCGCGGCTCACAGGCTGGCCGGTGCGAGGGTCGAGCACGTGCCCGTAGACGCGGCCCTCGATGGTGAACGATCTTCCATGAATGGCTGATACCGAAAGCGCGCTGTCTGAAAGATCGATTATCGAGGGCTGGTCATCGCTTCCCAGCGGCTCGCTCAAACGAATTCGCCAAGAGTTCTGATCCGGCGGAGAGCCGATCCCATAAACCGAGCTCGTCCCTCCATGCAGAAGCGCGCTCTCAATCCCATAATCCCGCAGTATGGAAATGGCTCGCTCGATTGCGTACCCTTTTCCGTATCCTCCGAGATCAATCTCGACGCCCGATCGTTTGAATCGAACGGTGAAAGCTTCCTCGTCAAGTTCTATATTTCGCATGCCGACGACGGCGAGCGATGCCTCTAACTCGGACGCGGCGGGTCGTCGGCCTTCGATGGAGTGAAGCCGCCAGGCGCGCATCAGCGGCCCGATGGTTATGTCAAAAGACTGATCGGTCGCAAGGCTCAGTTGCGCGCATGCCTGGAGCGCGCGAAACAATCGCGGATCGACCTTCACCGGCCCCTTCGCGGCGTGAGAGTTGATCCAGGTGATTTCGCTCGACGGGCTGTAGAAATTCAACTGCTCGTCGAGCCTTTCAATCTCGGCCAGCGCCTCTTCTCCTCCGGCGCGGAGACGAACCGCGTCTTCGCCGCACAGCACGAGTTCGAAGCGGGTTGCCATGAGGTGAGCCGAGAGGGTCACGGTTTCCATGTGAGAAAAACGAATCGGGCCGCAGAAGCGATTCTCCGGCCCGATTTATCCTGTTCGATTTCGCCTCTGTCAGATGAGCTTCAACTTCAAGGGATCGAACCGCATCAGCTTTTGTTTGCGGACGGACATCTCGGCCATCGAGACGATGGTCTGCACGCGGATTGCAAGCTCGATGTTGCAACTGGGCGGAGTGTTGTTCCTCATGGCCTCGATGAAATTGCGATGATGCTTGGGGTGGCTCTCGCCGGAATTGGGCGGTGTTTCGTCGCTGGCTTCTATCTCTTCGGCATAAGGCCGTTCAGGCTGGAGTTGAACCTTGCCGCCGCCAAAAAGCAGATTGGCCTTGTTGCCGCGAATCACGTCCTCGACCCCGCGTTCATTGATCGTCGAGCCTGCCAGATAGATCATCGCCCCCGACGGGAACTCGACCACCATCATGATGGTGTCCGAAACTTCCCTCATCTCTCCGTTGCCGGTGTCGGTGTCGACAAGGTTCGCGCCGAGGCAGGCGACCGATGACGGGAACTCATTTATCGACATGGCTAGCATCAGCGGGTGAAGCCTGTGCGGCCACAGATCGCCGATTATCCCCGTGCCATAGTCCCAGTATTTGCGCCATCGAAAGAAACGCTCGGCGCTGAATGCGCGTTTGGGCGCGCGGCCAAGCCACATCTTCCAATCGATGGTCTGCTCACTGGCTTCAGGCTCGATGTCGTAATTCCATTCGCCCTTGGGATTGTTGCGACAATAGCTGCCCTGCGCCCACAGCACCTTGCCTATGCGGCCCGACTTGATGATGTCTCTGGCCTTGTGCCATTTCGGATCGCTGCACCCCTGAGAGCCGACCTGCACCAGTCGGCCTGTTTTTTTGGCTGCCTCCCACACCTTGAACCCCTCATCGAGCGTGTGCGTCATGGGCTTTTCGATGTAGACGTGCTTGCCCGCGTTCATGGCATCGATGGCTATGCGGGCGTGCCAGTGATCGGGCGTGGCGATGACTACAGCATCGATGTCCTTGTTTTCGAGCAGCCTTCGATAGTCAAGATGCACCTGCGCGTCGGCAAGGTTGAGCCTGTCTTTGGCCTTGAGGCGGCGCTTTTCGAACACATCGCACACCGAGACGACGGCGATGTTTTCTTCGTTTTTATCGATGAAGCCCTTGAGCGCGTTGAGATGACCGTTGCCCATCCCTCCCACTCCCACGATGGCATAGTTGATGCGGTCGTTTGCGCCCAGCACCCGCGCGGGAAACGGTCCGGCAGCGGCCTCTGTTTTTTGGGCCGAGAGCGAAGCTGCCACAAGCCCGACAGATGTCACCCCGGTAGTTTTGATGAAGTCGCGGCGCGATAAATCGCTGTCGCTTCGTCTGTCACTCATAAATGGTTTCCTCCCACCTTGTCATTTGATTTCGAAAAGTGATTTTTCCATAACGATCCGCGACCCGGTCATTATTGCTTCATTGGCCTTGATCGCAGCCACCGTCGCTTGATACCCCTCCAACGCGCCGCACGCGACGGGAGCGCCTGCGCGAACCGAGCGCGTGAAGTCTTCCAGAGCGCGGGTCAGCGCGTCCTGCTCAGGTTCGAGCGGGCCTTCCTTGCCCGGCTCCTTTCCGGCTTCTAGCAGTTTGGTAGCATCGGCCACCATAGCGATTCCGGTCTCGTTATGCACAGGCTCCTTGCGGGCATAAACTTCCCAGCCCAGCAGTGGCGAATCCGCTTCCTTTATCATCCAGCCGCGTTTTTCGCGCATCATCAGGCTCGAATTGCTCCCCTCGAAGACAGTGAACGAATCGCTGAAGGAACTGACCAGCGTCGCTGAAAAGAGCATGCGCACATCCCCAGGAAACTCGATCACACATTGAACCGTGTCGGCCAGATCGCGTCCATCCTTCCAGCCTATGATCGATCCGAATCCGGTCACTGCCACAGGCAGCCCCTTGAGATACCACGAGGCCAGATCGATATGGTGAATGCCGATTTCTCCCATCAATCCCGCCGAGGTACTGCTCGCAAGCCGCCAGTTGAGGTCGCGCTCGCGCTCAGGAGTCGCGGCCATCCGTCGCCAGCTTTGTTTCCTGTTGTGCTGGGCCATGACCTGAGCCGGAGTCCCCAGCACTCCGGTTCGGACGAATTTCGAGACGTGCCGGTAGAGCGAGTTGGAACGTCCCTGAAGTCCTGATTGAAATTTCACCTTCGACGCGATGGCTGCCCGCGCAATTGCGGCGGCCTCTTCGATCGAAGATGCAAGCGGCGCTTCGCAGTAGACATGCTTTTCGGCCTTCAGAGCGGCAAGCGCGATTTCACGATGTTGATGCGAAGGGGTGGCTATGACTACGGCTTCGACATCGGTTGATTCGAGAAGTTTTCTATAATCGGCTGTGGCGACCGCTTTGGGCGCTATCTCCTGCCCTTTTTTGAGAGCGGGTTCATAGTTGTCGCAGAGACAAACGGTCTGGGCCGAGGGAAGGCGAGAGAGCGTCGATAGTATTTCTTTTCCGCGTTGTCCCGCTCCGATGACGCCCACGCGCACCGGAGGCGAGACCGGCTCCTGAAGGATTTCGGCGGCCTCTACGAAATCATGTTCCGAAAACAATATCAACAGACCGGCTGAGGCCGTCTTGAGAAAATCCCGTCTGCTGGTAGTCTCATCGCTCATCATCATGCTCCCGCGCCTTTTGAATAAAATCCTTTTGAAGAATTGAAGGCTTACCCTGGCCCTTACAGTCGAGCCTGGAAATTGTAGCCCAGCAGGTCGCGCCATTGCCAGAAAAGTCGGCTGATGCCGCTCATCAGCAAAGTCGAGCCGCGAATCTGCCGATGCCCTCGGTTGTGAGATGGATTGGTCTCACAACCGAACAGGACTCGGCGCAGCAACGGGGCCAGGCTCAGTCATCGCTGCCTCTCTTGGCGCCTCGCTGATGGCGCACGGATTGGTTCATGGATTTTGAACGAAACGAGTGAAACCTTTTCGCCAGAACGATCACTAACCCGATTATGAAGTCCAAAGCAGTGGTTCTCGCCTTCCTCCTGCTTGCCGTGTCGACGGCCAGCGCGCAGTCAACCGATTCCGCTTCCGCATCTTCGGGCAATGTGAAGGCAAGGCGCGAAGTCACGCCGCCGAAGGAAAAATCGCAGCCGGTGCGAGTGACGCGCTTCGACCGCCCCCCTGTCATCGATGGGCGGCTCGATGATGAAGTGTGGAAGCAGGCCATAGTCCTCAAGGATTTCTATCAAATTCAGCCGGGTGACAACATCGCCCCATCGAAGCCCGCCGAAGTTCTGCTGGGCTACGACGACATGACCTTTTACATCGCCTTTCGCGCTCCCGATGAATCGGGCAAGGTGAGGGCTACGGTGGCCAAACGAGACCAGATATGGGAAGACGATAACGTCGGAGTGTTCCTCGACACGTTCAATGACCGGCGTCGAGCCTATGCGCTGTTCTTCAATCCCCTGGGTGTGCAGGCCGACGGCATCCTGACTGAAAACAACGGCGAAGATTACAGCATAGACATAGTGATGGAATCCAAAGGGGTGGTCACGGACGAGGGTTACACCGTAGAGATAGCTATTCCTTTCAAGTCGCTGCGCTATGAAGTCGGAAAGGGGCGGCTATGGGGCGCGCATTTCTTTCGCCGCATCAAACGACTGAACAACGAGCTCAATTCCTGGATGCCTGTTTCGCGCGACAATTCGGGCATACTCAACCAGGCAGGTCATCTCACCGGCATAGAAAACGTATCGACCGAGCGCACGCTGGAAATAATCCCATCTCTGACGCTGGTCGAATCGGGCCGCCGCGTGCCTTCGCTGCCCCGGACGGCCACAGGCCCCGATCCGGGTCGCTTCGTCAATCAGCCCGTCTCCTTCGATCCCGGTTTGACTTT
>CAZPQE010000404.1:0-6631 GCA_964588615.1 uncultured Clostridia bacterium | reverse complement strand
CAGATAAAGCCAGGCTCCTGGTCAATATCGAGTCTCACTTTCAATCACACCCGCGGGAAATCGGCGACCCAAAGACAATTTGACAATGAGGCAATCGGGTGGTAGTCTTCGACACTGTAAATCTTAAGAGCGAAGATCGAATATGAATTCACAGGCTGTCCACATTCACGAACGCACGTCGCAGGCAAATAGCCCGGCTGCTTCGTTCAACATGGCGGCATGCTCATGTATGTGCTGGTCCCACATCGGGTGGAACCGGCTTTTGGTGCGCCAGGACAGCGCGTAGCTCAAGGCTTAAAAGCGAGGCACGAAGCGCCCCGGTTCCTTACAGGAGCCGGGGCGTTTTTATTTGGGTTTCGTCAATCGAGGAGATCGCTATGAGAGAAATGACTATTGAAATCGCAGAGCCGCGACCTCAGATCATCCCGGATTACGTCGAGGATGAACTGGATAATTTCGAAAGGCAGATCCGAAAATACCGGAGCGGCAAACTGGACGAAACGAAGATGCAGAAGCTGCGGCTGCATTTCGGAACTTATGCCCAGCGTCAGGAAGGAGTCCAGATGCAGCGCATCAAGATACCGGGCGGATTGCTGACTGCCGATCAGCTTGCGCGCCTGGCTGATGCCGCCGACCGGTTCGGCAGCAGCTTCATTCATTTCACCACCCGTGAAGACGCCCAGTTGTACTACGTAAAACTGGATGAGGCTCCCGACCTGCTGCGCTTTCTTTCGGAAGGCGACATCACCACCCGCGAAGCCTGCGGCAACACTGTGCGCAATATCACGGCCTGCTATCGCGCCGGGACTTCCGCTTCGGAGGTCTTCGATGTATCTCCCTACGCCGATGCGCTGTTTCGATTCCTGGTGCGCAATAAATGGAACCAGAACCTCGGTCGAAAATTCAAAATCACCTTCGAAGGATGCGCGGAGGATCACTCCTGCCTGCTGGTTCACGACATAGGATTTCAGGCCGTCACGCGGGAAGTCGAGGGCGAGACTGACCGGGGATTCAAGGTGTACCTGGCAGGCGGACTCGGCGGCGCTCCTCACCTGGCGCGGCTCTACACGGAGTTTCTGCCGGAAGAAGAGATGCTCAGTTTCGCCGCCTCCGTGCTCAGGGTGTTCGACCGCTACGGCGAGCGTAAATCGCGCATGAAAGCCCGTATGAAATTCCTTGCGCAGACTATGGGATGGGAAGCCCTCATTGCAGCGATTGAAGAAGAACGACTGCGCGTAGGGCATGTGCCGCTGGCCGATTATCTCAGAGAGACCGGCGCGCAAACGCCTCAGATCGATGCTGCGCCGCGCAGTCTGAGGGTGATAGACCGCGAAACTTCCGACCCTGAGTTTCAGGCCTGGGCGCGGGACTCGATCATCGAGCACAAGACGGCGGGCTATCGCGGAGTGATCGTGCGAATCCGTATGGGCGATCTTACAGCAGACCGGGCGCGGGAACTGGCCGAGATAGTTCGACGGTTTTCTGCGGGCCGGTTGCGGATTTCGATAGAGCAGAATATCTATCTGCCCTGGGTTCGGCAGGAGGATGTTTTCGACCTCTACCTTGCGCTCAAAGAGTTGTCGCTGGCCGATGCCGGGGCCGAGACCGTCACGGATGTTACCACCTGTCCGGGGTCTGACACCTGTCGGCTTGGGATCGCTTCTGCCAAAGGACTGGGCAGCGCCATAAGCGAGGCATTCGACGGGCCGCTGGCAGGCTATCGCGATCTGGCACGCGATCTGAAAGTGAAGGTTTCAGGATGCCCGAACGGATGCGCCCAGCACGCGATAGCCAACATAGGATTTCACGCGGCTGCTCTCTCGCATGAGGGTCGCACCGTTCCCGCGCATCTTTTATTCCTGGGCGGCCAGACCAATCGTGACAGGGCGCAGACAGGCTGGATAGTCGGGAAGTTTCCCGCCCGAAACTGCGTGAAGGTAGTCGAGACCCTGATTGGATTGTACAGAGATGAGCGGCTTGAGTCGGAGGATTTCAACTCGTTCGTGGCGCGAACAGGCGAAGGTCGATTGAAAGAAGTTCTGGAGCCGCTGCGAATGGTTCCTTCGTTTGAAGAAGACCCGTCGTTTTATGAGGACTACGGGCATGAGAACGAGCGTTTCGCCGTGCGCCAGGGCATCAAGGGCGAGTGCGCAGGCGCGACGGTTGCGGAGACGATTCCGAGCCTGGAGACGGCGCGTGAATATCTGGCGCAGGCCGAAGCGTTGATTTATCACCGAGAGTACGAGCACGCGGCTATTGCAGCCTATGAAGCGGCGGCGGCAGCGGCGCGCGTTCCGCTTTATCGCAGCCTCGTCGACCCGTTCACCTCTGAAGAAGCGTTGTGGGAATTCGAGAACCTTTTCGTCCTTTCGGGTCAGACGCAGGGAGCGTGGCGAGATGTCTCGTCGCGTTTTGAGGAGATGAAAGAGGACTGTGCTAACGAAGACGGAGCGCGCAGGGCATTGGGAGAAGCTCAGAGGTTCCTGAGCTACTGCGCGAACTCCGCTCTCGTTCAAAGCGCGTGAAAGGAAAAAGGGTGTCTGAAGAGACACCCTTTCGATTTAATGGCGGAGCCGACGGGACTCGAACCCGCGACCTCCGACGTGACAGGCCGGCGTTCTAACCAACTGAACTACGACTCCGCATCAAACTTTCAATGTCAACTCAACGGTCTGCTGTCTTTTGGTGGGCGGTAGTGGACTTGAACCACTGACCCCCGGTTTGTAAGACCGATGCTCTACCGCTGAGCTAACCGCCCTGCTTGGCAAGTTGTTACTATAGGGATCAGGCTTGATCGCTGTCAAGCATGAAAACAGGCGGCTTGACCCTGCCTTGCGTTCTACTGTAGCCTCAAAGCCATGCATTTTGACTCTGCGCATTGATACTCAGGAGGTGCGAGTTATGTCAGAAGAAACAAACCAGGATGCCCAGCCTGAAGCTGCCGATTCTGTCCGTCAGGCGTTTGCCGCTCTCCCGCTCGGCGACAAGATATCGACTCTCTTGAAAGTCGAGTGGGACCTGCTGGGCGAAGTCGCCGAAAAGATCGTCAACGAAGCCTCCCGCGCCGTCGATGAAATAGCTGATGCGGTCATCGGGCCGAAACCCGCCGATTCTCAGGAGTCGGACTCAGCCGATCAGCCCGCGCAATGAATTGACGGACGGCCAACAGTCTTTTTCATACATCGCGTCCGGCTGCGCCCGGAAAGCAGGAAGGAAGTGTTCAATGAGCGAAACTCTTCATATCCAGGACCCGATTTTCAAACTGATCGTTCGCTTCGGCAACGGCGAGACCATAAATCACTTCGTCAGCGAACCCATCAATCCGAACCTCATCACCCACGACACTCGCTATGCAATCATCACATCCATCTCCTGCCAGAATCCAAGCGAGTGCATCGATATCACGGTGGTCAATCTGCGCGATGTGACCTTCATCAGAACTGAGCGCATGACGGTCGAACAGTTGACCAGCGAGCGAAGATCGGCAGGCATTCTCGCGCCCGGAGCCATGAGCGCCGACGAGAAATTGCCCAAATCCATAGCTGAGGTCAGATTCGTCTAGCTCGCAGATCGGAGTTTGGTCAATGCCCAATCGAATTCAGCCCCTAAGAAAAGCCATTTCAACAGCCGTCCTTCTTTTTCTCCTCTTCGCCGTCGGATGCGGCCAGCCGTCAGCTTCCGATTCTCAGAAACCCGCAGATCGGAAGCCTGAAAAGATCAGCGACTTCGATGCCACCCGCGCTCAGGAACACCTCAAGCGGCTTGTCGAAATAGGCCCGCGCCCGCCCGGATCGGCGGCAATAAAGAAAACTCAGGAATACATCATCGGCGAACTCCGCAGCTACGGGTTGAAAGTCACCGAAGACAGCTTCGACGCCGAGACGACTCGCGGACGGGTGGCGATGAAAAACATCATCGCCGAAATTGCTGGCCAGCGAAACGATATAGTGATCGTGGCCGGTCACTACGACACCAAGCCGCAGGCGGGTTTCATCGGAGCCAACGACGGCGGGTCGAGCACTGCCGCCGTGCTTGAAATGGCTCGCGCGCTCGCTGCGACCCGTCTCGAATACACCCTGTGGCTTGTCTTCTTCGACGGCGAAGAAGCGTTCGTCGATTGGAACGCCAACGACGGGAAAGACAATACCTACGGCAGCCGGCACATGGCCGCGCGGCTCGCGGCAGATGGAACTATCAAACGTGTCAAAGCTATGGTGCTCGTCGATATGATCGGCGACAGGAACCTCGATCTGCTCCGCGATTACGAATCGACGCGATGGCTCATCGACGTGGTCTGGAACACCGCGCATCAGATCGGATACGGAAAGCACTTCCTGAAAGCCGACGGCGCATACTCGGATGATCATATTCCGTTCAAGGAAGCAGGCGTGCCGGTAATCGATATAATCGATTTCAACTACGGCCCGAACAACTCCTACTGGCACACCAGTCAGGACACGCTCGATAAAGTCAGCGGCGAGAGCATCAAGATAGTCGGCGACGTGGTGATCCGCTCTCTGCCTGAGATTTTCAAGCGATTGAATGAGCGAAACTGAAGTGAAACGAATCGCAGTCATAGCAGGCGACGGCATAGGCCCTGAAGTCATCGGCGAAGCCGTAGCCACCTTAGAGCTTGCGCGCGACCTGTTCGGACTCGAAATCTCGATGACTCACTTCGACTGGGGCGCTGAAAAATATCTCGCCACCGGAGTGACCATGCCCGAAGGCGGGCTTGAAATACTCGCTTCCGAATATGATGCGATACTGACAGGCGCGTTCGGTGACCCGCGCGTGCCGGACAACAAACATGCCGCAGACATACTGCTCGGTCTGAGGTTCGGACTCGATCTCTACATCAACCTCCGCCCGATCAAGCTGATCGAGGCGCGTCTCTGCCCGCTCAGGGATCGAACCGAAAAAGACATCGATTTCGTTGTGTTCAGAGAAAATACTGAGGGGATGTACTGCTTCGTAGGCGGGAACTTCAAGAAGGGAACCGGTGATGAGATAGCCATTCAGGAAGAGATAAACACCCGCCGAGGAGTCGAGCGCATAATCACAGCCGCGTTCGAGTATGCGCGCCTTGGCAATCGCAAGCGCGTGACGATGAGCGATAAATCGAACGTCTTAACCTACGGCCATGACCTCTGGCAGAGAGTGTTCAAGGAAGTCGCCTCGCGTTACCCGGACATAGAAGCGAATCATCTTTACGTCGATGTGCTGGTGATGTGGATGGCGCTCGACCCTGCGCGCTTCGATGTCATAGTCACCAACAACATGTTCGGAGACATCGTGACCGATCTGGGCGCGGCTTTGCAGGGAGGGCTAGGGATGGCTGCATCAGGAAACATACATCCGGGCCGCGTTTCGCTCTTCGAGCCTGTGCATGGCAGCGCGCCTCCGTTTGCGGGAAAGAACGTGGCCAACCCAGTTGCCGCGATACTCACCGCCGCGATGATGATCGATTATGTCGGCTTCAGAGAGGCGGCAGCGGCTATGGAGAGCGCGGTGGAAGAAGCGGTGCGAGCGGGCGAAACGACAAAAGATATCGGCGGAAATCTGTCAACGACTCAGGCGGGCGCGGCGATCAGAAAGCGATTGAAGGAAGTGGTCGGATAGCTCAATTCACTTTTCCGTGTCCGTTGCCTCTCGCCAGATCGCGCATTTCTATGCGTCTCTCATAATCCGGCAGACTGTCCGCCATGCAGTTTTTCACCTCATGGAGCCTCATCCTGGTCGAAGTCATTTCAAGCAGCGATTGCTTCTCGTCCGCTTCAAGGGGAAGGTGAGCGGCGACAAACAGCGAGAACTCTTCGGCCTCTTCCGGGAAACTGACGTTCGACGGAGCGTTCAAATCGCTCAGAGCCTCGACCGCAGCGAAAAACCTCCTCGCAACCTCGACCGTCTCATCAAACAGCGCCGTCAGATCGGAATCCATCTCAAGGTCGTCGGTGAAAGGCTCGACCTGCGCGATCAGAAACGGAGTCAGTTGCCTGAAGGCGATCACCCGATAACGAATCACTCCGATAGAAAGCAGATTCATGCGTCCTTCTTCCATCTGCATCACCGCGTTTATCTTTGCCACGCAGCCTATGCTGCCCGGTTCGGGAACCGTCTCCTTTCCGACCTCGGCGTCGCTGCGATAGGAGAGACCGAACAAGCCTTCGTTTTCGATGGCAAACCGCATCATCTCTTTATACCGCTCTTCGAATATGTGCAGAGGCAGGAGAGAGCCGGGAAAAAGCACAGTTGCCAGAGGGAAAATCGGAAGCTCTTCGATTCTTTCTGCGCCGTCGATAATCATAATCGCATTATAGCACCTGGTCGAAAAAGGCCGAATGCGTCAAACTCCTCACCCTGAAAGGGCAGCCGGAACGAATTGTTGACTGAGAAAAATCGCTATGATACCTTCCACAAAGATGATTCCCGGATTCAACACCGACGTAAAATACGAAGGGCGTGTCTATCACGTGCAGACCGAAGATCGCGGGCTCGAAAATCCCGTGCTCGAATCCCTGGTCTATGTCGGCGGAATCATCATAGCCAAAAAACGGACATCCTACGGCGACGAACTGGCCGAGGGCGCGACCGAAGACACGATAGCCAACAGATTGAAGCGTCAGCATCAGGT
>CAZPQE010000403.1:0-6645 GCA_964588615.1 uncultured Clostridia bacterium | reverse complement strand
AACCCGTCGTGATGGATGAGCCACACGCGGACAGGCTGGCCTTTGCTCAACATGGTTTTTGTTTTCGCTATTCCATCGCCGACGCGACGGGCGTTGAACCTAAGGTCGGCCATCTTGCCGCTCGTCGGCGGCAGGTAATACTGGTAATAGCTGGTGGACGTTTCCTTTGAGAATACCTTTGGTCCGTAGGAAGCAGCCGTATCGCCGCAATTCAGAACCCCCGTGGTTCTTTGCGAGAGAATATGCGTGCTGTCCGGGGGGTCGCGCATAATGCGGGAGTAACGGTAGACTTGCAGCGCATTCCCATAAAGAGCCACGTCCGGCAACAGATCGACTGTGTAGCCCGGCTGTTTGGTCGGCTTGTTCAAAACCTGAACCTTCAGATCCTCACTGTACCGCTTGGTGGTTCCCTTCACGCTGGCAGTGACGCCGAAAACGCCTGTGACAGCGATTCCTTTTAAGGTGAACAATGTAGACGCCGCCGAAACCTTGTCGGGCAGAGGCGTCAGGACGACGCCGGGCAGCGAGCGGTCTGAGGCCAGTTCGAGTTTATTGCCGGTCGCGTCACCTCCCCACTGAAGCAGCTTCATCGTGCGATCCAGTGGAAGGTCGAACCAGGAGATATCCTCATTATTTTCCGGAATCTTGAAGTTAGCCATTTCCGCCTCCTGTTCGAGAGTGTTGAAGTTAACTATCGCATCAATCAGGTCGTGATGCGCCTGGCGGGGGACGGTCGAGGCAAATGTCGAGCAAGAATCAGCCATCAGGTCTCACCAACCCGCTCGAAGAAAATCGCAAGCCGATGACACACTATTTGCTCGTAAGACTCAAGGAGTCGCCCAACGGCATCAGCCGACGGCGCTCCTGCATTCAAGCGAGGACCCATTGTGTACGAGCACGATCTTGCCTGTTACGCCTCCCTAACCCGTTCCACGATCGGCTCAATATCCGATCTATGAACCTGTTCCACAACTGCGAAAATGTCGTCTCTATTCTCTGTCTGACTGTGCTTATCAGCCCTGCCTTCTCCCCTGCATCTGCTCTCGTTATTATCAATATCTCAGCTTCCTGTGCCAGAAGTTCAACCAATTCTTCCCCTCTTTAGCCCAAGTCGGCCAACACTATCCCTCCCTCTACCAACAGCAACAGAGCCAGGGCTGGATCCCGGTCATCACAATTTGCCGGTGAGAGAACCGCGCCCTCAATACCTCCATCAATGTTTCTCAACAGATGCATCTTGAAGCCAAAGAACCATCCACAGCTTCCTTTGCTGAAATAGGCTCCATCTTCTCTGAGGTTTCTCGCTCTGCTGTGTCTGATGGGTTTGCATACAGGTATTGGTTTGGAGTCTATCAAGCACAACTTCAAAGTGGGGCTTTGGCGAGTGATGCTAAAGAGATGGCCGATGACCTCGCTCAGAGCGTGCAACCGGCGAATCCATTCACAATAGGAAGGGATAAGAGGAAAAGCGTTTTTGTAATCGCCGACAATGAGCTTATAGGTTTGTTTGAGAGTGGCCACACCGAAACAGCCCTGCATCAGGGCGACAGTGATAACCTCGGAATCGCAGAAAGCAGGGCTGTTATTGTGGGAAGTTCGCCAATTGGCCAAGCCGGGATTGGCTTAGAGGAAGTCATCGACGAAGCAGAAGATTTCAGTCATTTGGTCTATACTCGAAGTCATCGGGGTCATCCTCCTGGTGAAAGATATCGTTTTCTAACTCAATCTTACACACCTTTAGGTTTTGGATGACCCAATCGTTCAACTCAAGACTGGGGTTTACATAGCTTGCGATGATGCCATCTATTTTCCTTTTTGGCATTGAGCTATGAGTTGGTTCAGGCTTTGACGCCACTTCTCCGGGTTATACCAAAAGCACCCGTGACAGCCCCGCTCATCATCAGCGGGAATATCTTCGGGCCATGTCGAGCCGCCTTCGTAAAAATAGATTATGCTATTGAATGTTCCGCGAGTTCCCGTCTTGGCACAGACCTCGCATTAGCGGCTTTTCCACAGATTGTTCTGGCGAGTCAAAAGCTGAAACTTTGCGCGCATATCATCGTCCGACATATCAGGATCATTCATTCCCTCCGGGCTGGACCATCTGACTTGTGGAAAACGATGATCAACTTCCAGTTCGGCTGGTTGATGTTTTCTTTGCGTAATCGCTTCGACGTTCCTGTACAGCGTTTTTACTCGCCTCTTCAATGCTTCCGGCAAGTCTGATCGAACAACGGAGGCTTTCGAAGGCGACGTTGAAATCAGTCGGCGATGAACAGTCGAATAACCGCACTCAGAGCAGTGCAACTTTTTCATTTCGACTTCATAGCCGTGCTGTCGAATGATTTGTATTGGTTTGGCGGGCTGTGTCCCCGGCAGTTTGTGTTTAGCGCAATGCCATTCCCCATCGGAAAGTATCTCAAAGGTTCTGTAAATCTGAGTGCCTTTGTTAAAGGGAGGCTCGTCCATTCTTTTCGGCCTTTCGGAAAAACATCACGTATTCGTGTTTGAAAATGTAGAATCCTCCGGCCAGAGCGCGATAGCGCCAGATGTTTTCCAGATTTCGTTTGGCCCGGTTTCCCTGCATATCTTTAACAACCAGGCTTTTGAGCGTGTAGCCGCGACTCATCAACTCTTGCATACAGTAAAAACCAAGAGGTATCCATTCGCTCTCTGCGTACATATCTCCGATAACAAGCACCAGAAACCGGTTTGCTTCAAGAAACGGCGTAACAGTGTCGACTACCTGACCAAATTTCTCCAGGAACACTTCGACAGTCGGACAGTTGGAAAGATCATCCGAGCGATCAGAGAATCTAATGATTGAATGGTAAGGCGGGTGAAGCATCACCAATTGAGCTTTGTCTCTGCCAACGACACTAAGAGCTTCTTCAATCACTGGCGCTGTTTTTTCTGAATCGCTGCTGTCTCCAGTCAGCACTTGCGTAGAGATGTTGTAAGGGTTTGTTTGTCCGTTGATTCGTTCTTCTGCCTGCCTGGCCAGTTCCGGTTTAAGTTCTATCCCGATTCCATGACGACCAAGCCGCTTACATTCGATCAAAGTGGTTCCTGATCCCAGGAAAGCATCCAGCACTACATCGCCGCGCTTGGTATAACGGCGCATGGCCTGATACGGAATTTGAGGAACGAAATTCCCGTGATAATCGGCAAGGTGCGCCCCGCTTCGGTTGCGTTCAGGAAAAAGCCAGAGCGAATCAGTAAGAATGTCGTCGTATTCGCGCCAGCGATTAAGATCGAGATCATTAAGAGGAGAAGTTTTTTCGGGCTTCTCTGGTTTCTCTTCTATTGCCTCATCGTTCGCAGGCTCTTGAAACAGAGGCAGATTATACGCTGAACCGAAGCTTTTCATAGTGGGCAGACTAGCTTATACCCTGCTCCAATTCAACACAGCAATGTACACTGATGTACCAACGAAGCATCACTGATTGCATCAGGCTGAGGAGTTGTCTTTATTCGGTTAAAGCGCGACAGTTCAGTTGACCGCTTCCGCGCTCGATTTTTCGGCGCCCTCGGTCGCAAGCGACTGGCCGCCTTTGAGCAGCTTCTCGGCTACAGCGTCCAACACCTTCATAAATGCCTGCGCCGCGTGCGAGTGCGCGTCCGTGCGCCTGCGCACCGCCCACAACGTCCGCTCATAATGAAATCCATCGACCGGAACTACTATCAACTCGCCGCGCTCCACCTCTTCGCGCACGCACATCAGCGGCACGAATCCTATCCCCAGGTTCATCGCCGCAAACCGCTTTATCGTCTCGATGGTCGTGATCTCTATCGTGATGTTGAGCGGCGTCTGAAATCGCTTGAACGCTTCGATGACTTTATCCCGCGAAGGCGAATGCACGTTGTGCGCGATGAACGACTCTGCTCCGAGCTCCCGTATGTGAGTTCGCTCACGACCGGCCAGCCAGTGCTGGGGACTCGCTACCAGCGCGAGCTCGTCTTTCATGATCGGAGTCGCTTCAAGCTCCGTGTCGTCGGGCAAAAACGAAAGGATCGCAAAATCCAGATTGCGCTGGCGCAATTCACGGGGTAACTGCGCCGACGACTGCCGGAAAACTTCGACCTTGATCTTTGGGTACTGCTCGCGGAAAGCCAGTATGAGATGTGGCAGCAGATAGAGACTTGTGCTTTCGTTTGCGCCGATGCGGATGCGCCCGCTTTGCAGGTTGTGCAACTGCTTGAGCGTCATCACCGCTTCGTCACGCAGGTTCAAAATCCGCTTGGCGTATTCGAAGAGAACTTCGCCCGTCTCGGTCAACACGTAAGCGTTTCTGTTCGAACGGTCGAAGAGCGGAAAGCCTATTTCCTGCTCCAGCTTTCGCACCGCCATGCTCACAGCGGGCTGAGTGCGAAAAACTCTCTGCGCCGCCCGGTGCGCGCTTCCCTCTTCGACCATCGCCACGAACATCTCAAGCTGCATCAATTCCATTTTGCAATCCCCTCTCGCTGAGTAATCGTTTGATCCCTCTCGCCGCCTGTCTTATGCGCTGCTCGTTTTCGACCAGAGCGAAGCGCACGAATCCGTCTCCGGCTTCTCCAAAACCTATGCCGGGCGAGACCCCGACTTTCGCCCGCGATAAAACCAGCTTGGCAAATTCAAGCGATCTCATCGCGCGAAACTCTTCGGGTATCTCGGCCCACACGAACATCCCACCTCGCGGTCGCGCAACCGCCCAGCCCGCCTGCCCGAGCGCATCGATTAAGACATCGCGCCGCTTTCTATACTCTTCAGCAGTCTGACGGACGAACTCTTCGCACTCATTGAGCGCGATGATCGAGGCGATCTGAATCGGTTGAAAGATGCCGTAATCCATGTAGCTCTTGACCCGCGTGAGCGCGGCCACCGTGTCAGCATTGCCCACGCAAAAGCCCACACGCCATCCGGCCATGTTGTAGCTCTTGGACAGCGAAAAAATTTCAACCGCCACGTCCTTCGCGCCTTTCACTTCCAGTATGCTCGGCGCGCGATAGCCGTCGAACACGATGTCGGCGTAAGCGAAATCGTGTATGACCATAGCGTCGTTTCGACGAGCGAGATCGATAACTTCTTCGAAGAACTCCAGGCCGACGCATTCGCCTGTCGGGTTGTTCGGAAAAGAGAGCAGCACGACTTTGGGCCGCTCCGCAGGAATGGCATTGCGCAGTTTTTCGAGAAGGTCGCCCGCTCCCTGAGCCGCGATGCGCCGGAGTCGCCCGCCTGCTATCGTCACCGCATGAAGATGAATCGGGTAAGCAGGCTCAGGCACGATTGCCACGCCACCCTGCTCAAGCACAGTCATCATCAGGTGCGAGAGACCTTCCTTCGCGCCGATCGTTACGACGACTTCGCGGTTTGCGTCCAGTCTCACGCCCCACTTGCGCTCGTAGCGATTGGCTATCGCCTCTCTGAGTTTGGTGATTCCGCGCGAAGCCGAATAGCGATGATTGCGCGGATTGCGCGCTGATTCGATGAGTTTTTCGACAATGGGTTCAGGCGTGGGAAGATCGGGATTTCCCATGCCGAGGTCTACGATGTCTTCTCCCCTGGCGCGGGCAGCCACCTTGAGTTCATTGACCACGTTGAACACATAAGGCGGCAGCTTGCTGCTCAGGTAGAATCGCTCGCTCATTTCTCAATCTATCCTTCCACCCCGGCTGTTCGTCGCTCGACGAGGCGCAGCCAGTTTTTGTATTTTTCATCGCGGCCAGTGACAGCATCGAAGAAAGCCTGTCTGATCCGTTCAGTCACCACCCGCGCGCCTTTGCCTATCGCCGTCCCATCGACTTCGCGGATGGGCGTGACCTCGACTGCGGTTCCGGTGAAGAACGCTTCATCGGCCAGATAAAGGTCTTTCATCCTGATCGGCCTGACCTCGATTGTGTAGCCGAGGTCTCTGGCTATCTGCATGACGGCGTCGCGCGTTATGCCGAGCAGGATCGAAGACCGCTCATCGTTGGTGACTATCCTGCCGTCACGAACCAGGAAGATGTTTTCTCCCGCCCCTTCCGCGATATTGCCTTCAGCGTCAAGCAGAATGGCCTCATCATAGCAGCCTCTCGCGGCTTCGTATACGGCGAGTATCGAGTTGATGTACCCGCCGCAGGCTTTCGCGGTCGTAGGCATCATGCGAGGGTGAAACTTAGTCCACGATGAAACCGTCACCTTCACGCCCGATTCGAATCCATCCTGTCCGAGGTATGCGCCCCAGGGCCAGACCAGTATGGCAGTCTCTACGGGGCAGTTGCGCGGGTTGAGTGACAGAGAGCCGCTTCCGTAAAAACAGATCGGGCGGACATAGCAACTCGAAAAGCCGTTGCGCGCTATGGTCTCGCATATCGCTTCTTCGATTTCCTGAGCCGAGAACGGAATCTGGATGCCGTAGACCGCAGCCGAATAAAACAGGCGGTCGATATGGGCGTCGAGTCGGAACACAGCCGGGCCGTCTGCGGTTTCGTAGCATCGCATCCCCTCGAAGACGCCGCTGCCGTAATGGAGCGCGTGCGACGAGACATGAAAAGTGGCCTCGCTCCATCGCACCATTCGACCGTTGATCCACACCCATTGACTGTTATCAAATGACACGCGCTGCCTCCTCCTCAGAAAAGGTACAGCAGGCTGCCAGCCTGCTGGTTCTTCAAATTTTC
>CAZPQE010000402.1:0-6648 GCA_964588615.1 uncultured Clostridia bacterium | reverse complement strand
CTTTACGAAAACGACGTCAGATTCCTTGAGCAGTTCGCCTAATCAGCCATGAGCAAGCTCATAGCATTCGGATGGTATGGCGGGAAATTCAGCCATCTCGGCTGGCTGCTTCCGCTGTTGCCTGCCACTCAGCATTATTGCGAGCCTTTCGGCGGATCGGCGGCTGTGCTGCTCAACCGCGAGCCATCGCCAGTTGAAACCTACAACGATATTGATGGGGAAGTGGTCAATTTCTTCCGCGCGCTTCGTGAGCAGAAGGACGCATTGATCGAAGCCATAGGGCTGACGCCTTTTTCCCGCGAAGAATTCGAACTGGCGATATCGAGCGAGCGCGAAGGTCTTTCGGATATGGAAAGGGCCAGAAGATTTTTTGTTCGCGCAAGGCAGGTGCGCACCGGGCTTGCTCAAAAAGCGAGGGCGGGCCGATGGGCGCATTGTTTGCTGACGAGCAGAGCCGGGATGGCAGGAGCGGTTTCGAGATGGCTGGGAAGCGTCGAAGACCTTTCCGAGATAGCGCAAAGACTGTTGCGAGTCCAGATCGAACATTCATCGGCTGCCAGTATAATCCGTCGATATGACAGCGAAGAAACTCTGTTTTATTGCGACCCTCCTTATCCGCACGATGCGCGCGGCGATGTCAATGCTTACGCTTATGAAATGACTGATGAAGAGCATCGCGCGCTTGCTGTCGTTCTCCACGACATCAAAGGGAAAGCGGCTCTGTCGAGCTATCATTGCAAACTGATGGATGAACTCTATGGCGACTGGCGATGCATCGAAGCCCCGGTCAAGAATTGTCATTCGGTAAAGACGCCGAGGCAGGAAGTTCTCTGGGTAAATTACGACCCCGAGGTTGAGCCAAAATGGCAGAGCCGGCAGAAATCCTTGATGCCGATTACAAACGAGCCCGCTGCTCTTCGCGTCTGAAATCATGTCCACAACCGCGACTCGATCAATCGACAAGACCGTTCTGATACTGGGCGGGGCCGGGCTTGTCGGCACGCAGATCACTCATCAGATAGCCCGCGACCTGCGCCCCGAAAAGATCATCATCGCCTCGCTCTATCACAAGGAAGTGCGCGAAGTCGCTCACGAATTCCGCAAACAGTTCCCTTCGATCAGCTTCCTCGAACTGTGGGGCAATCTGTTCGTGCGCGAAGAACTGTCCAAAGAAGAGCGGCAGAAGATCATCGAG
Organism: uncultured Clostridia bacterium; assembly: GCA_964588615.1. Classification (GTDB taxonomy): domain Bacteria; phylum Acidobacteriota; class Blastocatellia; order UBA7656; family UBA7656; genus UBA7656. The sequence continues at coordinate 5,453 of CAZPQE010000402.1, read as the reverse complement.
AGCCCCGCCCGCCGCCGCGCTCTCTACGAAGACCTCTTCGGGCCTCTCGACCTGGCTTACGAAAAATCTGTGCTTGCTCGCGCCGTCCGCGAGCACCGTCCCGACATCATAATCGATTGCGTCAACACCGCATCGGGGATCAGCTATCAGGACGTGTACACCAATTCGATAGAAGTCAGAAAAGCTCTCGACTTCATCGATGACCGGATTTCAGACAGCGATTTCAAACAACTGCGCGACAATCGCAAACAGTTCGAGCGCACCTTCGACACCCTGCTCATCTCGCAATCCATACCTCAACTCATACGCCATACGCAGTTGCTCTATCGCGCGATGGTCGAGGCGGGAACGCGCATCTACGTCAAGGTCGGGACTACGGGGACGGGCGGAATGGGGCTCAACATCCCTTACACTCACGGCGAGGACAAGCCTTCGGCAAAACTGATGTCGAAGACGGCGGTCGCCTTTGCGCACACCGGATTGATGTTTCTGATGGCCCGCACTCCGGGCGGCCCGATAGTCAAGGAGATAAAACCTGCGGCGATGATCGGCTACAAGAAGGTCACCTTCCAATCGCTCAAAGACCGCCGAATGCGCTCGACCGTCCACAGCTACAACCCGCGCACGCAGCCGCTCGGCGGCGAACTTCAGCTTGCGATGCCGAAAGAAAAATTCCAGGAACTTGGCGACCTCGAAATGGTCGGCGTCGATACGGGCGAAAACGGCTTCTTCGCCCGAGGAGAGTTCGAAGCCGTCACCTCGATCAATCAGATGGAGTTCGTCACCCCGGAGGAGATCGCCGCAAACGTCGTGCTCGAAATCAAGGGCAGCAACACCGGCGTCGATGTGATTGCCGCTGTTGATTCTTCGATCATGGTTCCGAGCTATCGCGCAGGCTATCTGCGCGGGTCGGCCATCCGCGCTCTGGAAAGGCTCGAAAAAGAGACCGGCACTCACTCGATAGCCACCGGAGAACTCGGCCCTCCCAAACTCACCAAGCTCCTCTACGAAGCTCATCTGCTCAAGATCAAATATCGCAACCTCCAGTCTGTGGTCGAAGCCAAACCGGAAAACATCTCCGCCCAACTGTGGCGATACCTCCAGCGCAATCAGGAGTTGAGAAACACCGTCATCTCAATCGGCATTCCGATACTTCCGCCCGAAGGCAATCGATTGATTCGCGGGCCGCGCATCAACGTCCCGGAATACGCGGGACAGTCGAAGATGGCCGTTACCGACAATCTGATTGACGAATGGGCCGAGCGGGGCTGGATCGATCTGAGGCCGAAAAATTTCTCGCGCTGGCAGGATCGCTTCAAGAGAATGCTGCGCTCTGCGCTTTCTATCCATCGCGAAGGGTCGGCAGCTATAACGATGTCGGCATATCGCAGCGAGGAAATCCGAATAGGCGAAGTGGTCGGCTGGATTTTCAACAACGAAGAACAGGGTTATCGAATAAAATGAAGATCAGCTACAAGTGGTTGACTGAAATCACCAACATCAATCTTTCTCCACGCCAACTCGCAGAGCGCATGACGATGGTCGGCCTTGCGGTCGAATCAATCGAGGAAGCCGGAGACGATCACGTTTTGGATTTCGATCTGACATCCAATCGTCCCGACGCTCTCTCTCACTACGGAGTCGCCCGCGAAGCCGCGCTCGTCTGCGGCGGCGCATTCCGTCGGCCTGAAATCCAACTCGTAGAAAGCGACGATGAAGTTCAGTCCGTTGCTTCTATCGAGATAATCGCGTCCGACCTCTGCCCGCGATATGTCGGGCGCGTGGTTCGTGGAGTCAAGGTCGGGCCTTCTCCAGCGTGGTTGGTCGACAGACTCGCTGCCCTCGGCCAGCGCTCAGTCAACAACATCGCCGATATTACAAACTTCGTAATGTTCGAGATGGGCCAGCCCACGCACGCTTTCGATCTGAATCTGCTTCACGGTCGAAAGATCATCGTTCGCCGCGCGCGCGAAGGCGAGCAGATGAAAACGCTCGACGGAGTCACGCGCGATCTCACGACCGATATGCTGATGATCGCTGACCAGGATCGCGCGGTCGCAGTCGGAGGAGTGATGGGCGGCGAGGAGACCGAAATCAGCCTCGACACGAAAGACGTGTTGATCGAAGCGGCATATTTCAATCCGCTCTCGATCCGTCACACGTCGCGCGCGTTGGGACTCGACACCGAAGCCAGCTATCGATTCTCGCGCGGGGCTGACCCCGCAGCGCAGGCTCTCGCCGCAGACCGCGTGGCTCAACTTGTGGCCGAAATCGCAGGAGGTGAAATCCTCAAAGGCGCCCTCGATGTTCATCCCGCGAAGGTCGCCCGCAATCGCGTCTCACTGCGCGAGGCGCGCATCACGCGGCTCACCGGCCTGAAAGTCGAAATAGAAAAAGCAGCGGAGATTCTGCGCGCGCTGGAATTCGAAGTTGAAATCGATTATGACCAAAAACGGCTCGACGCCATCGCGCCGTCTTTTCGCATCGATATCGCGCGCGAGGAAGACCTGATCGAAGAAGTCGCCCGACACACAGGCTACGATGTTGTCGAAACCACACTGCCCGGATGGGGCGGAGCGGGGACTTACCTTCCGGGAGAGCAGAGCCGCCGACGGGCCAGGCGGATACTGATAGATATGGGATTCAACGAGGCTATATCTTTCAGCTTCGTCAACACCGAGCGCGACTCGCTGTTCCGCTCAGGCAATAAGACAGCGACGCTGCTCAATCCAATCGATGCAGGGGCTTCCGATATGCGCGCTTCGCTGCTGACCGGGCTGATGGATGCGATGCAAACGAATTCCAATCACGGAACCCGCGATGTGAAGCTCTTCGAAATCGGCAAGGTGTTCGACTCGACTTCCGCGCGCGAACGACCCGCCGAGCGCGAAGTGCTGTCGCTGGCTGTGACCGGTTCCATCTCGCCTGACGAGTGGAGAGGCAACAGGCCAATCGATTTTTACGACCTCAAGGGAGCGATAGAAAGCGTGCTGGCGGGGTTGAATCTGTCGGGCTTTACAATTGAGCGCGGCGGTGTAGAATACCTGCATCCTGGACAGGCGGCAGCGATGGTGAGAGACGGTCAGGTGTTTGCTCGTTTCGGCAGATTGCATCCGCGAGTGGCTGCGCTCTACAAATTCCGCCAGCCGGTTTACGTCGGCGAAATCGAGTTCGAACGACTGCTCGATCTTCCAGCCGACGAGGTGCGCTACAGCGCGTTGCCGCGACTGCCGTCGTCTTCGCGCGACATATCGGCGCTGATCGCTGACGCCGCGCTGTGGGGCGATATCGAAAGGGCGATAGCCGATCTCGGAATAAAAGAAATCGTTTCGGTCAGGTTGTTTGACACCTACAAGGGCAAGGGAATACCTGATGAAATGCGCTCGCTCGCTTTTCGCGTCACCTATCGCGGGGACGGGCGGACGCTCACGGATGAAGAAGTGGCGACGATGCACAAGCGAGTGTGTGAGATGATGCAGGAGAAATTCGGAGCGCAACTCAGATGAAAGGACGTAAAACGTAAAACGTAAAACGTAATCGCAGGCATCAGGAGTTGGAGGTTACGTTTTACGTTTCGCGTTTTACGCAGGAGTGAATCGGTGAGCGGAATATACGGTTTGGAAAAGTTCTCGCACCTTGAAGACAAAATCTACCGCACGATAGAGCAGTTCAAGAGAGAGCGTCAGGAACGCGAGGCGCTGGAGCGCGAGGTGTTGAGTCTGCGCCGCGAAGTAAGCCAGGTGACGGATGAAAAAGAGCGCCTCGAACTGCAGGTGGAGCGACTGCTGGCCGAACGCGACACGATGAAACTCAAAGTCGAAGCGATGCTCGACGCCATAGCCGTCCTCGACCTCGAATCCTCGGAAGCAGCAAGGAAGTGAAGCTGCTTACATCAACTGAAACGAGCGCGCCAAAGTATGGAAGAAAATCCGAACCGATCCTACAAGGTCGTCATCTATAATCAGACCTACAACCTGCGCAGCGACCACGACGAAGAATACATTCAACAACTGGCCGCTCACGTAGACCGGCGCATGAACGAAATCGCCTCGGCCTCGATGACCGTCGATTCGCTGCGCGTCGCCATCCTTGCCGCGCTTCAGATAGCCGACGAACTCTATCAATCCCGCAAAGAGATGAAAGACACCGAAGAGGAGATAGCCGAGCGCAGCGCCAAATACGCCGACATCCTCGACCAGTTCCTCCGCTCAAACACCTTCGAGCCGAGCCGCTAGAGGGCGGATGAGGCAGGGGCGCGTTGATTTGCGCCCCTGCAACGGATCGAATGTCAGTAGATGCGCAGAGTGTGGGCCAGAGGCTGCAATGCCTGATTGTTTCTTTCTACCTTGACCTCGACATAATAGAGGAATAGGCCGAAGTCTATCGAGTTTGCGAAATTGCATTCCACGCAATCCGGCTGCGGCCCCTCTCCATGATTTTCCGCTTCGCACAATTGAACCTGCTGACCTGTGCAGGGATCGACCTGCCAGAGGGTGGCCGAGACGCGGCCTCCGCCAGGAACCTGCGCGCCCAGTTCGAGGGTGTCCCACCCCGGCTTGTTCGGGTCTTCGTTATTGTCGAACGTGTTGGTTACGTTGTAGCGGGCAGTCACCAGACCTCCCATCTGGTTTTTGAATCCGAGACTCGCCCCGGAGCAGCCATAGAATTTGATCGACGCTTCATCGATGACCCCGGTCGAAGCAACCGCAGTCCAGGGGTGTTTGGGTTCCACCACAGCAGGGGTTGAGGCCGCAGCGAATCTCTGAGCGTTGGATGCGATCAGAACAAGCGCCAGCAAAGACGCCACGATCGCCGGTTTCATAAAAGAGTCTGTCAATCGCCTTTTCATTGTCATGGTTTTCATAATCGATTCTCCTTCAAAATAATTTGTATCCGATCACCTGAACAGGCAGGCAAAAGGGTTCCACCTCGATATGAGGCCGACTTTTCGCGCGCACTTATCCTCAAGATAGATACAGAAAGCTGCTACCTGTTCTCCTTGTTCGAGATTGTCAGGAAACGCGCAGACGTTGTTATAGGTGTGGTCGGAGGTCTTGCCAGACGGATTCTCGCCCTTCGGTCAATAAGAAGCTACTGAACTTTGATGCTCTCACCATCGACTTACCCTCCGCTTCCCGCCGTCATAATGATTGCGCGCGGGTTTGATTCAACTGCAATCGCTGTCTTAGATTCAGAGGTCGAAGTGAAAGTTTGAATATTTGCGGAGAACGATGACCGAGTTGGGGGATGCTCCGGGCAATAACTTGAACAGGATGATTTGCCCGAGTTTATGGAAAGTCCCGTTATTTTCATCCCGTTCACGGCTGTTTGGATTCAATATCGTTGACGCGATGATCGAGGTCAGTGACGAGCAGGCTTGTTTGCAATTCGAGACTTGCAACTTTCTGCGCAAGGTCTCGCGTCACTTCGTTTGCGATAATAAGATTGTTTAT
>CAZPQE010000401.1:0-6651 GCA_964588615.1 uncultured Clostridia bacterium | reverse complement strand
TTGACAACTTTCGCTTGCGCGTACTACTTCTTCACACGATTTCGTGATGAACCGATTTTCTTCAATCCTCAGATCATCGAACGATGTAATGCGGCAAAGATCAGAAGGAGGAGCGATTCGGGCAGGGGCTTGAAATAACGAAGGTGGGCGAAGGTCGCTTTTCTGTGAGGCCGCCGAATGCTGCGGAGCCGCAGGAGTTTTTGATCGTGTCCGGCGCAGACGGCAGAACAGAATTCATCCACATGTTCCTGTGGGCATTCAGCCGCAATAGATAAGGCGCAGCGGACGGAAAGTTGAAGATGATCACAGCCGTCAGACTGCTGATCCTAAGGGCGGAGTGCAAGCCTGAAAGATACGACTGTCACGCAATAGCGAGCGCGGATTAGTCTCCCTTACACCGCCACTTTCTCCAGCCGCGATTGAAACGCTCTGGGTCGAAACAAAAACTCTACTATGTTTCCTTCGTGCGGCTGCAACCAGTCGAGTTGGATAGTCGGCACAGGTCCCAGATTCAGTCGGTCGATATGAGTCGCATCCATCAGTTGCCGCTGGAACTGCTCATCATAAGTGATCGCGCTGCCCACGAGCGTAGATCCGATCCGCTTGAGCATTTCGTTTTGCGGACACCTGACCACGCTCACGAAGGGGAACATGAACTCCGTGTTCGAGAGCGTCTTCTCCGGCGAATCGCAGTGGATCACTGTCGGTCTCAGATATCCGCATCGCTCCTTCTCAACGAGCCGCGCGCCGAATTTTCCCGTGAAGTGTTCGACTCCTGTTTCGCCAAGTCCCGCTTCGATGCTGTTCCAGATCGCGCGCGCAACTCCCGGCACTGTGAATGCCGCAAGGCTTGCCTGCGGGTCTTCGGGCGGCTTAGGCTCGACTGGCCCAATTCGCTCGGCCACAGCCTGGGCGATTTCCCGCGTGTGGCGAGAGGCCCAGATGCCTGAGCAGTTGATGCAGCCGCGACCGCTGTTCATAAACACGCTGTCGACCATCACGTCAATATACTTCTCCCAATCGTCGACCACGTCGTCGCCCAGCAGTATCTTGCTGAACCCCGGCCCATGCACCTGAACGCGCGGGTTGCCCTGATACTGTCTGACAGTCGGCAGTCCGCCGAATATCATCACTCGATTAGCTCTGCGAACGACCTCGGCTCCCATCTCGCCATAGCCAGGATAGATCGAAATAGCTTCCTTCGGCACACCTGCCTGAGTAAATGCGGCGGTCATCCTGTAAGGCGTCCACGGCTCCTGCGGCCCCGGTTTGAGCAACAGCCCGACCTGCATCGGGATGACTGGCAGCCAGAGCGTATGCACTCCGGGCGAATTCGACGGCAACACCAGCCCCAGCACCGGCGATTGAGCCTGATAGCTGACCATCACTCCGCGAGACTCTATTCGGTAGCCGCGCGTCAGAATATCGAGGTCCAATCCCCGCGTGAGCGCGTCGAGAATTTTATCCATATTCGACAGCACGAAATGGTTCTTGCTCATGTTTGCCTTGCACATGTGCTCAGGCAATCCGGTTGATGCCGACTGCTGGCGGGCGAAATCATCGGGCGTTTGCGCGCCATCGCCCATTGGAAGCGTCGCGCTCAGATATAAGTCCGCAGCCTTTTTCATCATCGCGATCAGTTCCGAAACAGGAATCTCGGTAAGCGACTGCCGGGCGCGCTCGGCCAGTCGCATATCGCGGCCCAGCAATCCGGTGTTGGCCTGACTCACTCGCGCGAGGGTTTCGCCCGTGACGAAATGGGCAACGTCTTCCGTATCGAGACTGGTATAAGGCTGGCCCCATCGCAGAATCGGAATATTGAGTATTGCCATCTTTTCCTCGCCAACTGTTCAGCCGCGTAGCGGCAGTTGAGTTTAGCCCGGTCTTTCAAGGCCGGGTGATTAGAAAAGTTGATTTTCCTCGTCGCGTCAGCGACGGTTGAATCCTGTGAACATAGTTATTCAATCGTCGCTGGCGCATCGGGATGAATGATACTGATCCTGAGCAGGCTCTAAAGAACCTGTCTACGATCAGTCGTCACTACGGGACGAAAGCGATCGAGTGGTTACTCTCAGTTTTCATTCGTTTAGTCGAACTCATGAAAAACTTCTCGCAAATTCGATCAGTAAACTCCGACCGTAGTTTGAGCGGCGAGTTTGCGGAATGGTCGCACCCCGCTCACCCCGTCCCACGGATACAACTCGCAGGGCCTTTCGCGCTCGCCTTCATCTCTCTCCAGAAAGCCCGGTATAAAGGTCTCGCGCGTGAGCGTCGTCAGTCGCACCCGGCCCGTCTCGCCGTAATCGACTATTCGGTCAGCATCATCGAACGCGACCACTTCGATGACCGCTCTCGGCTGAGGCGCGAAATAAGTTATCTTGTATCCGTCCTCCGCCGTCACAGGCTTCGAGCAGGCCAGGCCCATCAGAGTGTTGCCGTAGGTCGGAGTCAGATACACCCCTTCGCCCAGCAACTCTTCGATTGCGAATCGCGTGTACTGAGGAGTGAATTCAGTCCCTCCGGCGAATATGCCCGTGATGCCCGCAGCCTTTATGCTTGTGCCGCGCTTGTCCAGTTCTTCGGCCAGAGATTCGAGCAGTTTGGGGGTAGTGAACAGACAGCGGATATCGTGTCCCGCTCCGAGAAGAGTCACAGCCTGCTCGATGACGTGGGCTTTGTATTTCTCCAGTGCCGCAAGCTCGCCCATCTTTATCAGCTTGATGACCCAGCGCGGGTCCAGGTCTACGCAAAAGCAGATGCCGCCTCGATACTGGCACAGGTGTTCGACCGCAAGCCGCAGACGACGCGGGCCTGAAGGGCCGAGCATCAGCCAGTTCGCGCCGCGCGGGAAATATTCATCGGGGAGCGTGTCGCTGAACATCTCATAGTCGATTCGGAAGTCCTCTATGGCCAGTCGACTTTTCGGCACTCCGGTCGTGCCTCCGGTCTCGAATGTAAAGAGCGGCCTGCCTTCAAATCCTTTCGGAAGCCAGCGACGCACAGGCCCGCCCCGCAACCATTCGTCCTCGAAAGGCGGAAACTTTTTCAAATCCTCGAACGAATGAATCTCGCGTCTCGGATCCCAATCCAGCCGCGCTGCCAACTCCAGCCAAAACGGGCATCCAGTCTCGGGACTAAAGTGCCACTCGACAATCTCCCGCACCTGGGCATCGAGCCGCGCCTTCGCTTCCTGCATTCTGAGAGACAAGTCTCCTGCCGCAACACTCATCAGATTATTTCACTCCCTGAGTCAGAAAGTTTTTCATCATTCAGGTTATCAAGTCGAGCATTATAGCTGAATCACCCGGAGCCCACGCAATGTCCGATTACCGGAACCCTCGCGTTGTCAGATCCGAACGCTGGTACATCAATCGGCCTGAGTTAATGGCTATAGGCATTCTCATTGCGACTGGGAAGTGACAGGGTTGAGCTTCGATTCCGGCGGTAGTATCATCGTGGCCGCTCATGCGCAACATCAAGGAGACAGACATGCACAAAAAGCGCGAATCGCTCGATCATCCCTCCGTCGACAGACGGGAATTTCTCAAAAGCGGTCTTGCGTCAGCTTCGCTCCTGGCGCTTCCCTCCGGCTTCAACGCCCAAACCAGATCGAATCTTCCAGCGATTCCGCCGCCATCCTCTGTGCTGATTCGCAATGCGGCCAGCGCATTCCTGACGGCCCTTGCCGGGGACAAGCTGACGATGGCCACTTTCCCTTTCGCTGACGAGCAGCGATTCGACTGGCACTTCATTCCGCGACCACGCAAGGGAGTCTCGTTGAAAGAACTCGATCCGGCCCAGCGCCATCTCGCTCTCGCGCTTCTCGGCGCAAGCCTCAGCCCGTCGGGACTCGCGCGCGCGCTCACTGTTATGAGCCTCGACGATGTGCTGCGGCAGACCGAGCCTCCATCTTCAGCCATTCGTCGAGACCCCGATCTCTACTACGTCAGCCTATTCGGCAAGCCTGAGTCGTCGGGCGTCTGGGGCTGGCGTTTCGAGGGCCATCACCTCTCATTCAATTTCACTCTGAAGGGAGACACGGGATTTTCATCCTCGCCGATGTTTTTCGGAGCAAATCCGGCTGAGGTGCGCGACACTCAACGCAAGGGACTGCGCGCTCTGGCTATGGAAGAAGACCTCGCCCGCGATTTCCTACAGTCGCTCGACGACCGACAGCGAAGCTCGGCAATAGTGAGCGAGACCGCGCCAGGCGACATCCTCTCCTTCAACAAGCGAAAGGCCGAGCGTCTTGCGCCCGCAGGCCTTCAGGCCGGAAAGCTGGGAAGAAGGCAGGCCGATCTGTTGGTGAGGTTGATTCAGCACTATGTCTACAGCATTCCGCTCGATGTAGCAAAGTCGAGGATGGATCGCGTGCGGGCTTCTCAGTGGGGGAACATCAGCTTCGCGTGGGCCGGAAAGCTCGAACGGGGCCAGCCTCATTATTACAGAATTCAGGGCGACGCATTTCTGATCGAGTACGACAACACACAAAACAACGCCAATCACATCCACTCGGTCTGGCGCGATTTCAATGGAGACTTCGGGCTGGATTTACTGGCCGAGCATTACGGCAACAGCCATCGCTGAAGAATGTGCGACTGATCGTTCTATGCGATTGAAGGATTAAGAACCTGATGAAAGACCTTTCGAGCAAGCATGGTATGGTGACGGATTTATTCCGGCTGCCTGAAACGAAAGAGGGATGGGGGGCATTTCGGCTGACCGACGGGCAGATGGATTTCTATCGCGAGAACGGATACGTCGCAGGCATTCGAGTATTGTCGGATGAACAGGTCGATGCGCTTTGCGAAGAGCTCCGGCGACTGCCTGAACTCAACAGCGAAGACCGCGCTTTGCTCTATGAGTACCATTCGAATGAATCGTCCGACCGGAACACCGTGTTGATGCATGCTCTGGGAGCGTGGCGGGTGTTTCCCGGATTTCATGATCTGCTGTGGAATCCGGCCTTCACCGTCCCCGCTTCGCAGCTACTCGGAGGGCCGGTCGTTTTCTGGCACGATCAGCTATTCATCAAGCCGCCCCGGTGCGGCGGCGTAGTGGCCTGGCATCAGGATTATTCCTACTGGACGAGGACAGAACCGGTGGCTCACATAACCTGCTGGATCGGGCTTGATGATGCTGATCGTAGCAACGGGTGTTTGCACTACGTTCCGGGCAGCCACCTCTGGGACCTGTTGCCCATAACAGGTCTGGCCGGAGACATGGAAGCAATCTATTCAGTTCTGAACGAAGACCAGAGAAAACAGTTCAAAGCTGTGCCCATCGAGTTAAAAAGAGGAGAGGCGGCATTTCACCATCCGCTGATGGTGCATGGATCGTTCAAAAATGAGACGGACAGATTCCGTCGCGCGGCTGTAATCAATGCGGTGAGGCAAGGCGTGAAATCGGCAAGTGATGGTCCGCTGCTTGAAGGAGTGCCTGTGATCGAACGAGGCGCGGAACTGGGAGGAAGATTCTTCCCTCTCCTGTTGGACACGAAGGATTTGAATCCGACCCGATGATGGAGAAGGCTTGACAAACCGGCAGATGGTCGAACGATCAACCAGTTTCCCATTCCTGCAGCGTGTCGCCGTAGAGAAGGTTCCCGTAGTATTCGATCTCTCGCTCCTGGGGATGATTTTGAAAATCTATGTAAGGCCGCAGGCAGTGCGGGCAAAGAAGTGAATTGAAGTATTTGAAGTCGCCGCCGCATTTCTCACATCGGGGCAATCGGGCTTCGAAGCGCGCGAGGCTTTCGCTGTCCGTCTGGCCCATCACCGGAGGCGCGTCCGTGAGGTAGCTGCTTGCGACGAGAGTGTGAGGCCCGCCGTTGCAATAAAAATAAACCAGATTGCTGAAGCCCGCGTGAAAGGATTGAAGTCGAAAACTCCTTCGACAAAAATCGCAGATGCACGAAAGCGAAACATTTCCGGGAGTGACTACGCCAGAAAAATGAAACCCGCGAAAGAACAACCCCCGGCCTGTCATTTCTGACGGGTCAGCTTCGCACTCGGCGAGGTAGAACGGCTGAAGCCTTACGCCGCGCGCTTCGCCTTTGAGGAATTGCTCGATGGGAGGGTCGGCAGAATCGCCCGCGAGGCAATCGGCCATAACTGTGAAATGCTCGCTGACCCGGACGGAGAGATGAATCCATCGAGCGACCTCTGCTGTCATTGAAGCGAGGTTATGAACGAAGGTCGATCTCTGGCTGTCGGAGAAGACCACGCGCGGGCTTTCGGATTCGAGTCGCAGGGCATGTTTGGATTCAACGGGAAGCTGACTGCGCGCAATGGAGCATATCTCGCGGTCGTCGAGACAGACTGTAAGCACGATCCTTTTTCCGGGTATGAACATATCGAATCTGTCACTTGAACGGAGCTACTGTAGCGCGGGATGAATCAAGGTATTGTTTTGAGAGATTCACAAATTGGTCTTTGCGTTCTGCTGACTCAACCCCTCTTTTTCGTACCGCGAACATGTTACTCTTCCCAAAGAAATATAGAGCGTCGTCGGTTTCTTCTATTGCTTCGAAACTCGACCATTTATAAATTGATTGTGTACCCAACTGGCTGACACTGATTCCTGTCTCAGTTATTTGAAGAGTGTGCAAATAAAAGTTCTTTGAAATGAGGGGGATGGATTAGTAAGCAG
>CAZPQE010000400.1:0-6676 GCA_964588615.1 uncultured Clostridia bacterium | reverse complement strand
GACTATCCTCAGCGCATCAGAAAGCTGCGGCTGTGTCAGTAGCCCGACCGTTAAAGCCCTTGCTCACGCGCGGGCTACCGACACGCCTTACTTACTCGACCCCGAACTCCAGGCTTCTATCCGCTTTTGCCGCGCCGCCCAGGTAGAGATCGACGCGGTAACTGCCCGAAGGGAAGCCGCCTGAGTATGTAAGATAGAACTCAGCGATATTCTGATTCCCTTTGAGAGTCAGCGGCACGCGCTTTATCTCGGCGTTGGTTTCGCTTCCCACATTTACCGCCACCCAGCTTGCGGTCACCGTCGCGCCATCGCGTGCGCCGAGGAGCTTCACATAGCAATATATCTTGTCGGTTCCCGCAGGGAAAAATGAGGTCGGGGCCTTGCCATCCTCTTCTGACGACATGACAGCCGAAGTGATTTCGAGCCTGGGAGCCTTGACTGTGAAATTCATCGTCCTCGCCGGCGGCCCAGGCTTGGCCGGGTCGGGGTTGAGGTAAATATCGATCCTGTAGTCTCCCGAAGGGAGTCCGTTGCCTGGAGGAGTGAGGTGAAAGTCGACGGCGTTCTTTCCTCCTCCGGCTTCGACCGTAGTCTCGGCAAACTTGTTGTTGGGCTTTTCCCCTTCGGCGTTGACTGCAACCCATTCGGCCTTGACTTTGGTGTTCGAAGGCGCGTTGGAGAGATGCACCACGCAATGTATCTCTTTCTCGGTGCCATCGAAGGTCGTCGTGACATCAGAAACTTCCATCTTGTCGTTGACGCTCTTTCCCATCTGAACATCTTTTATCCCAGCTGTCGAGAAGCTGAAATTGCAGGCCGAAAGCGTCGCAACAGCGGCGAGCATCATCGCATAAACCATTCTATTTTTTTTCATCGAACATTCTCCTTTGCCAGGGCCTATCTATCGCATTTCCTGAATGTAAAGTAAAGCGAGGCAATGATACACCACCTGGGCGGTTGAGCGAAGGGATTAACCGAGGTCAGTCACACGAGTTCGAGATGGGCCACCGTCTCGACGTGGTAGGTCTGCGGGAAGAGATCGAACCCTGAGACGCGCTTGAGCGCATACCCGGAATCGATAAGCGCGCGGAGGTCGCGGGCCAGAGTCGCCGGGTCGCAGGAAACATAGCTTATGATCGAAGGCCGCAGGCGGGTTATAGCCTCGATTGCCCCCGCCGCGCCTGCTCGCGGAGGGTCGAGGAGGAGAAAATCGATTGCATCTTTTTTTCTTCGAGCCGCATATTCCGCAATCCACTTTTCCACCTCTGCCCGGCGTACCTCGACGTTCTCGGCCCGGTTGATGCGGATATTCTCTCTGGCGAATCGGACGGCCCTGGCGTCGGCTTCGATTCCGATCACGCGCGAAAATGACTGCGCCAGTTTCAACGTGAACAACCCGACTCCGGCATAAAGGTCTATGGCGAGATTGCCGCCGCGTGTGCCTACTGCCTTGCTCAAGAGTTCTTCGAGCAACAGCGCATTGGACTGAAAGAAAGTCGAAGGAGAAAAGCGATAGGTGAAGGAGCCGATTTTTTTCTCGACCGCGCCCTGTGGCATACCCTCCGGCGATGGCTCGAAGGAAACGCCCGCGTCGCCCGACGCCGCTTCCATTTCTTTCGGCAACTGCTCATCCTTTCGGCTTTCAACCCTTGCCCGCACCAGTCGGAGGGCTTCGTCGAGTTCGGGAGACAGCGCCGGGCAGCTTTCAACATCGCAGACATCATGCGAACCGGCGCGGTTGAATCCTATGAGCATTCTGTCGCCGACTCTCTGTAGTTTGATCTGCGCCCGCGACCGATAGCCGTACTCGTTGGAGTGATGCATTTGGATTCGATCCTCCCAATCGAAGCGCGCTATGCGCCGCAGGCTGTCACGGATGAACTCGACCTTCGCGTCGAGTTGATGAGGATAGGAAATATGTTGAAGCTGGCAACCGCCGCAATCGCCGAAGTGACGGCATAGAGGCTGTCGGCGGGCTTCTCCTGCGCAGAGTATTTCTTCGATGATCGCGCGGGCAAAGTTTGGCTTTCGCTCAGTGATGCGGACGCGCAATTTTTCATTCGGAGCGGCGAGAGGGATGAATACGGCAAGCCCGTGATGGCGGGCGACGGCCTGGCCGCCGTAGGCCAGGCTGCGGGTTTCGACTTCGATCAGATCGCCGACGCGGAGTTCTTCAGATGGTCGTTGAAATATCCTTCGAGTCATCTTCCGACCTAAAGATAAAACAGGCTGAGGCGCGGCACTCCGTTGATCTCGCGCAGGCGGCGAGCGACGAAGTTATTTATGGTTTGTTCGTAGACGGCTCGATCCATTTTCTTCTGGTAGGATTTCAGCAGCGCGGCGGCCTCCTGGCGCAAGGCTGCGATTCTCACTTCTCCCGCTTCGCGCCTCAGCGCGTCGAGCATCATCCGGTCTATGGAGTCGAGGTCATGCTCAAGGGCTTCTGCGTTGGTGGTTGTTGCCCGTTGAATATCTGCGGCGATTTCTTTGATCCGTTCGCGCGCGCGGGAGAGAACTTCTGCCGCCTGGCTGCGATTTTCACGGTGAGCCGCAGATTCCGCGCCGGCCAGTTCCTGATCTGAGCGTGACAAAAAGTCTGTGAGCACTTCTTTCGGAAAAGCGGGAGCCGTCTGTTGCGCCGCAGGCTTTTGTGTCTGGTCACGAACCGAAGGGGAGACCGGTTCCTCCTTTTTGCCGCCGACCTGCGCGAGCCGGTATTCGGCGTAAGTGGATTCGACTTCCTGCTGGCAGTAAAAGACCGAATTCACCCGGCGATATCTGCGGGGTCGCGCGTCGTAGGCGTCGAATGCCTGGTTGATAGCCCTCAGCACTATGTGAAGAGGTATGCCGGCGTTCTTCCAGCTTTCGATCAGGGCCCAATCCATAGGGCTTACGAGCAGAGACTTGCCTCGACGGCGCACGAACTCTTCCTCGACCTCGGTGAAATAATTGAAGTAATTCATTCGCCAGGTCGGAGCGGCGCGGTCTTGTTCCTGTTTGCTCACAGACTAAAACGAGATTGAATCCAACTCGTCATATCAGGTTGGCTACCTGCCCGACGACGAACACGGCTGCCACGACTATTATCATCGCCAGAAGCAGCATGCCTGTGAGCGGCATAGCTTCCTTCTGGGCCGCAGCGTTGAGGGGGATGATCGAACTCTGTTGGTTTTCTTCTGCCATTTCGAGATTCTCCTTAATATGTCTTGTTCCTGGCGGCGGCCTGAAAGGCGACAGCAACAACTCCTGTTGCGCTTTTCAGACCAGGGGAGTAAAGCGGCTGATGATCTGACCCTGGGCTGTTTCAAGTTGCTCGCGCACGAGCCTGGAGGCCGACTCGTTGAGGTCGAGCCTCGAAGCGATTTCCTGAGCGGCTTCGGCCAGTTCGTCGAAGAGCAGATTCGAGAGCCGTTCGCGGTCAGCCGCCGAAACAGCGCCCGATCTCAGAGAAGAATTTTCCCATTCGCGCATGGCTCCGGTCGCCCCTTTTCTGAGCACGTTCAACAGCGAAGCGAAATTGGGAACCGGATAGACGGGAGAGCGGCGGAATCCCTCGCGCATTGTTCGCTTGATTTCCTCTTCGCTCATATCGCCGAGGCTGTCGAGGCAGTCTTCATCGGCCTGTGTCCATGCCTTTTCGACCAGGTCTTCGTAAAATCGCCTCACAGCGGTCAATCGGTCGCTGGTCGCGGGAAGAGGGACGGTCTCGCCCCTCGAAACCTGCTCTTCGATCCGGCGGACGGCCTCTTCCAGTTCATCCTTGATGATATCGGTTATTCGCTGATGCTCTTTAGGCGCGAATTTCATATCCCACCTCGATATTTGTTTCTGGAAAGCAACCTGCGAGAATTAACCATATACCCAAGCCACCCGCCTGAACAAGCAGGAAGCATGAAAAATCGCATGCTCATTGACATCCCTGAGTCATTGGGATAGTATCGAAACGTTCAACCGGGCAGGTTAACAAGCAGCCTCACCATTCTGTTAAGAGGGGATAGATGGGAGCCCACAGAGGTGGGCGCAAGCAGTTATTTCAACTGAGGTCGCAGGATTAAATGGCTCTCCGGTTCAGCCTCGCTTCCTCCCCGCGCGGATGTAGCAACAGACAGGTTGCTGCGGTAAATACTACCCAGGCGGTTTTATTACTGAAGAATCCGACACTATTAGTGATAGAAGGAGACACGGGAGTATCGAAGCTTTTCTTCGATGTCTTTACTGGTAGAGACTGGGCGGTCGATGTCTGTAACGATGGCCCTCAGGCAGCCGAGGCGATCAACAGTTCCAGGCCCTATGATGTCATCATCGTGAGCTACAGAGTGCCTGAGGCCAACGGCATTTATATCGTGCAGATGATCCGCAGCCTGAGCCACAGGGAGGACACCCCAGTTATCATGGTGAGCGGAAGCGGCAACATCGATCAGGAGGCTTACCTGGCGGGCGCTGATGAAGTATGGCACAAGCCTGTTGAATTGATGTCATTCGTGTCCGCAGTGGAAAAGCGCGCCTCCACAGCCAGTCGAGGGCAAAACGTGGTCGCTTAGGCTTTGTTGCGCTCGTAGATCAACCTCAACCCTTCGAGCGTCAGGTCAGCCTCGACGGTTTCTATCAGCCGGGAACCCCGGCTGATGAGCGGAGCCAGCCCTCCTGTCGCCACCACTCTCGTGCCTTCTCCCAGCTCCCCCATCATTTTTTCGAGAATCCCATCGACGAGCGCGATGTTGCCATAGTAGAGACCGGATTGCACGCTGGCCGTCGGGTTCCTGCCTATGACTTTATCGGGCCTGCCAATATCGATGCGACGGAGCCGCGCCGCCCGTTGAAACAAAGCGTCGGCGGAAATCTGAATTCCGGGACAGATGATCCCGCCCAGATATTCGCCCGCCTTCGATATCGCGTCGAAAGTCGTCGCCGTCCCGAAATCCACAGCTATGCAGGGACCTCCGTATTTTGCGAACGCGGCTACTGCATTGACCACGCGGTCTGCGCCGACCTCGCGCGGATCATCGTAGAGCACGGGCATTCCCGCGTTGGTCGTGTCGACGAACAGCGGCTTGATCGAAAAATAAACCTCGACCATCTTGTGCAGAGTGAAATCGAGCGGAGGCACTACGGAAGAGACCGCTATATCGGTGATGGCCGACGAGTCGAGGCCCACGAGTTGAAGAAGCGTCCGGCACAGTATTCCGTATTCATCGACCGTGCGCTGACGTTCAGTCGTCAGCCGCCAGCTATACTTCAACTCCGCCCCGTCGAACAACCCCAGCGTAGTGTTGGTGTTTCCCACATCCAGAACCAGAAGCATGATTTTTTCTCACCCACCAGGATCAGATTTGTTTTTGGGCGACCTGCCTCAGGCTCACTTCGCCTGATGTGATTTCGCGGATTTCACCGCCTGCCGTCTCTATCAACAGCCCGCCCTCGGAAGTCAGGCCGCGAGTCACTCCCAGGATTTCTTCATTCGCAGAAAGCGCCCTGACCTCTCGCCCGCGCGCCCAGCTTGAGAGTTCTTCCCATCGGGCGATGACCGCCTGCGATTGTGTTATAGCCAGTCTGTACCAGAGGTCAAGCCTGTCGAGCAGCGGGCGGAGAAATTCGCCGGGCGAAAGATCGCTCCCCGCTTCAATCGAAACCGAAGTGGCAGTCTCTTTCAGTTCATCGGAGAACTCCCGCTGGCCTACATTCACCCCCACGCCGAGGATCGCATATTCGAGACGGTCTCCTTCGACAGCCGACTCGACGAGAATCCCACAGACCTTGCGCCCGCTTATCAGCACGTCGTTGGGCCATTTTATATCGGGAGAGAGTTTGAAATCTTCTCTCAGGGTTTCGGCGACCGCTATGGCTGCGGCAAGCGGGATGGTTGAGCATAAGCGCGCTGCGAGGCGCGGCCTGAGTATCAGCGAGAGGTACAGCCCCTCTCCTTCGGGCGAGACCCATCTACGGTCGTTGCGCCCTCGCCCCGCCGTCTGAAGCCGGGCGACGACTCCGACTCCTTCGTCTGCTCCCTGCCGGGCCAGGTCGCGGGCCGCATCATTGGTCGAGGCCAGCGTCTCGAAGGTATGGATGATGGAGCCGAGTTTGCTCAAAATCTCAGGCTTCCCGCGTTGCGAGTTCGAAAAGCCGGTTGGTGGCATTGAGCGTGGCTTTGACCGCCGCGTCCATTTCGTTATCTACGATCTGGCAACTGCCGAAGACCTGAAGCTGCTTCCCCTGGAAGTTGATGTTTACGAGCACTGCTATGAGGTTTTTGCCCAGAGCGGAAACGTGATCGAGGTCTTCGAGTTCGCAGACGAAACGGCTGTCGGCCGCCTGTCGGATCGCGTCGAGCGTGGCGATGGCTGCGGCTTTCAACTGGCTCTCGTTGTCCCCGAGCGCGGCAGCCGATGCCTTTATCAAAGAGGACGCGAAAGAGAAGATCACCTCTACGCGACAGCCTCCGTCTTCGAGCGGAGACACTTCGGCTCTGTCGAACTTCAATCGTTTTGGCTTCTTGGTTATGCTCACGATAAGTATTCCGCCCTATATCACAGAGGCGACATCTTGAGGCTAATATCGACAGCCTGAGCCGAATGCGTGATGGCTCCGACCGAGATGAGGTCGACTCCGCAGAGCGCGACCTCGCGCACCCTTTCAAGAGTCATATTGCCTGATGCCTCGATGAGGCAGGCGGGCGCTC
>CAZPQE010000399.1:0-6696 GCA_964588615.1 uncultured Clostridia bacterium | reverse complement strand
GGAGATCAGGGGCAGCGATTTCCTTGAGCGATACACGGCCATTACGGACTCAGTCACTCGCGTGCTGCCCGACCGTCGCTACGCGGTCCTGGGGCCGACGCGACATCCGGTTTACGAGCATTTTCGCGTTCGGGCTTATGCAGAGTTGCTCGGAGGCGAGATGACTGAAGGGAGAAAAAGGCTCCTGGGCGAGTTGATGCATCAATCACACGCAAGCTACGCGGCCTGCGGTCTGGCATCGCGCGGGACAAACCTGATTGTCGAGATTGCCCGCGCGCGAGGTCAGAAAATCTACGGAGCGAAAATTACCGGAGGAGGCAGCGGCGGAACGGTGGCGATACTTGCAGATAAAGACGCGCGGGATGAAGTGGAAGAGATCGCTCGCCTCTACAGCCGGGCAACGGGCCACAGCCCGCGCATATTTTCAGGATCATCGACGGGAGCGGCGCATTTTGCGCCGATTCGATTGAGCAAAATCTGAAAGGAAATTTCAAACCACATGGCGATACTTGTTACGGGAGGAGCAGGGTACATAGGAAGCGTGACGGTCGAGTTGATGAGAAAGAGGGGTCTCGAAGCGGTAGTGCTCGATAATCTCTCGCGCGGGAACCGCGCTGCAGTGCCACGTGACGTTCCATTCTACGAAGGGGATGTCGGCGACTGTCGGCTTGTTTCAGAGATTGTGCGCGAGCGCCGGATCGATGCATGTCTTCACTTTGCAGCATACGCTTATGTGGGCGAGTCGGTCAGCGACCCGTCGTTGTATTTTGAAAACAATGTTGGCCAGGGCATAGAACTGCTTGGCGCGCTGGTCGAATCAGGAGTGAGGAAATTCGTCTTCTCATCGACGTGCGCGACCTACGGCGAGCCGCAGCGAATTCCTATAGATGAAACCCATCCGCAGCAGCCGACCAATCCCTATGGGTGGTCGAAGTTTTTCGTGGAACGAATACTTGAAAGCTACGACAGGGCTTATGGGCTGAAGTTCGTCGCGCTTCGTTATTTCAACGCGGCAGGGGCGACCGAAATGCATGGAGAAGACCATGATCCTGAGACCCATCTGATTCCCAACGTGCTTGCGGCAGCGGCGGGGAAGACTCCTTATGTTTCGGTGTTCGGGACTGATTACCCGACGCCGGACGGGACAGCAGTTCGAGACTACATTCATGTGGCCGACCTTGCAGAGGCTCATATTCTGGCTTTGAATCATTTGAGCGAAGGGAACCAGTCGGAGCGCATCAATCTTGGAACCGGGAGGGGTTACTCTCTGCTTGAAGTGATCGAAGCGGCTCGAAGAGTCACAGGCCGCACCATCGAAGCGCGGATGGAAGCGCGTAGACCGGGAGACCCTTCGCACCTGGTAGCCAATGCCGACAAGGCAAAAGCAGTTTTAGGCTGGAGTCCCGCTTTGGCTGATTTATCCGAGATAATAGAGACCGCCTGGGCGTGGCATCTGGCGCACCCGACAGGCTACGAATAGACGATCAGTGACTCGATTTCAATTCGCCGATTAACTCCCTGAGACTCTCTTCGACTTCGCTGCGAATCTCGGCAAGGCGTTTCTCTGTCTCAGCCTCGAACCTCAACACAAGTATAGGCTGCGTGTTCGATGCCCGCACAAGTCCCCAGCCCCCTTCGAATAGCACTCGCGCCCCATCGATTTCGATCACCTGGTATTTCTTCCTGTACTCTTCTTTGAACGCTTCGACTACGGCGAACTTTCGGTCGTCCGGGCAATCGATCCTTATTTCAGGCGTGTTCACCGTCGGCGGCAATCCTTCGAGCAGATCCGACAGCCTGACATCGCTCGCCGAAAGTATCTCCAGAAGCCTCGCTCCTGCATAGATCGCGTCATCGAATCCGAAATACCGGTCGGCGAAAAATATGTGACCGCTCATCTCTCCGGCCATCGCCGCGCGGCTCTCCTTCATCCTGGCTTTGATGAGCGAATGCCCTACTTTCCACATCACTGGATTTCCGCCGTGAGCGAGTATGTCGTCAAACATCGTCTGCGAGCATTTCACCTCGGCGATGAAGGTGGCTCCGGGCTTCTGCTTCAAAATCGAGCGGGCGAAGATGACCATCAACTGATCACCCCAGATTATTCTGCCCGTCTCATCGACGACTCCGATTCGATCTCCGTCTCCGTCAAAGGCTATGGCGAGGTCTGCCTGATGCTCTCTTACGGCATCGATTGCGAAGCGCATGTTTTCGACGACCGTCGGATCAGGGTGATGATTGGGAAACAAGCTGTCGGGTTCGCAAAACAGCGGGATTACTTCGCAGCCAAGCCGAGAGTAGAGCGGAGCGCCGATGAATCCGCCCATGCCGTTGCCCGCGTCGACGACCACTTTCAGTTTCCGAGGGCCTGGTTTTATGTTCGAAGCGATATGCTCTGTGTAGGAAGGAACGATGTCCAAATCAGAGCTTTGACCGTTGCCTGATGCGAAATTTTTCGAGATCGCGTTGGCTTTTATCGCTCTGATCTGGTCTCCGAAGATAGTGCTTTTGCCCAGACAGATTTTGAATCCGTTATTGTCTGGCGGGTTGTGACTGCCGGTTATCATCACCCCAGCGTCGACTCCGAGGGTGAACAGCGTGTAATAGAGCACGGGAGTGGGAACCATTCCGACATCGATCACGTCGCAACCCGTCTCGGTCAGTCCGCGCGTGAGTATGTCTCGAAACAGCGGAGAGCTCGGTCGGGCATCCCGACCGAGGCTCACGCGGCGCGCGCCCTGAGATTGATAAAAAGTTCCTATCGCGCGGGCGATATCATAAACGGTCTCGTCTGTGAGGTCCTTTCCGACGACCCCTCTGATGTCGTATTCACGAAAAATGTGTTCGTTCATGATTATCCCTCTGTGATCGAGCAGCGCCGGACTCTTCCCATGCAGATTGGGGAGGATTGCCGATTTCCCGCGACATTATTGCATGTGGAGGCCGGATGCGCTACAGACCGGGATTTGGCGCCTAAGAAATTTTGCGCTTTCAGGGATGAAGGATTGCCGCGGTTGGTCCATCAGCACTGGATTGCGGACGCGACTATTGGGAGGGCGCGCTATGAAGGCAGCCCTTTTGATTTGGGAGAGTCGAAGATCGCTGCTGCCACTTCGATTTTGTCCGTGATCGGGAAAGGCGGGATGCTTTGAAGGAAGAGCCTGCCGTAGTTTTTCGTCTTCAACCTCGGGTCGAGTATCGAAAGCACGCCCCGATCGGTAGTCGAGCGGATCAATCGCCCGAGGCCCTGTTTGAGGGCGATGATTGCTCCCGGCACGGAATATTCGAAGAATGAATTGCCGCCCTGATCATCGAGGTATTTCTGTCGGGCAGCCACCACCGGATCGGAAGGAACTGCGAAGGGAAGCTTCGAAATTATCACGCATGACAATGCCTCTCCCTGCACATCGACTCCCTGCCAGAAAGAAGCGGTAGCGAATAACACCGCCGCATCGGTCGCGCGGAATCGTTCGAGCAAACCGCTCTTTGATCCCTGGCCCTGAATGAACATCGGAAAATCGACTCTGCGGCGCACGCGCTCGAAGGTGTCGCGCATCGAGGAGATGCTCGTAAAGAGCACGAACGCGCGCCCGCGCGTGGCTTCGAGTATGGAAACTATCTCTTCGACCGATGCGTCAAGAAATTCCCGGCTGCGCGGGTCGGGCATCCATTCGGGAAGATAGAGCACGGATTGATGTTCGAAGGCGAAATGCGAAGGAACGATCAACTCCCGCGCCTCTCCGACGCCGAGCCTCGATCGGATGAACTCGAAGCTCTCACCGGCAGTGAGAGTCGCCGAGGTGAGAACTGCGCTATGGATGGTGGAAAACAGCCTCTCGCCCAGTATGCCCGAAACATCGATCGGGGTGGCGTGAATGAACACTCCCCGACCGCGCTTTTCGTGCCAGTAGACGAACCCCGGCTCCTCGCCGCTGACGATGAAATCCAGTTCAAACTTCAGCGTCTCAGCCCGCCTCAAGAGATTGTCGAGTTCATCAGGCGGGGCTTTGATGACGTTGAACAGAGCGATGAGCCGGTCGATGGCGGTCGAAAGACCTATGTAAGCTTCGCCCGCAGCGGTGGGTTTAAGCTCCCCGTTGCGGTCTGCTCGAACGAATAAATCCTGCGGCGTGGTGAATCGACCCTCTTCGAAGGAATCCGACCCTCGCCTGCGGTCGAAGTTATTTCCTCCGCGAAACGTCAGCCAGAAAGCGTCAGACCTCTGGTTGAGACGCGCCAGCGCCTTCAACAGGTCTGAGGCTTTGTCCGGTTCGGTGAGGACGAGTCTTTGCGCGTCCTGTATGAGGTCGTTTATTCTGAAGTTCGAAACCGAAGTGCCGAAGTAAGACGCGGCCACATCTTCGATCTCATGGGCTTCATCGAAAATGACCGCCGAATAATCGGGCAACACCTGACCGTAGTCTCCCCCGCGAAGACCGAGGTCTGCAAAGAACAGATGATGATTGACAATCACCACGTCGGCTTCCTGAGCCTCGCGGCGCATGCGGGTGATGAAGCAGTTGTCGAACTCGGGGCATTTCTGGCCTATGCAGCTTTCGGCCCGCGCATCGATCTGCGCCCAGAAGGAAAGCGATTCGGGAAGGTCAGTGAGTTCGGCGCGGTCTCCTGTTTCGGTCTGCCCGGCCCAGCGGCGGATTTCGTCGAAGTAATCGACTTCTTCGAGACCTTCGAGTATAGGCATCTGATCGGCCTTCTTGAGCTTGTGAAGACAGAGGTAATTTGAGCGGCCTTTCATGCAAACGGCCTTGAAACGGCGGGGGATTATCTCCTGAAGAAAAGGGATATCTTTTTTGGCAAGTTGTTCCTGAAGATTCTTTGTGGCGGTCGAAACGATCACGCGGCTGCCAGCGGCGAGCGCGGGGATGAGATAAGCTAGGGTCTTGCCCGTTCCTGTCCCGGCTTCGATCAGCGCGACGCCGCCCTGATCGAGGGTCTGATGGACTGCTCTGGCCATTTCGATCTGGCCGGGGCGGTGCTCATAGTTGGGATGATGGCGGGCAATCAATCCGCCGGGGCCGAATACGTCTTCCATAAAGTTCGAGAGACTATGAGGATTCTCAGTCCGCGAAGCAGGATTACTGAGAGCTTACACAAGCAAAGTGAGAAATCCTTTATGCAGCCTCGTTGCTGACCTCACTCGGATGAAGCAGCAGGTATTCTCTGAATTCCGGATTCATGCGGTCAATCTCCGCCAGATAGCCGCCATGCGTCGAATCCAGAAAACGCTTGCGCCTTCTCAATTCTGCGCCGCGGCGTGAGCGAATCGGGCCATTGTTTCATATTCATTAACTCGACTGAGCGCGGCTGCGAATCAAACGATTCTCATACATAGGAAACCGCTCGCACAATTCGTTGACACGGTTGCGGACGCTCTGACGAACCGGTTCGCTTTCCGGGTCGGCAAGAGTTTCGCTTATCCACCCGGCGATCAACCGCATCTCGTCTTCTTTCATGCCGCGAGTCGTGAGGGCAGGCGTGCCTATGCGGATGCCTGATGCCTTCATCGGCGGCTGGGTGTCGAACGGAATCGCGTTCTTGTTGACCGTGATGCCCGCGCCTTCGAGCGACTTTTCGGCCTGCGAGCCGGTCAGCCCGCGAACCAGCACATCGACGAGCATAAGGTGATTATCGGTTCCGCCTGAAATTATGCGGAACCCCGATCTGGATAATTCATCGGCAAGCGCGCGGGCGTTTGCGATCACCTGAGTTTGATATTCCCTGAAACTCACTTCCAGAGCCTCTTTGAAGCACACGGCCTTTGCGGCGACCACATGCATAAGAGGGCCTCCCTGAATGGTCGGAAAGACTGCGCGGTCGATTTCCTTTGCGAACTGCTGGCGGCACATCACCATTCCGGCGCGAGGCCCGCGCAGAGTCTTGTGCGTCGTGGTCGTTACGAAATCCATGTGCGGGATGGGAGAGGGGTGAAGCCCTGCGGCGACGAGGCCGGCGATGTGGGCTATATCGGCCATCGAATAAGCTCCCACGTCGCGGGCGATGTTGCCTATACGTTCGAAATCGATGACGCGCGAATAAGCCGACGCGCCGCACAGGATGAGTTTAGGTTTGTGCTCATGAGCGAGC
This sequence comes from uncultured Clostridia bacterium, assembly GCA_964588615.1. Lineage (GTDB taxonomy): Bacteria > Acidobacteriota > Blastocatellia > UBA7656 > UBA7656 > UBA7656. Next base: position 591 of record CAZPQE010000399.1, on the reverse strand, counting down.
CGCTCTAATTCGTCGTAATCGATCTGCTCGGTTTCAGCCGTAACGCCGTAGGGAACGATCTTGTAGCTGCGCCCTGAGAAGTTGAGCGGGTGGCCGTGAGTGAGGTGTCCCCCGTGCGAAAGGTTCATTCCGAGAATGGTGTCGCCGTAGTCCAGGGCCGCAAGATAGACAGACATATTGGCCTGAGAGCCTGAGTGAGGCTGGACGTTGACGTGCTCGCACTGGAAAATCTGCTTTGCGCGCTCGCGGGCGATGTTTTCGACAACATCGACGAATTCGCAGCCGCCGTAGTATCGCTTCGATGGGTAGCCCTCGGCATACTTGTTGGTCAGCACCGACCCCTGAGCGGCGAGCACCGCTTCGGAGACGAAATTTTCGGAGGCTATCATTTCGAGGTTATAGGCGAGGCGGCGCTCCTCATCGGAGATAGCGGCTGCGACCTGGGGGTCTACTTCTTCGAGCGGGCGGTTCATCATTGCTGTCATCTATTGATCACCTCTCGGATTGATATTTGCTGATTCAATGCGTCGGTTCGATACTACATCACCAGGCGGAGGGAGGCCAATGGAGAGTAGAGTATTTCGGTTTGCG
>CAZPQE010000398.1:0-6717 GCA_964588615.1 uncultured Clostridia bacterium | reverse complement strand
TGGAAATCCGGCGGGAGCAAAGTTCTGTTCCAACTGCGGACAGACGATGCAGGCTCCGCAGGTGGCAACCGTGCCATGTCCGAAATGTCAGACGCCTGTTCAGCAGGATGCGAAGTTCTGTTCCAACTGCGGGCAATCGATGGTTCCTCAGCCATGCAAAAACTGTCAGACGCCTGTCGCTGCCGGGTCGAAATTCTGCGCCAACTGCGGTACGCCCGTCTAGCGCCGATTGAATCAGTGTTCAACAAATGGCCGCGCAGTCGAATGACGATTGCGCGGTCATCGTTTTTTTGCGATTCGTTGACAGTCGAGTCGGCCCTCCGATAGCATCAACAGGCGAGCTAGTTTCAAACAGAGGATCGTAAATGTTAAAACTCAGGAACACTCTGACCCGAAAACTCGAAGAGTTCAAACCCCTCGAAGACAACCGCGTGCGCATGTATGCCTGCGGCCCTACCGTCTACGACTACGGCCACATCGGAAACTTCAGAACCTTCGTGGCCGTCGATGTGCTGCGCCGCTATCTCCGGCGCCTCGGCTACGAAGTTCGCTACGTCATGAATATAACCGACGTGGATGACAAGATAATTCGCCGGATGAAAGAGACCGGCAAGGAGCTTAAAGAGTACGCGGAGTTTTACACTCAGGAATTTCTCAGGGATTGTGAGTCGTTGAACATTGAGCCGCCCGACGTGATGCCGCGCGCGACGGATCACATACCGGAGATGCTCGAAATAATGAATCGCCTCGATCAGCACGGCCACACCTACACCTCGGAGGGCTCGCTTTATTTCCGCATCGAATCGTTTCCGACCTACGGCAGGCTTTCAGGGTTGAAGCTCGACGGCAATCAGGCGGGCGCGCGAGTCGATGTCGATGAATATGAAAAAGCAGACGCCCGCGACTTCGTGCTGTGGAAAGCGACCAAAGAAGAACACGAGCCTCGCTGGGAATCTCCGTTCGGAGAGGGGCGACCGGGCTGGCATCTGGAGTGCTCGGCGATGTCGATGAAGTACCTGGGCCAGTCCTTCGACATACACTGCGGAGGCGTCGACCTGATTTTTCCGCATCACGAAAACGAGATCGCGCAATCGGAAGGCGCGACCGGCAAGCCTTTCGTCAAAACCTGGCTTCACGTCGAGTTCCTGCTCTCGGAAGGCAAGAAGATGGCCAAGAGAGAAGGAAATTATTACACCGTGCGCCAGCTAATCGAGCAAGGGTTCTCGCCGATGGCCATAAGATACCTGCTGCTTTCTGTGCCCTACAGCACGCAACTCAACTTCATGCTCGACGGACTTCGCGGCGCTGAAAGCGCGCTTGAGAAGTTGAAAAACTTCCGCCGTCGCGTAAGTGATTTCAAAGGCAAAGAAGGCTCTCACTCCCGCATTCAGGAGATAGTCGCGGCAGCGAAAGAGAAATTCGATGCGGCGATGAGCGAAGACCTCAATACATCGGAGGCGCTGGCCGCCGTTTTCGATTTCCGCCGCGATGTCAACACGGCGATGGATGCGGGACAGTTCGGGTCGGAGGATCGGGATATGGCGCTCGATTTGATAAATCGGATCGATTCCGTCCTCGGCATCCTGGGCCAGGAAAAAGAGGAGATGCTCACGCCTGAGATCGAAGCGTTGATCGATGAGCGAAACCAGGCGCGAAGGAGCCGCAATTTCAAGCGGGCCGATGAGGTTCGAGACGAGCTCGCCTCGCGCGGCATCATTCTCGAAGACACCCCGCAGGGAACTAAATGGAAAAGGAGATGAAGCGAGATGCCGATATTCGAGTACGTCTGCAAGAAGTGCGATCATAAATTCGAAACGCTGGTTCAGGGAAACGCAACCGTCGAATGCCCATCGTGCAGGGGCCGCAAGCTTGAAAAACAGCTTTCAGTTTTTGCCGCGACCACGAAGGGTTCATCCGTCAGTCAGAGCGCAAGCCCTGCTGGTCCCTGCGGCTCATGCGGAGACCCTCGCGGCCCCGGCTCTTGCTCGATGAACTGATTCGTTTGCCTTCCGCGATTTTTCATTTCAAAATACGAATCCGCATTTCGTAATCCCACGGAGGAACCGTCATGGGCAAGCTCGTCGAGTCTCACGCCTGGAAAGCTCTGGAATCTCACTTCAATGAAATCGCCGACATTCACATGCGCGAATTGTTCGCTCAAGACCCGGAGCGATTCTCGCGCTTCTCACTTCGATTCGATGACATACTGCTGGATTATTCGAAGAATCGCATCACCAGCGAGACTATGCGATTGCTGTTGGATCTCGCTCGCCAGGCCGATCTCAAAACCTGGATCGAGCGAATGTTCGATGGCGAGAAGATCAATATCACTGAAGACCGCGCCGTCCTCCACATCGCTCTTCGCAATCGCTCGAATCGAGCGATTTATGTCGATGGCGTAAACGTGATGGATGAGGTCAACCGCGTGCTCGATCACATGCGCGAGTTCTCTGAGGCTGTCCGGTCAGGCCAGTGGCGAGGCTACACGGGCAAGGCCATCACCGACATCGTCAATATCGGCATAGGCGGATCAGACCTCGGCCCGGTGATGGTCACTGAAGCGTTGAAGCCTTATGGCAAAGAGGGGCTGCGAGTTCGTTTCGTCTCCAACGTCGATGGAACTCACATTGTAGAGACTCTCAAACAAGTAAGCCCGGAGACGACTCTCTTCATCGTGGCCTCGAAAACTTTCACGACTCAGGAGACCCTGACCAACGCGCAGACGGCCAAAGAGTGGCTGCTCAGATCAGCCGCAGATGAGCGCGCTGTGGCAAAGCATTTCGTGGCGCTTTCGACCAACCCTCAGGAAGTGTCGAAGTTCGGAATCGATACGGCCAACATGTTCGAGTTCTGGGACTGGGTTGGCGGACGTTATTCGCTGTGGTCTGCCATAGGGCTTTCGATCGCGATCTACATAGGCGCGGATAATTTCGAGGAGTTGCTCACGGGGGCGCACCTGATGGACGAGCATTTCCGCGCGGCGGAATTCGAGGAGAATATACCGGTCGTGTTGGGAGTGCTGGGCGTCTGGTACAACAATTTTTTCGGAGCGCAGACTCACGCGATTCTTCCTTATGACCAGTACCTGCATCGCTTCTCGGCATACTTCCAGCAGGGAGACATGGAGAGCAATGGCAAGAGCCGAGACCGCGATGGGCAGAGAGTGGATGTCTCGACCGGGCCGGTTATTTGGGGCGAGCCTGGCACGAACGGTCAGCACGCTTTCTATCAACTCATTCATCAGGGAACCAAGCTCATCCCGGCGGATTTTCTCGCTCCCATCGAGACGCATAACCCGGTCGGGCAACACCATCAGATTCTGCTTTCGAATTTTTTCGCGCAGACCGAAGCGTTGATGAAAGGCAAGACCGAAGCGGAAGTGAGAACGGAGCTTGAAGCCGCAGGCATGAGCGGAGAGCCACTTGAAAGGCTCGTCCCGCACAAGCGGTTTGCGGGCAACAAGCCCACCAATTCGATAATGTTTCAAAAGCTCACTCCGCGCTCGCTCGGCTCTCTGATAGCGATGTATGAGCACAAGATATTCACTCAGGGAATCATCTGGAACATCAACTCGTTCGATCAATGGGGCGTAGAGCTTGGCAAGCAACTGGCGAAAGCAATTCTGCCTGAGCTTGCTGGGAAGGAGAAAGTGAGCGCGCACGATTCATCGACCAACGGCTTGATCAATCACTACAAGGAGCGCCGACCATAGTAGTCCGGGTCGTTTTCACGCGCATGATTGCAGCGGAGCGAAGATGGCCGAACCCGTGGAAGCCAAAAATGCGATCAGCAATGATGACATTGCCGCAGTGGTTGAGCGCACGGCGGCATTGCTCGAATTCAAAGACGAGAACCCGTTCAAGGTGCGTTCCTACAGGCTTGCGGCTGAATTCCTGCGGGAAATCAATCATCCGATAGCTGGGTTGGCGCGCAGCGGAAACCTCAGCGCCGTTCAGAGCATCCCCGGCGTGGGCAAGGCGATAGGCAATCAGATAATCGAAATAGCGCGGACTGGAACCTCCTCCTATCTGGAGGCTCTGAGGCGGGAGATTCCCGAAACGGTTCTTGAGGTGATGAGCCTTCGCGGAGTGGGGATCAAGACCGCGCAGTTGCTTTACAGGGATTTCGGGGTCAAGAGCCTCGATGATCTGCGAGCTTTCGTCGAAGGCGGAGGTCTCGGATCAGTTCAGGGCATGGGCGAAAAAATGAGCCTCCGCATCAGAAAACAGCTTTCGGAGATTTGAATCAACCGCCCGAACTTCGCGCCCGCGCTATCTCATCTTGCGGATGCGCGCCGAGGCGAGTTGGCGTTTGTTGAGAACCCTGAGCAGCTTGATGGCCTGCTGCTGAGAGTCAGGAGAGAGTTTAGCCACTTCGTGCAGCAGTTCGTTGAGCACAGAATTCTTCCAACATTCGTTCATCAGCTTGAGTATCACGTGATAACTGGCGGCAGTGTTGTCTTCGATGCTGCCCTGGTCGGATTCTGATTCTCCGCGGGCCACTCTGAATACTTCATCTTCTGAAATCCCCAACCCCTGAGCCAGGGCTTTGAGTTTTCTGACTGACGGGTTGCTGGCCGCTCCGCTGGTTATGCTCCTGACGTAGCTTTCAGTGATGGCTCCGCCCGACATTTCGCTGACTTCCTGAAAATTCAATCCCTTCTCGAACATTATCCGGGTGGTGAATTCGCTGAGGTTCTCGGCAGATGACCTGGACATATAGCCTCCGAAAAAACTGTGTGTGTTACTCCGGCTCGGGCGCGAAATATATTCCTGCCGGCCCGAAAAATATTGATTGACAACTCAATGAACGCTGAACTAATATCCAGCTTGCCGAAATATTTTCCGGCGAGTACGCATTATAATATAAACCGTTCTCAAATTCACGGATTTTTGAATGGACATAGAAATATTTCAGTCGAGGGGATCATCCGCATTCGAGGCTGAGGCAGTTGCAGTCTGTTTGGCCGACCAGCCCGGATCGAATGGCTGTCCCGATTGCAGCGGCAGAGGGGTAATAAGTTACCTGACCTTCCCTTCGCTCGAAGACCGCCGTTGTTGCCCTGATTGCAGGGATGGGTGGGCGCTTTTTGAAAAAATATCGGCAGTAGTTTCCCGCGATGTGGCGAGGGTGCGGGCCAGAGTCGCCTGATTGCCAGGCGGGAGGATTCAGTCTCTTAGCGGCTAAGAGGGAGCGCGAGCAGGGAGGTTTGCATAACCTGGGGAAACCTCCCTGTTTCGCGCCCCCTCTTTTTTTCTGCGCTCAGGCGAACCTCGGTCGATAAATCGCCGTGTGAACCACCTTTTGAATCAGGCGGCCTTCGCCTCCGGTCAACAGAAGATCGATGACCACGAATTCATGTCCTTTGCGCTCGAAGCAGTCTGCGACCCGTCCTCTCACCGATATCTCCTCCTGATTTCGCGCCGCGCTGAAGTTGCGCAGTTGGCTTGCAGCATGAATCCACGGGCCGAGCCTGAAGTTGCGAACCAGTATCTGATTGGCCAGCCCCAGCAGCAGAGCCGGATGAGCTACTGCCTTCGGGCCGTAATAAACCGGTAATTTCTCGTCCAGACTCCTGAGCAGGGATTGATCCGTAAGATCGAGCCGTTCTCTGAGCGCGCCGAGCCTCAGCCCCGTCGGGAAGTTTTCGGATCGCGCTTCGGGGCGGTCTTCAATCGCGGGCAGAGGAGCTTCAGGGTATTCCTCGGGCGCATCTGCATCGTTGTGATCTACCGAAGAAGCCGAACCTGCGGCGCAAAGCGTCCCGTCTTCCCGCGAGGCCGTGACCCTGAGAGATGTCGAATCCATCTCGGCGCGGACGATGACTTCATCCCCTTCGTAAAACGGCTGAAGGAATTTGACCTGCATCCGTCCGCGCTCGATCCATTCAAGCCCGAATCGCTCGACGACCGGAACGGTCATGTACCCGTAGACAGTCACGCCGGGGACCAGACCTCCTCTGAAGCCGAAGCGCGCGGCTACGCCATCATCGTGAATCTTGTTTTCCGATTCGGCAGCCGTATTGCGAGCGCACACGCGATAGACCGAAAAATTATCGTCTGACATCTCTTTCCTCGGGAGACAGTTTTCAGTTTGCGGTTTTCGGTTTTCAGGCTTTCAGTGTGTCAACAACCTTCCAGCGCATCGATGATGCTTCGATCAGGAGTAGTATCGCACAACCCATTCGGCGGCAAGCGATGGCTTGCTCGCTCCTTCGGCTTCGACTGTGACCGCCCAGGCTATCTGATATCCGCCGGGGATGTCTTCGACAGACTGAAGCGTGAAGCGGGCGCGCAGGCGCGAGCCTGAAAGAACCGGGGCAGGGAATCGAAGTCGATTGAGACCGTAGTTGATGCCCATTTTGAAATCGCCCTGCACCTTCACGGTTCGGGCTGCGAGCATCGGAAGCAGCGAAAGCGTCAGGAAGCCATGGGCAATGGTTTTTCCAAACGGCGAATCACTGGCGGCGCGTTCGACATCGACATGAATCCACTGATGATCTCCGGTCGCGTCGGCAAATGTGTTTATTTTTTCCTGAGTCACTTCGATCCAGTCGCTTGCGCCGATCTCCTGACCGACGAGGCTCTTGAGTTCTGCGATTCCTTTGATGATTCTCTGCGGCATACCATTCTCCTCATAAAAAAGTCTGGAGTCCAGAGTCCGGAGTCTGGAGTCCGTTGCGCGGAAGTCATCACCTGTTTTTCATCCTTTCAGGGC
>CAZPQE010000397.1:0-6721 GCA_964588615.1 uncultured Clostridia bacterium | reverse complement strand
GGCCATCTTGTTCGAGTTGTCGGCGCTGCCGTGTCCGGGAAAATATCGTATTCGTATTTGCTCCTGAAGCGCGGACAGGTCGGGCTGGCAATCTCTGCAAAGCAGCAGAAGTTCCAGCAAAGGAGTCTTTCCCTGCTCGAACTGATCTCCGTAAGTAAAGCGTCGGCTTTTTCTACTTGATGGCTTGCGTGGTGACATCGGCAAAAAGGTTTCCTTGTTTCATTTCTTCAGGGAACAACTCTCCTTGCGTCGCCGCAGTTGCCTGAGACAAGGAATGAGCTTCCATTCCCTGCTTTGGGTCGAGAGCGGGAAAACGAAAACGTGAACCTTTCAGATATTCTTCGTTCAGTTCGAAGGCGATCCATCTTCTGTTCAATTTTTCCGCGATGAATCCGGTCGTATTCGAACCGGCGAAAGGATCAAGCACAAGGTCGTCTTCTTCCGTACAAAGGTTGATGATGAATTCCGGCAGGGCGTTAGGAAACCGGGCAGGGTGCGGTTGGATGCCTTCTTCCCTGCATCGCCTCAGATAAACATCATTGCTCGATGTGTTGGATGAAGCGATCACGTTTACCGGCGCGCCTATATCGCTCGACAGCGAATCGTCCTTGATGATGTTAGGGGGTATAGCGCCTCCATTATCGACATCGAATTTAGTGCTTATTTGATGCTCCGACGGTCTCAGCTTTGCCTTGTATCCGTTGCGCATCAATTCCTGCTGAGATTCGCTGTATGGCTTCAGCACCCTTCTGTTGCTCGCTTTCGGGTTCGGAGACGGACTCAGCCACCACACGTTAGTGACCGCATCCTTGACTCGAATCCGACGCACTGTCACCCACTCGGCAGGCGTTGGAAGCTTTGCCGGGTTGTACCAGTAAAGCTCCTGCGCCAGATGAAACCCTGCTCCCCCTTCTTCTTCCACCCTGCAAAGCTCAATGACCAACTCGAAGTGATAAAGGCTTCGCGTAGGCTGCCCCTTGTTCCAGCTTCCCCCGATCTCTATGACCAGAGACCCTTGCGGTTTAAGCACGCGCCTGAACTCGCGGGCGAAGCTCATGAACCACTCGACATATTCGCGCGAGGAAACATTGCCGTACTGCTTTTGTCTGAGCAGCGCGAAAGGAGGCGAAGTGCAGATCAAATCCACAGAGCGGTCTTCAATCTTTTTCATGAGTTCAAGCGCGTCGCCAAGATAAGCTCTCCCCCGCTTCGTCGAGCAGTATGGCGAAACACTCAATGGCCAGTCCATCGGATCGATACTCCGTGAATTTCAACCTGCTCATCATAGCAACATAGTGAGAAACGAGCCATCTGCAAACCAAACGTCGCTATTGAAATCAATGGCCCGTCAAACTTGACACTCCCTCTAGGCTGCACATAAGATTCCTCGTTCTTGGTCACAGGCGGATGCCGGCATGAGCGTAGTAGAATCCTGCCTGATGATGGGGATCGAACATGCAGTCATCAATTACTAATTACCTTCCCATACTGCTCGTCTTCCTTGCGGCTTGCGCTCTGGCCTCAGTCCTGATACTTCTTCCGAGACTGCTGGCCCGAAGGCGTCCGACCGAAACCAAACTTAAACCCTATGAGTGCGGCGTCGAACCTGTCGGAACAGCGCGCGAACGTCAGTCGGTCAAGTTCTATCTCGTGGCCATGATCTTTCTGCTCTTCGACATCGAAGCCGTCTTCCTCATCCCCTGGGCTGTCGCCTTCCCTCAGGTTCTCAAAGACTCGGCCCTCAAGTACGTCTTCTACGGCGAGATGATGCTCTTTATGGTCGTGCTGCTGGTAGGTCTCCTATACATTTATCGCAAAGGCATAATCGAGTGGAATCGCTGATATGACTGACCTGCTTTTGGAGTGGACAATAAAAATAGCAGTCATCCTGGGCGCAGTGCTGACGGCAGTAGCTTATGCCGTCCTTCTGGAACGCCGCGTGATGGCTTTCATTCAGCTTCGTCGCGGCCCCAATCGCGTAGGCCCGCTGGGTCTGCTGCAACCCGCAGCAGACGGCCTCAAACTGATATTCAAAGAAGACATCATCCCGTCTGAGGCAAGCCGACTGCTTTACATAATCGCGCCGACTCTGCTGATGATCCCTTCGATTATGATCTTCATCGTCATCCCCTTCGGCAGCGAGATAACTCTGTTCGGTCGCGCCATCTCGCTTCACGTCACGCATTTCGATGTCGGATTGCTTTACGTTCTCGCCCTCGGATCGGTCAGCGTCTACGGGATCGCGCTCGCGGGCTGGGCTTCCAACAACAAGTATTCTCTTTTGGGCGGACTGCGCGCATCGGCGCAGATGATAAGCTATGAGCTTGCGCTGGGACTCTCGATCGTAGGCATACTGATTCAATCCGGCTCGCTCGATCTGGTCGAGATAGTCCGCTCGCAGGGCGGATGGGGAGGGATGCGCTGGAATGTGTTCGTCTCTCAGCCGCTAGGGTTTCTGGTCTTCTTCATAGCGGCTCTTGCTGAGACGAATCGCGTACCATTCGATCTTCCGGAAGCCGATTCGGAACTCGTGGCCGGTTATCACACGGAATACTCCTCGATGAAATTCGTGATGTTTCAGATGGGCGAGTATTGCAACCTGATAGCGTCGGCTGCCATCTCGACGACTTTGTTTTGGGGCGGATGGATGGGGCCGGGAGTCGAAGCTTATCCGGCATTGAGCCTGATTTATTTCACGGCGAAGGTGTTCGTATTCGTGTTCGTATTCATCTGGATTCGCTTCACTCTTCCGCGATTCCGATACGATCAACTGATGCGATTCGGATGGAGAGTCCTTCTGCCGCTGGCGATTTTGAACATCATCATCACAGCGACCGTCAAGCTGCTGGTCAGTTAAAGAGAGTGTGAAAAGGAGGTGACAGGAAACAAAGTGAAGAGGTGAGGAGGTGAAGAGGTGAAGAGGTGAAGAAATCCTCTCGCTCATTACTTATTTCCTCGTCCCACATCTCCTCAGAAAAGGTACAGTAGGCTGCCAGCCTGCTGATGCCTTAAATTTTCATGGTTTCAGGGTGTCAACAGGCTGGCAGCCTGTTGTACATTCGCGACTTTCAGTAAGCATGGAAAAAGTTCTGTTCATCATATTCGCTGTAGTCGCCGTCGCAGCCGCGCTAAATATACTGCTTCAGCGCAATCCGCTTCATTCGGCGCTATCGCTCGTCGGCACGCTGATCGCACTTTCGGCTCTCTACGTGATGCTGCGCGCGCAGTTCATCGCAGCCATTCAGGTCGTAGTCTACGCGGGCGCGATCATGGTTTTATTCGTCTTCGTCATAATGCTGCTCAACGCCCCCAAGGAAGCGCCCTATATCGAAAAGCACAAAGCTCTCAGGTATCTGGCCATCCCGTTTGCGGGGCTTCTGATCGCCGAAGCGTTTTACATCATCCGACTGATCAAACCCATTCCGATGCCTCCCCCGGACGACAGCGCGCAGGCCGTCGGAACCACTCTCAGCGTAGGGACGAAGCTGTTTACGGACGACCTGCTCCCGTTCGAGGTGACATCGGTTTTGATACTGATGGCCATAGTAGGCGCGATGGTTCTGGCGCGCAGAGGAGAAGATTGATTTTCGTCAGTGGTCAGTTGTCCGTTGTCAGTGGTCATCTGCAACGGACAACTGGCCACTAACAACGGACAAAGAAATGATTCCTTTATCCTGGTATCTCGGACTTTCGGCTTTGCTCTTCACCATAGGCGCGGTGGGAGTCTTCATCAAGCGCAACGCCATAACGATATTCCTCTGCATAGAGCTTATGCTCAATGCAGTCAACCTGTCTTTCGTCGCGCTCTCTTCCTACTTCGGCGATATGGGAGGACAACTCTTCGTCTTCATCGTGATGACCGTAGCCGCAGCGGAAGCCGCGGTGGGGCTGGCCATAATCATCTCGATATTCCGCAATCGCCAGTCGCTCAATGTCGATGAGGCCGACTCTCTGAAATTATGAACGAACCTCTTCTATCCATAATCGTACTCGCCCCGCTTGCGGGCGCTCTCACGTTGGGAGTGTTCGGCAAACGCATGGGCGAGCGACTGATTTCTCTCATTGCCTGCGCGACGGTAGGAGTTTCTGCCGCGCTTTCATTTTACGTTTTCTTCCGTCACCTGCACGCGCTCGAAGAGGGCGCGCGGATTTACGATTACCTCTTCACGTGGATCGATGTCGGAGGATTTCGCGCGGACTTCTCACTGCTGCTCGATTCGCTTTCGGGTATATACATTTTGTTCGTCACATTCGTCGCCTTCTGGATTCACGTATTCGCCACAGGCTATATGAAAGGCGAAGACGGCTACTGGCGCTTCTTCGCGTATTTGAATCTCTTCATGTTCGCGATGTTGACGCTCGTCCTTGCCGATAATTTCCTTCTGATGTTCGTAGGCTGGGAAGGTGTGGGGCTTTGCTCTTATCTGCTGATCGGTTATTACTTCACGAAAGACTTCGCCAACGACGCGGCCAAGAAAGCTTTCATCGTCAACCGCATAGGCGATTTCGGATTCGCTCTCGGAGCGCTGCTGCTGTTTTTGAAATCAGGCTCGATCTTTTACTTCGACGACGCCGCGCGAGGCATTACGGGCGCATTCGAGTGGGCCGCGCGTCAATCGGCTGACCCCGCGACTCTTTCCGTCATATTCGCGGGCGGCGTCACCACCATAGCCGTTTTGATGTTCGTGGGCGCGACGGGCAAGAGCGCGCAGATACCGCTGTTCGTATGGCTGCCCGACGCGATGGCAGGCCCTACGCCCGTATCGGCTCTCATTCACGCGGCGACGATGGTCACGGCGGGCGTCTATATGGTCTCGCGCGCAAGCTCGATTTATGTCAAAGCTCCTACGGCGATGGCGATAGTCGCCGTCATAGGCGGGGCTACCGCGCTTTTTGCCGCGACCATAGGCATCGCGCAATGGGACATCAAAAAAGTCCTGGCCTATTCGACCGTCTCTCAACTCGGTTATATGTTCCTCGCCTGCGGAGTCGGCGCGTTTACGGCGGGCATCTTTCACGTGTTCACGCATGCATTTTTCAAGGCGCTTTTATTTTTAGGCTCAGGCTCGGTCATCATCGGACTTCATCACGAGCAGGATATGAGTCGAATGGGCGGATTGAAGAAATACATGCCGTGGACATTTCGCACGATGGCCGTCGGGTGGCTGGCCATAGCGGGCGTGCCTCTGTTTTCAGGCTTTTTCAGCAAAGACGAAATTCTTTATCGCGCGTTCACCTCTTCGGCCATCGATCCGACTCTCGCAAAAGTTCTATGGGTCGTCGGCGCGGCGACGGCTTTGCTTACTGCGATCTACATGACTCGATTGATGGTTCTGACTTTCTGGGGCCAGGAGCGATTCGACCATCACGGCCACGAGCATGATTCACACGACGATTATCACGCGCCGAAAGAATCTTCTCCAGCGATGGTGCTGCCTCTCATCGTGCTTGCGGTCGGAGCAATCTTTGCGGGTTATCTCGGCGTGCCTGAAGGATTGTCGGGCGGACGGATTCAAAACTTCTTCGAGCATCTGCTCCATCCTTCTATCGCTGAAACGGTCGCTCACAGCGAAGCTGCCGCAGAAGGACATGGCACAGAACTGGCTCTGACAGTCATTTCGATGGCCATCGCATTCCTGGGAATAGCCATCGGCTGGGCGTGGTTCAAGCGAAATCCGTTGTGGAAGCCGCCGCGACTGCTCGAAGAAAAATACTTCGTCGATGAAGCCTACGACGCCACGATAATCAATCCGATCAAAACCTCTTCGACATCTTTTCTGTGGAAGATAATCGATGTCCGCATAATCGATGGCGCGGTCAACGGCTCGGCTCGTCTTGCCGCGCTGCTGGGCGGCGGGCTGCGCTATCTGCAATCGGGGCTTGCGCGCAGCTACGTGGCCATAATCATCATGGGCGCGGTCGTCGTCATAGGTTATTTCGTGCTGGGTTGAAATGGAAACTTATCTGCTCACAATCATAACTCTGCTGCCCGTCGCGGGCGCCTTCGCGCTCATAGCAGTCGGGCGCGGCGACAGGCCGAATGAAAACCTGATGCGCTGGACTGCCCTCCTGTTTTCACTTGCGACGTTCGCCGTCTCGCTGCTGCTTCCTCTCAGATTCAACCCGTCGGGCGGGCTTCAGTTTCAAACCGACGTTCCCTGGATCGATGCTTTCAATCTCGGCGTGCGTTATCACGTGGGCGTAGACGGGTTGAGTTTGTGGCTCGTCGTGCTGACGACTTTCCTCGTTCCGGTCTCGCTCATCTCGTCGTGGAAATCGATTCATTTCCGTCAGCGCGAATTCCTCATCTCGATGCTCGCGCTCGAAACCGGAATGATAGGCGTCTTCGTCGCGATGGATATGTTCCTCTTTTATCTCTTCTGGGAAGTGATGCTCGTGCCTATGTACTTCCTGATAGGAGTGTGGGGAGGAGAGCGAAGAATCTACGCCGCCGTCAAGTTCGTCATCTACACCGTGGTCGGTTCCCTGTTGATGCTTGCTGCAATCATCGCCCTCTACTACCTGCATGGGCAGGCGACCAGTAATTTCACGTTCGACATCGCCCAAATCAACCGCAGCCTCGAAACCGGCAGATTGGTACTTTCACTCAGCCATCAGCAATGGCTGTTCTGGGGATTCGCGCTCGCATTTCTGATCAAGGTTCCGCTCTTTCCGCTGCACACGTGGCTGCCCGATGCGCACGTCGAAGCGCCGACCGCAG